>RIBJ01000059.1 GCA_003762715.1 Muribaculaceae bacterium Isolate-104 (HZI) | reverse complement strand
AATTTTGCATCGTGAGAATCGGATATTTTGGAAAAATCCTCAAAAATCAGTTGCCTGAAAAATATCATAATCTCAAAGCACTAAAAAAGAGAGGCTGCGCCGTAAACCTTAATTACGACACAGCCTCCTCTTTTGTGCGTGGTTTCTTAAAACTTGATGGTGTTCAGCTTTTTGTCGACAATAATGCCGTCTTGCATTTTTGCAGAGAACGCGCCGCGCTGTCTTGCCACGAAACGTATTACAAAGAGGGTTTCGGAGCCTTCAAGAGCGGGCTTGTCGCCGATGTTGACAAATGTGGGATAGAGGGCTTTGACACCATTGGTGTGAAGCCTGTCGTTTGTGAGGTTTTCCATCTGCTTCATTGCAACCGGCTCAATGCCTGCAAACTGCCACTTCTGCTGGTCGTAAGGCATAGCGAAGCTCAGAGCGTTGACACTGCTCAGATTTGCACCTTTTACAGCGATGCTTATTGTGTCGCCTTTCGCAACTGTAGCGGTCGGAATGTCAAGCGAGATGGTTCCTGCGAGCGGGGCGGCGTAGTCATCGGGTTCGACACCGTCTTCAAGCCGTGTAGAGACAACAGATATGTCATAGGCGTCAATGAGTCCGTTGCGGTTTATGTCGCCGATGCTTACATAGCCCTCGAAGTCGGAGTCGCCGCTGCGTAGCCCGGTGTAGTTGGTGTATGACATAAAGTCGTTCTCGTCTATCTTGCCGTCGGAGTTTATGTCGCCGGGCAGGTAGCTTTCTGTGCCCGGAACCTTGAATACATAAAGCTCTCTGCCGGAGCCGTAGTTGCCCACGCCTTCAGTCACGGAGAGTCTGATGTAGCGGGCGGTGGGGCGCTCTGTGAACACAAACTGCTTGGTGTCGCCGTTTCTTTGCCATGTGAACGAATCGACCGGAGTCCAATGCTCCTTGTCCATGCTCACGGCTACACTTCCTTTAAGTATTGTGCCGTTTCCGCCGTCGGTGCGGGGCAGGTAGTCGAAGCGGTCAAGGGTGTTTACGCTCATAAGGTCTATTGTCAGGTCGAAGGGTATAGCGTCGGCGCGGTATTTTGTGTGCCATGTGTCGCCGCTTTCCGCAAAGTCAAACAGACGGCTCACGCCGAAGCCTGCCTGTATGGGCACATTTACCTCGCCTTGTATGCCGCGTATTGCAAATTCAAGGGGGTTGTCCTTGGTGCGGGCGGTTACAGTAGCCCAGTCAGATGCGCCGTCGGCATTTACCGCGCGGATTTCAAATGTGTAGTCGGTTTCCGGCACAAGGTCTTCAAACAGAAGTTCATTGGCGCGGATGTTGGTGTAGGTCAGCCCGTTGAAACGTATCTCGCAGTAGTCGGCATTTGCCACCGGCTGCCAGCTCGGGGTCAGTGAGTAAGCGCCCGTATTGTCAGGGGTAACCTGTGCCGTCGGAGCCTGTATCGCGCCATGAGAGGCGAGCAGGCTGTTCTTGTGGTCGAACCGGAACCCTTTGACCTCGACAGCCACGGTGTTGGCGGCAATGTCGGTAGCGGCAATTTTTACAAGCAGCTGCGGGTTTTTGGTCACAGACATTTTTGCTGCCTCTGAGCCGGGGGTGGAGAAGTTGTTGAGCTGCGGAGCTGGGTTGTAGTAATAAAGGTTTTCGCCTTTTTTAAATTCGGCAAGCGTAACAGCCTCGCGGAGAGTCACTTTTGAGTTGCCTACGCGAGCCGAAACGGCAGCCGGTTTTTCGCTAACATTGACAATAAGCTCGGTTTCCTGAACCGGTTCAAATCCCTTGAAGGAGCCTTCGGTCGGCTCAATTGTAATGCGTAGGGCTTTGGGAGTGACATCTGAAGTGATGCGGGTGGTGGCGAATGAAGCGCCGTCCTTGTAGCTTTCAGTCACGCCGTCATCGTCGTACAGGGTGAAGGAGGAGCTGCCCTCGGGGTAGAACTCGAAAATGCGCAGTGAGCGGTCTATCTGCGAGGGGTTGTTGTTGGGGTTGACCATGGGTATTATGGCTCCGGCTTTTACGAATACCGGAAGTTTCCATATCGGAGCCTCGAAGCTGTTCAGCACCGATTCTCCGGGGTACACATCTCCTGAAAAATAGTCAATCCAGTTTCCTTTCGGCAGGTAGATGCCGTTTCTGATGTCGTTGCCCAGAGAGTCGGCGGCGGTTGCCTGATAGACGGGCGCCACGAGGAAGTCGGGACCGTAAAGGTACTGGTAGCGGGTGGAAGCACCGAGAGTGTACGGATTTGGATATTCGAGGAACATAGCCCTTATGAGCGGTTTGCCGGTCACAGCCTCGCGGGCGTAGGTATAGGCGTAGGGCAGCAGCTGCGATTTGAGCTTGAGGTAGTTGCGGTTGATGGATGCCGCCGGCTCGCCGAGTGCGTGGGGATACTTCTCGTTTCTGCCCCAGCCGTCCATGTTGAGCTGCATGGGCGAGAATGTTTTCCACTGGAAGTCGCGAATGTTGACAATCGGGTTTTTGCCGCCGAAAATGCCGTCCATGTCGGAGGAGATATTGGGCTGTCCGGCAAGTCCGGAGCCTATGTATGTAGGTATATGGAAGCGGATGTATTCCCATTCGCCGCCGGTCTGGTCGCCGCTCCACACTCCGGCGTAGCGCTGCGTGCCAGCCCAGCCGTCGAGAGATATAATGAAGGGGCGCGCGTCGTTGCCGTAGTATGGCATTATTTCGCCGACGTCCGCAACGCCGTTGAGCCCGAACGAATAGCCGGCTCCTACCCATGCCACATCGGTTTTAAGCACTCTCACGCCGGCATCGCGCACCTCTTTTACAATGTCTCTCTGCAGCAGCGCGCTCACTTCAGGCTTCGGGTGCAGGTCGCTTTGGGTCCAGAGTCCGATTTCCACGCCTTTTGAGCGGGCGTAGTCGCCGAACTGACGCAGGTTTTCGATGTTGCCGTCAAGAGTTTCTGTCTGACCGTAGCCGGCTCCATAGCCGTCGTTTGGCAGAACCCATCCGAGCGGCATGTCGTGAGCGGCGTATCTGTCAACAACCGCCCTGGCAGAGAACTGGTAGTTGTTTTTTTCGCCGTTCAGCGACTCTTTTATGCCGCCGTTGTCGCGTTGACTCTCCTTGTAGCGCTTGCCGTCCTCAAACAGTATGCCTTTTTCGTCTTCGGTCCAGTAGTCGCGGTTGTAGGCGTTGAGGTGACCCTCGTAGAAGCCGAATTTGGGCATCAGCACAGGGTTGCCGGAGAGCTGGTAGAAGTCGGCAAGCAGAGCTGCGGGGGTGCTGTCTACCATGACGAAAACGTCAAGATAGACTGAATCATGGCTCAGACGCACTGTACCCGGGGTTTCGGCGCCGAAATCGTATTTGCCTTTGGCGAATGTGTGGAACATTAAGCCGTAGCCGTCGGTCGACCAGTAGAAGGGGGTGGGAGAGGCGACGCCTCCGTCGGTCCAGCTGTTCTGGTTTTCAATGGCAATAGCCTTGCCTTTGTGGGAGAAACGTCCGTTTTGCACACCTCCGCCGTAAAAATACTCGTCAGGATTCTCTCCGAGGGTCATCACT
Source organism: Muribaculaceae bacterium Isolate-104 (HZI) (assembly GCA_003762715.1). Taxonomy (GTDB): domain Bacteria; phylum Bacteroidota; class Bacteroidia; order Bacteroidales; family Muribaculaceae; genus Paramuribaculum. Next base: position 54,758 of record RIBJ01000059.1, on the reverse strand, counting down.
GTGCGCCCTTTTTCGAATTTGAGCGGTGCGGTTTCTCTGACCACCTGTTTGCCGGAAGCCTTGTCTGTGACGGTCATTGTGGCATCGGCTTTGTTCCATGCAACCTCGACTTTAGGGGTTGACACCGTCACCGTGCCTTCCGAATCGGAAACGGCGATGCCGTTCACACTCCGGCGCGGGTCCTTTACAAGGATGTCTGCCGGCGGGTTTGCCTGCGGATTGCGAATTATTCCGCCGTTGTCATCGCGGAAAATACGGAAGATGTTGTCGCTGTAGAAATCCACGGCTATTCGTTTGCCGTTAGACAGCGACAGTTCCACGGTTGTGGGGTTAAGGCGCGACACACCGGTTACGGTCACGGCGCTGTTTTCGGCACGGGTTTCGGTAGCCGTTACGGCGGCAGGTGGTGCCGCCGCGGTCTCTGCTGTCATAGCGGCAAGGGCTATCACGGGGCAGTAAAATCGGGAAAGATTCATGATATGATGATTGGTAAAAAATGCGTGGGGATGGGCAGAGGTTATTCGCAGTCGATTCCGGCAGCGTCGAGAGCCTGCCGGCGTTCGATACATGTGGCGCATTTGCCGCAGTGGTGCGCGCCCCCTTTGTAGCAGGAGTATGTGAGCGAATAGTCTACACCGAGCGCTTTGCCACGGCGAGCTATCTCTTTTTTAGAGATGCCGGTGTAGGGCGCTCTCAGTGTTATGCCGGCGTATGTTCCGGCGGCTATGGCATTGTTCATGGCCTCGACAAACGCGGGACGGCAGTCGGGGTACACGGCATGGTCGCCGCCGTGGTTTGCAAGCATCACCGCCTTGAGCCCCCGGCTTTCGGCAAGCCCTGCCGCTATGGCGAGCATTATGCCGTTGCGGAACGGCACGACTGTAGCCGACATGTTTGAGTCGGCATAGCTCCCTTCGGGTATGGCGTCGGCGCCGCTGAGCAGCGCGCTGTCGAAGTGTTTGCCCATGAAGGCGAGGTCTATTTCAATCAGTTCTATGCCGAGCAGCGCGCATTGCTTGCGGGCACACTCCGCCTCGCGGGCGTTCTGATTAGCACCGTAACTGAAATTGACGGCAAGGGCTATCGAATCCTTGAATTCGTGAAGCATGGTTGTAGAGTCCATGCCGCCCGACAGAATAAGCAGTGTATCTTTGGTCATGGTCAAAGTAAATGATTATGGTACAAAAATAGAGATTTTTTCAGGGATTTCGCTAATTTTGCAGCTATATGGGTAAAAACAAACTAAAAAAATTCAGCGAAATGGAGACAATGGAGTTTGTTCTCCAGTATCCGTTCGGAGTTCTCGAGCGAGAGGGGTTTCCGTATCGCGGCAAATGGCATGAGGAGTTTTTTCACAACAGCAACCCCGTTGTGCTTGAACTCGGATGTGGCAAGGGCGAGTATACCGTAGGGCTCGCACGGCGCTATCCCGACAAAAATTTCATTGGCATAGACATCAAGGGAGCGCGGATGTGGACAGGCGCATGTCAGGCGCGTGACGAGGGTCTCGGCAATGTGGCGTTTCTGCGCACGGACATTGAGCTGCTCGACCATTTTTTCGCTCCCGGCGAGGTTGCGGAAATCTGGATAACATTTCCTGACCCGCAGATGAAAAAGGTGCGCAAACGCCTTACCGGCACTCGTTTCCTGGAGCTGTACCGCAAGGTTCTTGCGCCTGGCGGTGTGGTCAATCTAAAGACAGACAGCCCGTTTCTCTACACATATACAAGAGAGATGGCGCGCCATAACGGGCTTCAGCTGATAGCAGACACCTCAGACCTTTACGGCGAGGGGCATCACTGCGCCACAGAGATTCTCGGCATTCGCACTTACTACGAACAGCAGTGGCTTGAACGCGGACTCACTATCAAATATATATCGTTTGAACTTCCGGGGCAGCAGGCACTCAGCGAACCGGAGGTGGAGATTGAGCATGACACATACCGCAGTTTTTCGCGTGGCGAGCTTCAGCATCCCGAGCTTCGCGAGGCGGCGGTGAAACCGAAACAATAATCAGATGGAGAACAGACTATACCCCAATCTTATACTGGAGGCGCTTAAAAATGTGCGCTATCCGGGCAACGGCAAAAACATAGTTGAGGCGCAGATGGTTGCCGACGATATTCGCATTGACGGCAACAAGGTGAGCTTCAGCCTAGTTTTTGAGAAACCGACCGACCCGTTTGCGAAATCGCTTGTGAAGGCTGCCGAGGCGGCGCTCAAGACTTTTGTCGGTGAGTTTGTCGAGCCGACAGTAAGCATGACTTTTCTCAAGCAGACTCCCGCCGCGGTGAAAAATGTGCTTCCGGGCGTTAAAAATATAATAGGTGTAAGCTCTGGAAAAGGGGGCGTGGGAAAAAGCACGGTGTCAAGCAACCTTGCGGTGGCGCTCGCACGCGAGGGCTATAAGGTGGGTCTGCTTGATGCCGATATCTTCGGACCGAGCGTGCCGAAGATGTTCGGGGTCGAGGATGAGCAGGTGTACATGCACGAGGTGGATGGCAGACCGCTTATCATTCCGGTAGAGCGCTATGGAGTGAAAATGCTCTCGATAGGTTTTCTTGTTGACCGCAACAGCGCGGTGCTGTGGCGCGGCGGAATGGCAAGCAACGCTCTCAAGCAGCTTATCGAGGAGGCAGACTGGGGCGAGCTCGACTATTTTCTTATTGACATGCCTCCCGGCACAAGTGACATCCACCTTACTCTGGTGCAGACTCTCGCTATAACCGGCGTGGTTGTGGTGACAACCCCCCAGGAGGTGGCTCTGGCTGACGCCCGCAAGGGTATCAGTATGTTTGTCGGCGACAAAGTGAATGTGCCTGTGCTCGGACTGGTGGAAAATATGGCTTGGTTCACCCCCGAGAAGCACCCCGATGAAAAATATTATATATTCGGCAACGGCGGCGGGTGCCGTCTCGCGCAAGAAGCGGGAGTGCCCTTGCTCGCGCAGATACCCCTTGTCGGCAGTGTGTGCTCAGGTGGCGATGCCGGAGCGCCTGTTGCATTGGACGGTGACACTATAACCGGCAACGCATTTGCCCACCTTGCCCACGAGGTTATCGACGCGGTACAAAAACGCAATGACACTTTACCGGCTACTGTAAAGGTGGATGTAGGAAAGCGTTGATTTGCAGCCATGTGCGCCACGGTGTAACAAGTATGTAACTGATTTAACTTCTGTTAACTTTAAAATTCTTGTAACGGTGTAAAACGCCGTAACTTTGCAACGTCGGAAGGGAACAGAACCCCGCCCGACCAAACCTAAAACGTTAACAGAACTATTTATCACTTCTTACTTTAAACTTACTACTATGGCTGCTACTCCCTCATTCACCGACCGCCTCACAGCCCTTCAGGGCAACATGCTCAACTTCGCGTACATGCTCACCTCCAACCGCGATGACGCGTATGACCTTCTCCAGGACACAATGGTCAAGGCGCTCGACAACGCCGACAAGTATGTCGAGAACACCAACTTCAAGGGGTGGGTGTTCACGATAATGCGCAACATCTTCATCAACAACTACCGCCGCATAGCGCGGAGCGCAACAGTGATAGACCAGACCGAGGATCTGTATCACCTCAATCTGAGCCAGGACAGCGGCATCGACTCGCCCGAGGGCTCATATACCGCGTCGGAAATCACCGCTGCCATCAATGAGTTTCCGGAGAAATACCGAGTGCCGTTCTCGATGCATGTGGCAGGCTACAAGTATGACGAAATCGCCGAGGAGATGAATCTGCCGCTGGGCACAATCAAGAGCCGCATCTTCTTTGCCCGCCAGCAGCTCCAGACCCGTTTCGCCGACTATCGCTGATATCCCCGCAGCCAAGAAAGGATATAACGATACTGAAAAACACACAAGCCATTGAATCATAGAGTGCGCGCTATCTGTCTGACAGGTTGCGCGCACTTTGCGTCAATAATTTGCAAACGAATTACAAAAGAGTTAATTTTGCAACGTGAACCATGGCGAGGCAATGAATGTCGCCATCTTTGTTTAACTAAATTCTCAAGAATTGGATATTGATCCTTTGCCAGCAGCCGATTGTGTTGCAGGTATATTTTCTGTGATAGCGATGACTCTGCCGGAAACTTTCGGCGTGGGTCAGATTGTAGCCCTTGTCTTAGCGTTGTTGGCACTGCTGGTGTCCGGATTTGTGTCCGGAAGCGAGATTGCATTTTTCTCCCTTACCGAGCGTCAGTGCGAGGAGCTGGAGGAGATGCCGGGCGGCGACAGCGCCATCAGGCTTGTCAGAATGCCGGAGCGGCTTCTCGCCACTATACTGATTGCCAACAACCTGGTAAATGTTACCATTGTGGTGTTGTGTAACTTTGCTCTCGGGCCTGTGTTTGAGGGCATGAGCGAGGTGCTGAGTTTTATTTTGCAGTCTGTAATACTCACCTTTCTCATACTGCTTTTCGGTGAAATATTGCCTAAGCTGATTGCCAACAGTGACAATATGCGCTGGGTGCGTTTCTCTACCGGAGGCGTTAAACTTCTTACCCTGCTGTTCATGCCGCTGGCGGCAATGCTGGAGCGCAGCACCATAATTGTCAACAAGGTGGTTGCGAAAAAGGATGACGATGTTACGGCAGACGATCTTTCCCAGGCGCTTGAAATAACCGATGTGCAGGCGGGCGAGGAAAAAGAGATGCTTGAGGGCATACTCAGGTTCGGCGACACAACGGCAAGCGAGGTAATGACTCCGCGTGTTGACATGACATCTCTTGACCTTGAGGACAGCTTTGAAGATGTGATGAAGGTGGTGATAGAGAAGGGCTACAGCCGCCTGCCTGTGTGTGACGGCTCGCAAGACAATATCAAGGGGGTGCTGTACTCGCGTGACCTTTTGCCTTACATAGGCAAGGCGGCTGCGGATTTCGACTGGCACAAGCTGTTGCGTCAGCCATATTTTGTGCCCGAGAGCCGTATGATTGACGACCTGCTTGAGGATTTCCGCCGCAGACGTATCCACATGGCTATTGTGGTCGACGAGTTTGGCGGCACTCAAGGGCTTGTGACCATGGAGGATGTGCTCGAAGAGATTGTCGGCGACATAAACGACGAGTATGACGAGGATGAAAAGACTTACAAGAAACTCCCGGATGACACATATATATTCGACGGCAAGACACTGCTCGGCGACTTTTTCCGTGTCACAGGTCTTGATGAGGATGAATTTGAGGACGTAGCCTCGGACTGCGAGACTCTTGCCGGTATGCTTTTGGCTATAAAAGGCGATTTTCCCAAGGAGAAGGAGCCGTTGGTATATGGCAGATGCCGTTTTCTGATTCTTGACATAAGCGGTCACCGTATAGCCAGTGTGCGTGTCAAGGTTATGCCCGATATCCAACACACTTCGGCGTGAGGGCGCTTTATTATCCCGGACTTCGCGGACTATGGTGATTGAACTGCCATATTGCACCCTTTATATGAGTCGGCTTGAAGGCTCAGCGCGCGAACACGAGAGGCGGGCTGTAAAAGCGCTTGTGAAAGAGGCTTTCGGAGAAGCGGAGCTTGCACATGCCGATTCGGGCGCACCTTATATAATAGGTGTGGCAGAGCATGTTTCGGTGAGTCATGGAGCCGGGCTGGCTGTACTTGCCGTGTCTGATAGCGCTGTAGGGGTGGATATAGAGGCTCCGCGAAGCCAACTGGAGCGAGTCGCCGGCAAGTTCATGCGAGCGGATGACGAGTGCGAAAGTCTGCTCCACGCCTGGACGGCAAAAGAGGCTGTGTACAAGGCAGCCGGTAGTGACAGTATCACAATTCATGACATAGCGGTGGCTGCGGGCACCGCCCGGATTCCCGACGGCAGGGAGTTTGCGGTGGAATATCAGGTCATCGGCGAGGCTCTGCTTGCTGTCGCCCGCGAAATCTGATGAAATTTTGTTCGGTTGCTTGGTTGCTGTCGCGAAAATGGCAAAATTACAACAATTCAGTTGGCAATTCGCCCAATAACCTTTACCTTTGCACAAATCCATGCTTTCAAAAATTAATAACCGGTTTTTATGTATAATCCTCATAGCGGCGCGGTTACGCCTGCCGACCGTATCAGATTCCTTATAAGGAAACTCGGCATTACACAAAAGGAATTTGCGCGTCGCATAGGTATAGACCCGGCAAACATGTCCAAGCATCTGAGCGGGCGTCTTCCGGTGACAGAGGGTCTCATGAACAGGATTTCCGTAGACCTCGGAGTGTCCAAGACATGGCTTGCGCATGGTCGCGATGTGCCGTTTTCCAAAGACCGCGAGGAAGGTGCGCAGGGAGGCGGAGCGGTAGTGCCGATATACGACATTGATGTGGTTGCGGGTACGGAAGAGCTGGCGCAGATGTTTACGGAAGAGCGCATTATAGGTCATATCAGTCTGCCGCGCCTTAAAAAAGACGATGTGATAGTGCATGTGAGCGGCGACAGCATGGTTCCGGTCATAGAGCCCGGTGCATATATATCTATAAATCCGGTAAATGACAGTCACAACATCTTCTGGGGGCAGATTTACGTTATAGTATTGGAGGACTACCGGCTTGTCAAGTATGTGCGGCGTGCTGACGATGATGAAAAGATACGCCTTGTCAGCGCCAACAGCGATTATGATGACATGATTGTTGACCGCGCGGACATAAAGGCGATGTATCTGGTAGACGCTATTATCAATTACCGGCTGAGATGTTGAAAAGACTGATTGCGATTTTTTGTGTGTGGAGCGGCATCGCCGCCTGCGCAACTGTGCCTTACGATTCGATTGCTGTCAAGGCAGAGCGGTTTTATGTCCAGAAAGAGTGGCTTAGCGCGCTTGCGATGTGTGACCTTATGCTTGTCCGGCAGCCGGCAGAGTGCGCCACATATGTGAGAGCCATAGCTTCTGCTGCAATGGCGGGTGATACTCTCAGCCAGCAGCGGCTTACGAGGTCGGCAATAGAACACCGCGTGGTGGTGGATTCGCTGTTTGGCGGGGTGGAGCGAGCTTCAATAGCGCTGGGCAAACCGGCTGTGTATGAGGACTATCTTGAAACTGTTGTGGTGTCGGAACCGTGGCTGCGCCGTGCTGTTGACTTGCGGCTGCTCCATTATTTCGCGTTTCGCCACAACGGAGAAAAGACAGTTGAGTGCGCACGCAGAATGCTTGACGGATTGCCGGACAATGTCGAGTATCTGGAACTCATGGCGCAGGGCTATCTTGACTGTGGCGACATGACTGCGGCGGAGCGGGTGTACAGTCGCGTTGTCGAGATAAGTCCGGATAATGTCACTGCTCTGCTATATCTCGGTAACGCCTTGTGGGACAGGGGCAATAAAAAAGCGGGCGCAGAATATCTGCGCCGCGCCTATGATATATGTCCGACTCCTTATCTGGAGGCTAAACTGGGCATCAGAGCTCAATGTCGCCGTTGACAACCTCATGCCAGGGGAGACCCTGGAGAGAAAGCTGTGCCATGAAGGGGTCCGGATCGAATTCCTCAACGTTGTGCACACCGGCTTTTTTCCATTTTCCTGTCAGGAACATCTTTGCGCCTATCATGGCGGGCACTCCGGTGGTGTAGCTCACCGCCTGCATGCCGGTTTCCTTGTAGGCTTCCTCGTGGCTGCAATTGTTGTATATGTAGTATGTCAACGGCTTGCCGTCTTTGTCAAGACCGCTGATGCGGCATCCGATTGATGTTTCGCCGTGATAGTTTTCGCCGAGGTCCTGGGGGTTTGGCAGCACTGCCTTAAGGAACTGAAGCGGTACTATCTTGGTGCCGTTGTAGTCAACCTCGTCAATACGCGCCATGCCGATATTCTGTATTACACGCAGGTGGGTGAGGTACTCCTGACCGAATGTCATCCAGAATCTGGCTCTTTTTATTGTGGGGAAGTTCTGAACGAGGCTTTCAAGCTCCTCATGGTACAGCAGATACGACTCGCGAGCGCCGATGTTGGGGTAGGTGAGGGGCTTGTGTATTTCGAGCGGTCCGGTTGTCACCCATTTGCCGTCTTGCCAGTAGCGGCCGTTCTGGGTAATTTCGCGGATGTTGATTTCCGGGTTGAAGTTTGTGGCGAAAGCTTTCCCATGGTCACCGGCGTTGCAGTCCACAATATCAAGGGTTTCCATGGCGCTGAAATAGTGTTTTGCCGCGTAGGCGGTGAAAACGCCTGAGACACCGGGGTCAAAACCGCAGCCGAGAATTGCAGTGAGTCCGGCTTTTTCAAACTTTTCGCGGTAAGCCCATTGCCAGGAGTATTCGAAGTGAGCAACATCCTTGGGCTCGTAGTTTGCGGTATCGAGGTAATTGACTCCGCAGGCAAGGCATGCTTCCATAATTGTAAGGTCCTGATACGGAAGAGCCACGTTTATGACCAGTTCGGGTTTATGGCGCTCGAACAGGGCTTTAAGCTGGTCGACACTGTCGGCGTCGACGCTGTCGGTGGTGATGTTGGAGCTTCCTATAGCCTTAGCAATTGCGTCGCATTTGCTCTTTGTGCGAGAGGCGAGTACAATCTCAGTGAATACGTCCGGATTCTGGGCGCATTTGTGGGCTACGACAGTGCCGACACCCCCGGCTCCGATAATTATAACTTTTGCCATTTGATATTATAAAAATATTGATTTTTTATGCAGCGGATAATCAATCCGACCGCTAAATTAAAGTTTTTGTGAAGTAAAAACAAAATAGAGCATGGGAAAAACGTTAAATTTACATTTGCAAACGAAACTAATTGCAGACAAGAGGGGCAATTGTCAGGCTGTCAGCGGTTTTAGAAAACAGGCATTGGCATAGTTATCAACATGTAATAATTTTTTGAGTTTAAGTTTGTAAATTACATGCAAAAATCACTAACTTTACAACGTAAAACCACACAACACCAAAAACGCTCATATCGCTCTGCCATGCAAGAAGAAATCTATCATATTCCCGCCCTGCTGCCTCAGTCGCTGGAGGCTCTGGCAATAAAACCGGACGGCGTGTACGTCGATGCTACATTCGGCGGCGGCGGTCATTCGCGGGCGATAGTGGAATCTCTTGGCAAAGAGGGGCATCTGTATTCTTTTGACCAGGACGAGGATGCTGTGGCGCGGGCTTTTGAAGCCCCCCGGTTTACAATTGTGTACTCCAACTTCCGCTACCTGTCAAATTTCATGCGTTATTACGGGGTGGACGGAGTAGACGGCGTGCTTGCCGACCTCGGAGTGTCGTTTCATCATTTTGACGATGCGGAACGCGGATTTTCATTTCGCTGGAGCGGAGCGCTCGACATGCGTATGAACAGAAAGTCGCCGCGCACCGCCGCGCAGTTTCTGAATACGGCGCCTGAGGAAAAAATAGCAGATGTGCTTTATCTGTACGGTGAAGTGAGAGCGGCGCGGCGTATAGCCTCGGCAGTGGTGCGTGCGCGGGCAGAGACTCCGGTTGATACTGTAGAGCGGTTTTTGCAGATTGTGAAGCCTTTTGTCAACCCCCGCCAGGAGAAAAAAGAGCTTGCAATGATTTTTCAGGCTCTGCGCATAGAGGTGAACGGCGAGCTGGATGCCCTGCGCTCCTTTCTTGAACAGACGGCGAAGGTGATAAAGCCCGGCGGGCGGCTGGCGGTGATTACATACCATTCGCTGGAGGACCGCATGGTAAAGAATTTCATGCGCACCGGCAATGTCGAGGGCAGAGAGAACAAAGACCTGTTCGGGCGCAGTGACGCCCCGTTCCGGCTGGCAGGCTCCAAGCCTGTTGTGCCTGACGCGGAAGAGGTTGAGCGCAATCCGCGTTCGCGCAGCGCAAAATTGCGGGTGGCTGTGAGAAATGCATGGTAAAGAGTCATAGAGGAGATGCAATGGCGGCAAGAAACAATAAAAAAGATCAGAAACCGAGCTTTATAAAGCGTATAAGACAGGGAGAGGTGCTGAGCAGCGACTTCTTTGCCCGCAACTGGCTCACCGTTTTCGCGGGTGTGGTGGTTGTGATGCTCTACATCACGAACAAGTACACATGCCAGACAAAGATGGAGGAGATACGCCGGCTTGAAACCGAGCTGGAAATTGTCAAGACCGAACGGCTGAGAGTGCGCAGCGCCTACATGAGCAACACTAGAGAATCATCGATGCAGCACCTGATAGACTCGCTCGGGCTTAATCTCCGTGTACAGGACAGACCACCTTTCAAACTTGAGAAAAAATGAAAAAGAAGTCAAACAGAAAACATATCCTTTTCCGTTACGGTCTGATAGTTGCCGGAATTCTTTTCATGAGTGCCGGAATAGTGTACAAACTGGTGGACACTACGGTTATATCAGCCGACGAATGGAACGAGAAAGCCATCAGAGAGCTTTCGCGCCGCGACACAATAATTCCCGAACGCGGAAACATCCTTGCGGCTGACGGCAGCATCCTCGCCGCCAATCTGCGCTATTACACTGTCAGAATCGATTTCCGTTGCGAGCGTTTTATGGAGGAGCGTTTTCGCAACGCACTCGATTCGATAGCCGACAGCCTGGCTCATTATTTCCCCTCCCGCACAAAGGCACAGTGGCATTCGCATCTTGCAAAGCCGTTGTCCAAACCCAAAGCCGAGCGACCGAGGGCCTACCGTCTTATCGACAATATAAGCTACGCCGACTACCGCCGTCTGCGCACATTCCCGTTTTTCTCAATCCGCAACAGAAACCGCAACGGACTGTCGGTGGAAAGCAAGATGCGCAGGGTCAACCCGTATGGCGATATGGCTCGCCGAAGCATAGGCGGTGTGGGGGCTACGGCACAATGCAAGGAGGTGCATGGCATATCAGGTCTTGAAAAGGCTCTTGACACGCTCCTTTACGGCAAAACCGGACTTTCGAAAAAGGTGCCTCTCACCAAGGGCATATATAACTGGACTGACATCCCTGCTGTGCCCGGCTACAATATACGCACAACGATAGACATAAAGATGCAGGACATTGTAGAGAACGAGCTTAACGATGTGCTGACATTCTGCAATGCGGACTGGGGAGTGGCTGTGCTTATGGATGTGGCTACGGGCGACATCAAGGCGATATCCAACCTTGAAAAGAATCCCAACGCCGACAATTATATCGAGGGCATGAACCGTGCGGTGCTCGGCTATGAGCCGGGGTCGGTGGTAAAGACACTGTCCATGATGATTGCGCTTGAGGACGGTGTGGTGAACGATCTTGACGAGGTGCTTGTCACCGGTCATTCATACGCCTACGCCGGGGGCAGACCCATAACCGATTCACACGGAGTGGGCTCGCTGACGGTGAAGGAAGTGATAGAGCGCTCAAGCAATATCGGAATGGCGAAAATCATAACCCGCAAATATGATTCCAATCCGGGGGGATTCTACTCGCGGCTGAAAGAAATTGGGTTTCTTGAGCCGATGCACACCGGAATTGCAGGTGAGAGTGTGCCGAGAGTGGACAGTGTGCCGAGCAACCGTGGCGGGCGCATAGCGCTGTCAAGGCAGTGTTACGGTTATGCCACCGAAATACCGCCGTTGTACACACTTTCAATTTACAATGCAATAGCCAACAACGGACGCTATGTGCGCCCGCGCCTTGTGAGCCGTCTTACCGGCGACGGGGTGGATTCCATAATGCCTGTTACATATATAAGAGACCGGATATGCAGCGAGACAAACGCCTCCAAGATGCGTGCCATGCTGACCGATGTGGTGTGGGGCGACCATGGCACCGGCAAGCGCCTGCGCAACGATTATGTGCGCATAGCCGGAAAAACCGGCACCTGCTACATGATTGAGGGTGGTGCGTACAACACTTCGAAGAAGCGTCTCGCTTTCTGTGGTTTCTTCCCTGCCGAAAACCCTAAGTACTCATGCATAGTGCTTACCTGCAACCCCAAGCAGAATGCCTTCGGTGCAGCCAGCACAAGCGGCGAAGTGCTGAAGAGCATTGCCTTGAAGCTGTATTCGAGAGGTATGCTCGACAACAGTTCCGACTATCGCGCCGAGCCTGCAAAGAACGACCCTCCGGTGCTTTATGCGACGGCATCTGCCGCAAAGGGCAAGAAAGTGGGCAAGAGTATCACTGCTAACGGAGTGCACAGGAGCATCGAACGCCCCTCGACCTCCCAGAAAGGGGTGCCGGGTGTGGTGGGCTATGGCTTGCGCGATGCGATAGCCACGCTTGAACGGGCGGGTTTCAATGTCGACTTCAAGGGGGCGGGTTATGTGTCCGCACAGTCGCCAGCTCCCGGAAAAGAGATTGCCGCCGGTTCGAAGGTGACACTGGTGCTAAGGGAATAAGACAATAAGTATCATCATAAGTAAGTATTCAAAAAATAATCATCATAATATATGAAACCACTCACCTCTCTGCTGTCAGCGATAACCGTTGAAGAGATTATAGGCAGAAAAGATGTCATGATAAGCTCCGTGGAGTGCGATTCCCGGAAAATAAAGCTCGGTTCGCTTTTTGTCGCCGTGCGCGGCACTAATGTGGACGGTCACAGGTTTATACCTATTGTCGCAGTAGGCGGTGTGGCGGCGATTGTCTGCGAGGAGCTTCCGGAGCGTCTGGAGTCGGGCATAACATATATAAAGGTGTCTGACTCTTCGGTAGCGCTTGGATTTCTTGCGTCGCGGTGGTATGACGACCCTTCGCGCAAGTTGTGTCTTGTGGGTGTCACCGGTACAAACGGCAAGACCACCACTGCGACCCTGCTTTATGAGATGGCGCGTCTCAACGGGTTCAAGGCGGGACTTCTGTCGACAGTGTGCAATTATGTGGACACCGAGGCGGTGCCTGCAGCGCAGACTACCCCCGACCCGCTGACTCTCAACGCCCTGCTTGCGCGCATGGTAGACGCCGGCTGCAAGTATGCCGCAATGGAAGTTAGCTCACACGCAGCCCACCAGCACCGCATTGCCGGACTTCATTTTGCCGGCGGGGTGTTCTCAAACCTCACCCGCGACCACCTTGACTATCACAAGACGGTGGATGCCTATCTTCAGGCAAAAAAATCATTTTTTGACAATCTGCCCGGCAGTGCTTTCGCCCTCACCAATATTGATGACAAGGTGGGCGAGGTGATGCTCCAGAACACCCGTGCCCGTCGATACACATACTCTCTCAGACAACCTGCCGATTTTTCGGGCAAAATCATAGAAAGCCGCCTTGACGGCACTCTGATGAGCTTCAACGGCAATGAGGTGGAGGTGTTGTTTACCGGCAAATTCAACGCGTATAATCTCACGGCGGTTTACGGCGCGTCTGTGCTAATGGGCTTTGAACCGGAAAAAGTGCTTGTGGATATGAGCCGTCTTGTTCCGGTGGCGGGCCGTTTCCAGACATTCCGTTCTGCCTCAGGCATAACGGCGGTGGTGGACTACGCCCATACTCCGGATGCTGTTGTGAATGTGCTGTCGGCAATACGCGAGGTTGTCGGCTCAGCCGGCAGAATAATAACCGTTGTGGGCGCCGGCGGCAACCGCGACAAAGGCAAGCGACCCATAATGGCGCGTGAGGCAGCCCTGAGAAGCGACCGCGTTATCCTCACCTCCGACAATCCGCGTGACGAGGAACCTGCCGAGATACTTCATGACATGGAGGCGGGGCTTGACGACACCACACGTCCTTCTGTGCTCAGCATAGTGGACCGCCGGGAGGCAATACGCACGGCTGTGGCTCTTGCCGCTCCGGGCGATGTGGTGCTGATTGCCGGCAAGGGACATGAGGACTATCAGGAGATTAAAGGAGTAAAGCATCATTTTGATGACCGTGAGGTCGTTGCAGAGGTGCTCAAAAGTGTATAATTTATTAAGGGATTAAAAAAGAATGTTGTACTATCTGTTTGATTATCTTTCGGATGTGGGATTTCCCGGAGCGAGGCTGATGGACTATATCACCTTCCGTTCCGGAGCGGCACTGCTGCTGTCGCTGTTCATAGCGTTGGTTTTCGGCCGCAAAATAATAGACCGTCTGCAGCTTATGCAGGTCGGCGAGATTATCCGCGACCTCGGGCTTGAGGGGCAGATGCAGAAAAAAGGCACACCAACCATGGGCGGTGTCATAATCATAATATCCATACTGGTGCCGTGTCTGCTTTTCGGCGACCTGTCCAACATATATATGATTCTGATGCTGATGTCCACCTTGTGGCTCGGCACGCTCGGCTTTATGGACGACTGGCTGAAAATCAAGCATCATAACAAGGACGGCATGAGCGGCAAGTTCAAGATTGTCGGGCAGGTGGGGCTTGGTCTCATAGTAGGTTTGTCCATGTACCTGAGCCCGGAGATAGTGATGCGCGAGAATGTGGAGAGCGTGGATGTTGAAAATTCGGAGCTGGTGGTGACGCACCGTCAGGAAGACATTAAAAGCGCGCAGACAACAATACCCTTTGTGAAGAACAACAACTTCGACTATTCTTACCTTACCGGCTGGATGGGCAGATACGCCGCCAACGGCGGGTGGATAGTGTTTGTGCTTGTGACCATTTTCGTTATAAGCGCCACATCCAACGGCGCCAATCTTACTGACGGGCTTGACGGTCTGTGTACCGGAGTTTCCGCCATAATTTGTGTTGCGCTGGCTATAATGGCTTATCTTGGCGGACACATCATATACTCGTCATACCTTAATATAATGTATATACCGGGCAGCTCAGAGCTGGTGGTGTTCATGGCGGCGTTTATTGGCGCGCTTGTCGGATTTTTGTGGTACAATGCCTATCCCGCCCAGGTGTTCATGGGCGATACTGGCAGTCTTACCATAGGAGGCATAATCGCGGTGTTTGCCATTCTCATACGCAAGGAGCTGCTGATTCCGATTCTTTGCGCGATTTTCTTCGTGGAGGATTTGTCGGTTATGCTTCAGGTGGCTTACTTCAAATACACCAAGAGGCGCACCGGAACGGGCAGGCGCATATTCAAGATGACCCCGCTGCACCACCATTTCCAGAAACCCGGCAACAGCGGCATCGATGCCATATTGCAGGCTCCCCTCAGGGCGGTGCCTGAGTCAAAGATAGTCACACGCTTCTGGATTATAGCCATATTTCTTGCGGCTGTGACATTTGTAACATTGAAAATAAGATAACACAATGCAGCATAATTCAGACAAAGCCCGTACTCTTGTAGTGCTTGGCGGCGGAGAAAGCGGCGTTGGCGCCGCGATATTAGGCAAGGAGAAAGGGATGAATGTGTTTCTTTCCGATTCCGGTACCATATCCCCTCGTTATCGTGCCATTCTTGACAAAGAGGGCATAGAGTGGGAGGAAGGGTGCCATTCGATGGACAAGATTCTGAGCGCCGACGAGGTTGTGAAGAGTCCCGGAATACCCCCGAACGTGCCGGTTATGAAAGCCATAGTGGAAAAGGGCATACCGGTGATTTCCGAAATAGAGTTTGCCGGTCGCTACACCGATGCCAAGATGGTTTGCATCACCGGCAGCAACGGCAAAACCACTACAACTCTGCTGACATACCATATCCTTAAGAATGCCGGTATTAATGTAGGGCTTGCCGGCAATGTGGGCAGAAGTCTCGCGCTTCAGGTGGCGCGCGAGCACCATGACGTCTATGTTATCGAGCTGTCGAGCTTCCAGCTTGAAAACATGTATGAGTTCAAAGCCAATATTGCTGTGCTGCTCAACATCACCCCCGACCATCTTGACCGCTACGACTACAAGATGGAGAACTATGTGAAAGCGAAATTCCGCATACTGCGCAATCTTACTCCGCAGGATGCGTTCATATACTGGCAGGACGACCCTGTGATACGCTCCCAGATGGACAGAATAGCCACCGAGGCTCGTCTGTTTCCGTTTTCCGAGCATGACGAGAACCAGACCCATGCCTATGTGGATGAGGATGACAGCGTAGTGTTTGACACTCCGGATACCTCGCTGAGGATGCCTAGGGCTGATTTGTCGCTCAACGGGCTCCACAACCTGTACAATTCAATGGCAGCGGGTCTGTCGGCGTGTCTTCTGGACATTAAGAAGGAGGATATCCGCAAGGCTCTCTCCGATTTCGAGGGGGTGGAGCACCGACTGGAGTTTGTGCGCGAGGTCAACGGAGTCAGGTACATCAATGATTCGAAGGCCACAAATGTCAACTCCTGTTGGTACGCGCTTGAGAGTATGCCCGAAAACACTGTGCTGATTCTCGGAGGCAAGGACAAGGGCAACGACTACACGGAGATTGAGCCGCTTGTGCGCGATAAAGTCAAGGCGATAGTGTGCATGGGCGCCGACAACTCCAAGCTGGAGGCATTTTTTGCAGGCAAGGTGCCTGAGCTGGTGTCCACCCATTCGCTTGAGGATGCGGTTGCCGCTTGCCGCAGGCTGTCGCAGCCCGGCGACACTGTGTTGCTTTCGCCATGCTGTGCGAGTTTTGACCTTTTCAAAAGCTATGAGGACCGTGGCAGCCGCTTCAAAGAGGCGGTGCGCGCAATTCCTGAAGATTAATCCTTTATACCGACAATACTTATGGAACCGATTGTAACACCACCGATTTCTGAGCCGGCGCAAGCCGCTGCCGAGGTCATGCCGCGCGAGCTGACCGAAAGCAAGCCCGACAAATACCTGTGGGGCATATACATAACAATCTGTCTTATATCGATTATAGAGCTTTACAGCGCTTCGTCACGCGAGGTGTCGTCGTCGGCGTTCGGCGTGTTCGGACCGGTTGTCCGTCACGCGTTCATGCTTGGCGCCGGATGCGGTCTTATATTCCTTTTGCAGAAAGTGCATTATCGTAAATTCATACCGTTCATACCAGTGATAGCGTTTGCCAGTGTGGTTATGATGCTGTATGTTATGTTTTTCGGCGAGATTGTAAACGGTGCGCGCCGCAGCTTCAGCCTCGCGGGAGTCACCATACAGCCTTCGGAGTTTCTCAAGCTGTCGTCGGCGCTCGTCATAGCCCTTATAATGTCACGCACCCAGATTCGCGGCGGCGTGAAAAACATCGGCATCACGGTATCTGCGATAATAGTGATGCTGTTTGGCGGGCTTCTGATTAAGCAGGGTATGACAAACACCATTCTTCTGATGTTCATAAGCCTGTCGATGATGGTCATCGGAGGTGTGGAATGGAAGAAGTTCATGATAGTGATAGCGGTGTATCTCGCCTGTGTGGGAGTGTTTTACACCATAACAAAAAACAGCGATGACGACGATGTGAACCGTACCTCGACCTGGACAGAGCGCCTGAGCCGATTCAAGGGCGACGGTCAGCCGAAATACATGCAGGAGATTGATGCCAAGAACCGGCAGGAGATGTACGCGTACATGGCTCAGGCAAACGGAGGCATATTCGGAGTGTTTCCCGGCAATTCGCGCGAAACCGCACGTCTGCCGCTGGCATTCTCCGACTTCATCTTCTCTATAATAGTCGAGGACATGGGGCTTGTGGGCGGTCTGCTGGTGCTGCTGTGCTATCTCGGATTGCTCGGCAGGGCAAGCGCCATTGCCTCTAAATGCTCAAGGGCGTTTCCCGCGCTGCTTGTAATCGGCATGGCGGTCATGGTTGCATTTCAGGCGCTGTTTCACATGGCTATCGTCACGGGATTCTTTCCTGTGTCAGGGCAGCCGCTGCCCCTTATATCAAAAGGCGGCACATCGATACTCACCACTTCCATTGCCATAGGGGTGATGCTGAGTGTGAGCCGCTATGCGGTGCGCAACGGCAAAAAACAGGACATCAAGAACGAAATGGATGTTTTGCCCGATGAAATGAGAGCAGAAAACCCGACACAACTTTAACCAACCTCTTAAAACTATGTCAGAACACAGACCTTTGAGAGTGCTTGTCAGCGGAGGCGGTACAGGCGGACATATCTTCCCCGCTCTGTCGATTGCCGACGCTCTGAAGCGCATGAATAAAGATACTGAAATACTTTTTGTCGGCGCGCAGGACCGCATGGAAATGGAAAAAGTGCCTGCCGCGGGCTATCCTATAGTCGGTCTTCCGGTTGCGGGATTCGACCGCAAGAGGCTGTGGCGCAACTTTGCAGTTCTTGTAAAGCTCGCCAAAAGTCTTGCAAAGGCGCGCAAGGTTGTGCGCGATTTCAAGCCCGATGTCGCTGTCGGGGTTGGAGGCTATGCGAGCGGGCCGGTGCTCAAGCAGGCGCAGAAATTAAATGTGCCCACCCTGCTGCAGGAGCAGAACTCTTATGCCGGGGTGACAAACAAGATGCTTGCGCGCAAGGCAAAGGCTATATGTACGGCTTACCCCGGAATGGAGCGGTTTTTCCCGAAGGAAGTGATACGTGTCACCGGCAACCCCGTTCGCGAGTCGCTTACATCGTGCTCATGCACCAGAGAGGAAGCGTGCGCCGCTTTCGGATTTGACCCGGGCAAACCGTTGCTGTTTGTCACCGGAGGCAGCCTCGGGGCAGGGACTATAAACAAGAGTGTCGAAGAAGCTATACCCGAATTTGAAAAAGCCGGAATCCAGGTGCTGTGGCAGACCGGCAAGATATACGCCGAAAGATGCGCCAAAGCGGCGGAGGGACATCCGTCGGTAAAGGCAATGCCGTTCATCGCCGATATGGCGGTAGCCTACCGGGCTGCCGATGTGGTTGTGGCGCGTGCTGGAGCCGGCACCATTTCAGAGATTGAGCTGCTTGGCAAACCGGCGGTTCTTGTGCCGTCGCCGAATGTGGCTGAGGACCATCAGCGCAAAAATGCCGAGGCGTTGACAAGCCGCGATGCCGCGGTAATGATTCTTGACGCCGAAGCGCCTGCCCGCCTCGGCAAAGAGGTTATAGCTCTTATGAAAGATAAAGAAAAACTTGAATCACTGGGCAGAAATGCCGCTGCGCTTGCCTGCGACGGGAGCGCCGACAAGATTGCCCGCATAGTATATAGTCTGGTAAAATGAAACCGAATGTATATTTTGTCGGAGCCGGAGGCATAGGAATGGCGGCGCTTGAGCGCTACCTTCTGGCAAAAGGCTGCAATGTGGCGGGCTATGACCGCACTCCGACCGACCTAACACGCGCGCTGGAAAGCGAGGGTGTTGACATGACATATTCCGGCGAGGCTGACGCGGTGCCTGAAAAGTTCCGCTCGCCCGACAGCACGCTGGTGGTCTACACCCCGGCGGTTCCCGAAGACTTGCCTCTGTTCAGATGGTTCAGAGACAACGGGTTTGAAGTGGTCAAGCGCGCAAAGCTGCTTGGCGAAATAACACGCATGAGCAAAAGCCTCTGTTTTGCCGGCACACACGGCAAAACAACTACCTCCTCCATGGCGGCGCACCTGCTTCACAGCGGCGCCACCGGCTGCAGCGCTTTTCTCGGAGGTGTGCTGCGCAACTACGGCACCAACTTTCTGCTAAGCGAATCTTCGCCTTATACGGTTATCGAGGCTGACGAGTACGACCGCTCGTTTCATCATCTGTCGCCGTTCATAGCCGTCATAACAGCCACCGACCCCGACCACCTTGATATATACGGCACCGAGGAGGCTTACCTTGAGAGCTTTGCTCATTTTACATCACTGATACAGCCTGGCGGCGCGCTGGTGATGCACACCGGTCTGAAAATGACTCCGCGAGTGGGCGAGGATGTGAGGGTGTACACCTACTCGCGTGACAGCGGTGATTTCCACGCGTCGCGCATACGTCGTGCGAACGGCACAATAATGTTCGATTTCGTCACCCCTGACGGTGTGATTGCCGATATAGAGCTTGGAGTGCCGGTTGAAATCAACATAGAAAATTCGGTGGCGGCTCTTGCCGCAGCATGGCTGGCAGGAGAAGCCGAGCCCGACACCGTGCGCCGCGCAATGGCATCGTTTATGGGACCCAAACGCCGTTTCGAGTACCATTTGCGTCAGCCCGGAGCCTCAGGCAAGGCTGTTATAGATGACTATGCCCATCATCCTGACGAACTTAAGGCATCGATTGCCTCGGTCAAGGCACTCTACCCCGAACGGCGGCTCACAGTGGCGTTTCAGCCGCACCTGTACTCCCGAACCCGTGATTTCGCGGAGCAGTTTGCACAAGCTCTGTCTCTGGCAGACTCCGTGATACTTCTTGACATATATCCGGCGAGAGAACTACCTATTCCCGGAGTGACATCACAAATCATATTCGACAGAATCACATGCCCCGACAAGGTGCTGATTAAGAAAGAAGATTTGACAGACACTATAAAAAAACGTAACTTTGAAATTCTTTTGACGGCGGGTGCGGGCGACATATGCAATTACCTGCCCGAAATAGTGGAAAATGCCAATAAGAACGGATGACACAGCAAAAAAGACATAAAAACCGCAAAAACCGCAGGCGCACTGCCATTCAGGCGCTTGTGGCGGTGTGTCTTGCGGTGTATCTGGTTGTGGCTCTGAGCGTGACAAACGGTGCCAGCGCGGACATAAGATGTACCGGGCTGAAAATCGCGGTAAACGATACCGCTTCGCTGAAGTTTGTGACCGCTGCCGAGCTGTCGCGCGAGCTCGGCACCCTGCCCGCAAACGCGCGAGGCATGAGGATAATGGATATAGACACCGACAGTATTGAACGGCTGCTCAATTCCATTGACAAGATTGAAAACGCTAATGCCGTGCGTCTGACAGACGGGTCTGTGCTTATAACCGTCGACCCTCTGCACCCCGTAGCCAGAGTGTTTGACTCCCATGGGTCCTATTATATCAACAGGAGCGGCAAACGAATATCGGCAGATGCGCGTTATCATATAGATGTGCCGGTGATTCAGGGCAATTTTTCCGATTCGGTGTTTCCTGCCGGAAAAGTGTTGCCGCTGGTCGACTATATTTCGCGCGACTCGCTGTGGAACTCGCTGGTGTCCATGATAAAAGTGGACTCCCACTCGGATATCCTGCTGGTTCCTATTGTCAGAGGTCAGGTGATAAACTTCGGTACGCCGGACAACTTCGACAGCAAGTTCATGCGTCTGCGCAGAATGTACTCCGAGGTCATGCCGGTGAAAGGGTGGAGCTATTACGACACCATTTCGGTGAAATGGAATGGGCAGATAGTGGCTACACGCCGACAGAAAAAGCTGCCGGCTCCTAAATATGCCGCCGATGAGGATAGCGAGACCCCCGACATAAACACCATGCTTGCAGGCGACAATGTGCAGCCGGGTCAGGTAAAGCCGGGCGTGAAGGCAAAAAACGACAAGCCGATACCTGCGGCGGTTAAGAAAACGAATTAAATTCTCCCACACAATAAAGTAATATGGACGACAAAACCATTATAGCCCTTGAGATAGGCAGCTCGAAAATCTGCGGTGCGGTCGGTACGGTTAGCCCCGACGGAGTTCTCACTGTCAAAATCGTAGAGGAAGAAGCTCTGATTGACTGCGTGCGCTACGGGCAGGTCAGCAACATCAAGGTGGCTGCCGGCTCGGTAGAGCGGATACTGCGTAAAATACAGAACAGGCTCGGCACCAGACGAGTGCAGTGCGTGTATGTAGGCATCGGAGGCAGGTCTCTCTCTTCGATTTCCGCCGAGGTGGAGCGCAAGATGCCGCCCGAAACCGAAGTCACAGCCGATTTGCTTGACCGCCTGAAGCTGGAGGTTCGCTCGGGAGTGGTCACGGAAAAGGACATTCTTGAGGTTGTGCCGAGAGAATATTTTATAGACAATTCACGCGCCGAGCATCCTGAAGGGATGTATTGCTCCGACATCCGCATGTGCGCCAATCTCATAACCTGCCGTCCGCAGCTCAAACGAAACATAGACCTCCTTGTCGATGACAAGCTCAACCTCAGAATAGCGGGCTATATTATCCGTCCTCTCGCCGAGGCTGATCTGGTGCTGACCACCGACGAGCGCCGTCTCGGCTGCATGATGGTTGACTTTGGCGCCGAAACAACAACAGTGGCTATATACAGGCAAGGCTCTTTGCAGTATCTTGCAACCCTGCCGCTCGGCTCGCGCAACATCACTCGCGACCTCACGACTCTGAACACTGTGGAAGAGGATGCCGAAGAAATCAAAAAGAGCAGAGGCTCTGCTGTAATCGGTGCCGAAAATGCCGAAATGTCTCTCTCTGAGGTGAACAACCTTGTGAGCCACAGGGCGGGAGAGATAATCGCCAATATCAAGGAGCAGATAAAATATGCCTCGCTCACCCCAGCGGAGCTTCCGGGCGGAGTAGTGCTTGTGGGCAGGGGAGCCATGCTGTCCGGGTTCAGCTCGCGTCTTGAAAAAGAACTCGGCATGAAGGTGCGCAGCGGCAGCTCCACATCCGCGCATGTGCGCATCGGCGACGGCCGCATACCCTCCGATGCGGTAGATATCATATCGCTTCTTCTCGCAGCATCACGAAATCCGGTGGAGTGTCTCACTCCGGAAGAAAAACCGGAACCGGAGGAAATAAACATTCCTGAACCTAAACACGAGCCGGCGGGGTCAAAGACCGGCACCGGAATAAAGTCATTTTGGGATAAGTTCAAGACGTTTGTCTCCAACGAAGGTGATGACGATGATTTCATCGATGACGACGAGTGACACTCACACACAATACACAACTCTTACCACACTACAATTATTAGAGGCATATGGAAGATTACGAACGGAACGCAATGGACTCTCTTGCAGAGGGCTTCGAGACATCCGCACAAAATAAAGCCAATCTCATCTATATTAAAGCGGTGGGTGTCGGCGGCGGCGGCAGCAATGCCGTCAACTATATGTACAAGCAAGGCATCAAAAATGTGGCGTTTGCCGTCGTCAACACCGACTGGCAGGCGCTCGAAACATCGCCTGTGCCCACAAAAGTGCTTATAGGCAACGGTCTCGGTGCCGGAAACAAACCAGAGATAGCAAGAGATGCAGCCGAAGAAGACATTGCAAAAATCGAGGCTCTTTTCGAGGACAACACCCACATGGTGTTCATCACAGCCACCCTCGGCGGCGGCACCGGCACCGGCGCCGGTCCGGTTGTGGCGAGAATAGCCAAGGAAAAAGGGCTTCTCACCATAGGTATCATCACAATACCGTTTTACTTTGAGGGTGACCGCAAGATTCTCAAAGCTATCGAGGGGCGCGCCGAAATGGCAAAGCATGTCGATGCGCTGCTGGTCATAAACAACGACCGGCTGATCGAGATATACGGCGACCTTGATTTCTTCAACGCTCTTTATAAATCTGACGAGACTCTTGCAACCGCGGCGCGCTCCATTTCGGAGATAATTACTTCCGAGGGACACATGAACCTGGACTTCCGCGATGTGGAGACAACGCTGCGCGACGGCGGTGCCGCCATTATCAGCACAGGATACGGCGAAGGAGAAAAGCGTGTCACCAAGGCCATTGAAAACGCGCTTGACTCGCCGCTGCTCAAAAACCGCAACATATTCAGCTCCAAAAAGCTGCTTTTCAATCTGTACTTCT
Organism: Muribaculaceae bacterium Isolate-104 (HZI); assembly: GCA_003762715.1. Classification (GTDB taxonomy): domain Bacteria; phylum Bacteroidota; class Bacteroidia; order Bacteroidales; family Muribaculaceae; genus Paramuribaculum. The sequence continues at coordinate 31,443 of RIBJ01000059.1, read as the reverse complement.
CGGAACAGGCTGAAAAAAAGTTCCTTATGGGCGAAATGCAGGAATTCACCACCTTTGTCAAGACAATCGACAAGCGGGTGGATGTGATATGGGGCGCTTCTGTCGACAACACTCTCGGCGATTCAATCAAGGTAACTCTGCTTGCTTCCGGGTTTGAGGAGGATGAGGATGGTCTGGCTCCGGCACCCTATGCGTCAGACCCCGTTTCTCACGACAAAGCAAGGACTGTTGACCAGACCGACAGCCAGAATATACTGCGCAAGGAGTACGGCTCCAAGGTGGACTACTACAGCACAAACTACATCATACTGAAGCCGTTGCAGTTCGATGACGACTCGGTAATAGAGGTGCTTGAAAACAGCCCTGCGTACAACCGCGAGAAAAAAGTTGTGGAGAGTGTGCGCGGAGTCTCATCCTCTGCCGTTTCGCCTGCCCAGCCATCCGTATCCGACTCCCGTAACCCTTCGGGCGGAATGAATATCGTATTCTAAGAATCTGTTTCTAAGACTTTTGGTACTCGGTCGGCGACATCCCGGTGATATGCTTGAAGTATTTGCCGAAACTCGACTGATTGGAAAAGTTCAACTCATAAGCAATCTGCTGCACGTTCTTTCCGGAGAAGCGCAGCAGATTTTTTGCTTCAAGAATCACAAATTCGTCAATCCACTGTGCGGCGCTGCGTCCGGTAGCCTCTTTGACTATCAGTGACAGGTACTTGGGCGATATGAACAGTTTTGACGCATAGAAAGTCACCGAGCGTTCGGTCTGGTGATGCTTGTGCACCAGAGCCATGAAGTCTTTGACATAGTTTGACCGTCGAGAACGGGGTTCCTCGGCTGTCGCCACCTTGTGGCGCGATGTGAACTGGATAAGCTGGTATATCGACGCCGACACCAGGCAGCGCGATATGCTGCGCACACATTTCTCGTTGCTGTTGTGGCGGGTGTTGGAGTGTATCAGGTCGAAATAGCGCATCATCAGAGCCGTTTCCTCCTGGGTGAGCTGTAACACCGATGCGGGGGTGGGATTGAATTTTGTGGTGTTCAGCATATTCACGTCAAGGTTTATGTCGCGTAGAAAGTCAGGCGACACAATGAACACATAGCTGTCAAGGTTGTCCCAGTCGCCGTCTGTAACCTGTATCAGACAGTCGGGTCCAAGTACCGCCAACGAATTGGCGGTCAGGTGATATGTGGAAAGGTTGACCTCGATTGTAACGCTTCCGGATGTCACTATCGCAATCATTACACCCGACATGCGTGTTGGAGCGACAGACATTTCCGTGAGCGGACGCACGTTGGAAAATCTTGAAAAGAAATATTCCGATCCGAGTCGGCTGAATTCAGCCGAGTACTGTTCAAGCGCATCGGGCGTTATGGTAATATTTTCGAGCCTGTCCATATTTTTGTGTAGATTGGTTTATGGGGCGCAAATATAGAACTTTTTATTAATATTTGCCGCAAGTTTTGTATTGTAGGCATAAAAAATGCCTTAAATCTCCAATTTAATCTGCGCGCGGGCTTGCCAATGATTTATTTTCTTTACCTTTGCACCCGGATGAGCTTATGAATACAGTCAAAAAAATCCGGAAATCGTCTTTGTGGAGCATGCTGCTGAAATACGGTGTGCCCCTCCTTGTCACCGTAGGGCTGTGCTTTATGCTCTTTACCGGTGTAGACATTCGTGAGATGATTCGCATAGTGCGTTCCGACTGCAATTTTTTCTGGATAGCGGCGGGTCTGGCTCTCAGTGTTTTGTCTCATGTGGTGCGAGCCATGCGCTGGCGCATACAGCTTAAGGCGCTGGACATTAATCTGCCTCTGGGCATCATTGTGCTGTCGGTGTTCGGCACTTATGCCGTCAATCTCATTTTGCCGCGACTCGGCGAGCTGTGGCGCACAGGCTATATAGCCGAGCGGCAGAAGGCTCCGTTTTCCACGGTTTTCGGCTCTATGATATGCGACCGTCTGTCAGACACTCTTACCGTGTTTCTGCTTTTGCTCCTGACTCTCGGGGTGGCGCATCCGCAGATAATGGGTTATCTGCAGCAAAATCCCGACCTCTACCATAAACTTGAGGCGATAATCTCTTCGCCGTGGACATGGGTGGCGCTGCCGGCAGCGGTGGCTGTAGTGTGGGTGTTCTGTCGCATGAGTCCTGCAAACAGAATAATAGCGGGTGTAAAGCGGCTTGTCGCCGGAGTGTGGCAGGGCTTCGCCGTGATAGCGCGAATGAAAGGCAAACTCAAGTGGCTGGCTTACACGCTGCTGCTTTGGGGGTGCTATTTCTTTCAGCTCTATCTCGCCTTTTTCGCTTTTCCGGCAACGGCGCAGGTGGTGCACGACTACGGCATAACCGCTGTGCTTGTGTGCTTTGTGCTGTCAAGTATCTCGATGGCTGTGCCGTCAAACGGGGGCATAGGACCCTACCAGTGGGCTATAATATTCGGTCTCGGCATGTATGCCTCGAGAATACCGGAACTTACCAGAGAGTACGCCAGCTCGTTTGCGAACCTCGTCATGGGATGCAACACATTGCTGTTGATAGTGCTTGGTATAATCACATTTGTCCTTGTGTCGGCAGACAAGAGGCGTAATCATATCGATACAAAACAAGATACAATACACAACGGTTATGAGCATGGATGACCATAACGACTTTTTCCTTGAAGAGCAGACAGATAGCCCCGCCGCAGCTCCGGAGCCGGCTCCTGTGAGCCGGAGGGATGAGCCCGACGCGCCGCGTCCGCGCCGCCGTGTCCGCAAGTTTATGATTTGGACCGTGACAGTGGCGCTTGTGGTCGTTGCAGCGTTTTTTTATGTGCGCTATCTTAACCCCTACGCTGTAGAGGCGCGGGCTACCGGCTATGTGACATCTCTTGAGAAACAAGGCATTGTTTTCAAGACATTCGAAGGCTCTATTGCTACCGAATCCTACGCAGGCGATACTGCGAGAGTGCACACCCGCGACCTTGACTTCACTGTCCGAACAGACTCGCTTGCGTATCTTATCCAGAATCTCTCCACGCCCCCTGCCCGTAGGGTCACTCTGGTGTATGAGCGTTATTACGGCACGCTCCCATGGCGCGGCAGCTCAAAGAATGTCGTCACGGCAGTGATTCCTGACTGAACCTGCGCTCCGATTTTTTTTCACGAAATTTAATGAACCGCGTTGTGCTGTTTGTCGTGATGAATGTGTAAATTTGCAGCTTACAATTAAAATTTTACGCACATGTCAGAGATTAAATGCGTGGGAATACTCACTTCCGGCGGCGATGCTCCCGGAATGAATGCAGCAATTCGTGCCGTGACACGCTCGGCTATTTTCAGTGGATTTAAGGTAAAAGGCATATACAGAGGCTATAAGGGCTTGATTTCCGACGAGATAGTGGACTTTAAGACCCAGAATGTGTCAAACATAATACAGCTTGGCGGTACCATATTGAAAACGGCGCGTTGCCCGGAATTCGCCACCCCCGAGGGTCGTCAGCTCGCTTACGACAATATACGCCGTCACGGTATAGACGCGCTGGTGGTAATAGGCGGTGACGGTTCTTTGACCGGAGCACGTATATTTGCCAACGAATTCAACTTTCCGTGCATAGGTCTGCCCGGCACTATCGACAACGACCTTTACGGCACCGATACCACAATCGGCTACGACACAGCACTCAACACCATAATGGAGTGTGTCGACAAGATACGCGACACCGCCACAAGCCACGAGCGCCTGTTCTTTATCGAGGTCATGGGGCGTGATGCCGGCTTCCTTGCGCTCAACGGAGCCATAGCTTCCGGAGCCGAAGCGGCTATCATACCGGAGATTTCGACAGAGGTGGACCAGCTTGCCGAGCTTATTCAGAACGGCTTCCGCAAGAGCAAGAATTCTTCTATTGTTCTTGTGGCAGAGAGCCCTGTTACCGGAGGCGCAATGGGCATGGCTGAACGTGTCAAGAACGAGTATCCCGGCTATGATGTGCGTGTGTCTATTCTCGGACACCTGCAGCGCGGCGGTTCGCCGACAGCTCATGACCGCATCCTTGCTTCCCGTATGGGCGCGGCGGCTATTGACGCTCTTCTGGACGACCAGCGCAATGTGATGATTGGCATAACCAACGACAATATCGTGTATGTGCCCTTCTCAAAGGCTATCAAGAACGACAAGCCTATCAACCGCGCTCTTCTCGACACACTGCGCCGTCTGTCCATCTGATTGCCATGGCGTTGCCCGAGGGCTTTGCCCGCATGATAAAAAGCTACGGACAGCCTCAGTACGACAGGCTGCTGACCGCTCTTGCGGATTCGGCGCCTGAGGTATCGGTGAGGCTGAATCCTGAAAAATATCCATATTCGCTCCCGGTGCAGGATTCGGTGCCGTGGAGCGATTACGGTTATTATTTGCCTGAGCGTCCCGCGTTTACATTTGACCCGTTGATTCACCAGGGGGCGTATTATGTGCAGGATGCCTCGTCCATGTTCATTGCTCATGTGGCAAAATTCCTGTCCGGTTCCCGGCCCGTGCGCTGGCTTGACGCGTGTGCGGCTCCCGGAGGCAAGACCACTGCCGTGGTTTCTTCATTGCCGCAAGGGTCGGTGGTGGTCGCAAACGAGTTTGTGAGAACGAGGGCTGACATTCTTGCCGAGAATGTTGCGAAATGGGGCTATGGCGATGTGCGTGTCACCAACCGCGACACCGCCTGGTTCGGAGGTTTTGCCGGTGTGTTTGACATCATTGCGGCAGATGTGCCATGTTCCGGCGAGGGTATGATGCGCAAGGATGAGGAGGCGGTGGCGCAGTGGTCGCCGAAGCTGATTGAAACTTGCGTGGCTCGCCAGCAGACCATAATCTCCAATCTTTGGAACGCCCTGAAGCCGGGAGGGTACATGGTGTACAGCACCTGCACCTTCAACCGTCAGGAGAATGAGGAGATGGTAGACTGGATGCGGGCGAAATACGGAGCGGTTCCGGTTGCGGTGCCGCTCAGCGAGGAGTGGAATATACTGCCGGGTATAGACACAGACGCCCCCTGCTACAGGTTTGTGCCCGGAACGGTGCGGGGCGAGGGGCTTTTTATGGCGGTTGTGCGCAAACCGGATGATTCTGATGCCAGACAGAGAAATTTCGGGCGGTCAGCCTCAGGCAAGACTGTGCCGGAAGTGTCCGGCTGGCTGTCGCCGTCGGCGCAGGTGGAGGTCAGGGCGGACAAAGATGTGGCGGTGGCTCTGTCAACATCGCCGCTTGCTGTAGAAATGCCGGCGGAGATGCGCCCGCAATTCACGGTTGCCCGTCTGAAGGGTCGTGATTATGTGCCTGTTCAGCAGCTTGCGCTGAGCCTTGCCATGAACAGGGATGTGTGGGGCGCGGTGGAGGTTGACAGGCTTACCGCGCTGGCGTATCTGCGCGCGGAGGCTCTCCGGCTGCCGTCAGGGCTGCCGCGGGGCATAGTGCTGCTGACATACTCCGGGCTGCCGCTCGGCTTTGTGAAAAATATTGGCAACCGCGCGAACAATCTCTATCCGGACGAATGGCGTATACGCTCATCGGTTCCGGCTCCATTGCCGCCGCTGCCCGAATTAAAATGAAATTGTGTAACTTTGCAGACAATATGAAAATGCGGTGTCGACTGATTGCAGGAGTATGCCTGGCGTGTGTTCTCGCGCTTGGCTTTTCCGCGTGCCGTATCAGTTACAAGCTGAATGGCGCGGCGCTGGACTATAATACCTACAAAACCATACAGATAGATAATTTTCCAATCCGTGCCGCTCTGGTGTACCCCCCGCTGCAACAGGTGTTTGAAAACAAGCTGCTGGATTATGTGACGCGTAACACCCGTCTGCAGACCACCGACAACCGCTCCGACCTCCAGCTTGAAGGTGAAATAACGGGCTATGCGCTGTCGCCGCAGGCTGTTACCGAAAACGCGCTTGCGTCAAAGACAAGGCTCACAATAACGGTGCGTGTCAAATACACCGACACCAAAAACGAAAAGAACGATATAGACCAGACATTTTCGGCGTATCGTGATTTTGACAGCTCGCAGATGCTCACGGAAGTGCAGGACCAGCTTTGCGAAGAGATATGCGATGAGCTGGTGCTACAGATATTCAACGCCACACTCGGCAACTGGTAAACAATAGCAACGTACTCATGGAGGATACCATTCTAACTAAATTTGCAGGCATGATAGGTACTGATGCCTGTCCGACCGAGCAGGAAGTCGCTTTTCTTGAGGCTGCGTACCCGTATTTTCTGTTGCCGGCGGCAATGAGGCTTGCCAATGCCAAAGATATGTCGGAGGAGGAAAGGCGGCACCTGGAGCGGCGGGTGGCGCTGGCATCCAATACCACGGACGCGCTGTTTCGTATTGTCGATCCTGACGGCAGGCTGCTGTCGGAGTTTTATCCGGAGCGGGACACCCCTTCCAAACCGTCGACAGACTCTGCAATAGACACGTTTCTCGAAACCTACGGCAAGTCGACTCCCGAGGAGGATGCCTTGCTCACCAGGCTGATATTCAACCCGGTGCCGGAGTATGCCGCCACACTTGTGACCGAAGACACTCCGACTGCGCAAAGTGAAGACCCGCAGGGTCAGGATGCTGTGCTTGACGCCTTTCTGAGCAAGTTTCCCCAAGAGCACAAAGACACTGCGGACGATACGCCAAAAGCGCCGCAGCCTCGTAAACAGAAAGCGGCAAAGGTGTCAGAGGACTCTCTGCTGAGCGAAAGCCTTGCAAAAATATACATCTCCAGAGGCAGGTATGACAAGGCTTACGAAATAATACACTCCTTAAGTTTGAATTTTCCAAAAAAAAGTATTTACTTTGCAGACCAATTGCGTTTCTTGCAGAAACTTATATTGAACAGTAAATATAAAGACAAAACAAATTAACTACCGGAAATATGTATGTAGTTCTTATCATTCTTACGCTCATCGCGGCAATACTCCTCATCGGAGTTGTGCTCATCCAGAAGTCAAAAGGCGGCGGTCTTTCGTCATCTTTCGCAGGTTCGAACCAGATTATGGGTGTAAGACGTACAAACAGCTTTATCGAGAAAGTAACCTGGATTCTTGCAGGTGCAATCTGCCTGTTTGCAGTAGTGTCGACTTTCTTCATGCCCAACGCACTCGGCGCTGACGGAAGCCGCGTGAAATCAACAACCCCTGTTCAGCAGCAGACCGGAGGCAACTATGATTCTCCCGTTTCTTTGGAAGATGTTCCTGCCGAAACAGCACCGGCTGCCGAAGCTGCTCCTGCGGAATAAAGGCTAAGGGCTTACCGGGAACGATTTACGGGAGGACGTGCGCAGCAACGCGCGCATCCTCCCTTTTTTCTTCTAACAAATGGGCTTTGCCGCGCGTTATTTCATATATGATTTAAGAAATAACCAAATAAAAAAGAATTATGGAAGCTACCCGCCAAGCAAAAATATCAAGGCTTATACAGAAGGAGCTGAGTGAGATATTTCGCCAGCAGACCGCCAAAACTCGCGGAGTGATAGTGTCGGTGAGCAGCGTTGCTGTTTCGCCGGATTTGAGCATTGCAAAAGCGTATCTGTCTGTGTTTCCCAGCGACAAGGGCGCCGAGGTTATAGAGAGTATCCGCGCAAGCGCCAAAACAGTGCGCTATGAGCTTGCACAGAGAGTGCGCTTTCAGCTGCGCAAAACTCCGGAGCTGTCGTTCTATCTGGATGACACTCTTGACTATATGGAAAACATCGACAACATTCTTAAAGCCGATGCCGAAAAGCACCCCGGAACCGGTGGCGAATCGGCTGAATAAACATATTATAACCGCATGGTAGCAGTCAGAATAGCTCTTCGTTACCTTTTTTCGCGCAAGAGTCACAATGCGGTAAACATAATATCCTGGATATCTGTTGCGGGAGTGGCGGTAGCTACTGCCGCAATTGTTTGTGTGCTGTCGGTGTTCAACGGGTTCTCGCATGTGACTATGTCGCGGCTCTCTGTAGTGGACCCCGACATAAAGATTGTGCCGGCTGCGGGAAAGTGTTTTGCCGACGGAGATTCGCTTGCTGCCGTGCTCGGCGCGTTGCCTGAGTTTGCCGCCGCGTTGCCGGTGGTCGAGGAGCGGGCGCTCGCTATATACGCCGGTCGTCAGCTGCCTGTGACTCTCAAGGGAGTGCCTGACAATTACCATGAGGTGTCAAGCATAGGCTCTACCGTGATTGACGGCGAATTAGCGTTTGAAGAGGGCGATTACGCGTGTGCCTCGCTCAGTGTAGGAGTAGCTGTGAGCCTCGGGGCGCATCCCGGTTACTACGACCCGCTTTTTCTCTACGCGCCCCGCAGAGAGGGCAGGGTGAATGTGGCAAACCCGACCGGCTCTTTCACAGCCGACACCTTGCTTGTGAGCGCGGTTTATGAGGTGGCGCAGACAGAGTATGACGCCGACCGGGCTGTAGTGCCGCTTGCCGTTGCCAGAAATCTTCTGAACTATTCGGCAGAGGCGACTGCAATAGAGCTGAAAATCGCTCCCGGAGTCGGTGAAGCCGATGCTGTAAAGGCTGCAAAAAGTGTAGTCGGCGGCTATGGAGCGGTGCAGACGCGCCTGATGCAGCAGGAGGAGTCGTTTCGTATGATTTCTGTAGAGAAGTGGCTGACTTTTGTAATGCTTGTGTTTATTCTTGTCATTGCATCGTTCAACATCATATCCACAATGTCAATGCTTATAATAGAGAAGCGTGACAACATTGCCACGCTAAAGGCTCTTGGCGCCACGAGTTCTATGGTGTCGGGTGTTTTTCTGTGGGAGGGGTGGCTTATTTCTCTTTTAGGCGGTGTAGCAGGTATAGTTGCCGGTGTGACGCTTTGTCTGGCGCAGCAGACATTCGGATTCATAAAGCTCGGAGGAGATCCGTCTCAGCTTAACATAACGGAGTATCCCGTAAGGCTGCTTGGCGGGGATATTGCCGCAGTGATGCTGCTTGTGGCGGGTGTCGGTTTTGTAATAGGTCTGATAGCCAGCCGGATTTCCGTAGCAAAGTCTCGTGAGGATGATGCTGCCTGACTGCCGGTTGGGAGTTCCTTAGAGTATGTTTGAATTTAACACGAAGATATATTCTGAATTTCTTTCTATCCCCTCAAAGGTCTTTTCGGGCGATTTCCGTCAAGTTTCATCGGTCACGATGCCCGCATCGCTCTCTCCTCAACTCACACAAATCTCTCCGAAAATCCTCTTTGGGTGAATAGAAGTGAAATTCAAACATACTCTTAGAAGTCGTTTCTGAAGGCTGCTGCAAGCCGCTGGCGCACCAGTTCCTGGTGGTCGGAGTCGCCGTAATTGGCAAAAGGGTATATTGAGATACCTCCTCTGGGGGTGAATAGCCCGATTACTTCGAGGTAGCGCGGGTTCATAAGCGCCACAAGGTCCTTCATTATTATGTTTATGCAGTCTTCGTGGAAGTCTCCGTGATTGCGGAAGCTGAACAGGTAGAGTTTCAGGCTCTTGCTCTCTACCATTCTTTCGCGGGGAATGTAGTTTATGATTATTCTGGCAAAGTCGGGCTGACCGGTCTTCGGGCAAAGCGATGTGAATTCGGGGCAGGTGAATGTGACGAGATATTCGTTGTCGGGGTGTTTGTTTACGAATGTCTCAAGTACCTGCGGAGAGTATTTGTCGGGATATTTTGTGGCGGTGTCGCCCAGCAGGCTCACGCCTTCGAGTTCTGTGTCGTTTCGCATCAGTTGTCGTTGTCTGTTAATGAAAAGTTTGCCATCTGAGAGTAGATGTTCATAATCCGTTGGGCGTAGTGGTCGTTGGCTGCCCATTTGCGGTTGAGGTCCGCCCATGTCGGTGCAATGCCTCTGGAAACAAGCGTAAACCTCGGGTCAATGAGTTTTTCGCCTTTAGGGAGGTTGTCGTGACATGCGTATGCGTACAAGTGCTGTATATGTGCCTTGACTCCTTCTTCGACAGTTTTGAAAGCGTGCCCCTTTTTGCCGAGACGGGTCACTCCGAGACCACAGTAGTTGTGCTGGTCAGGCTTAACTGCCGTGCCTCCGGTGAACCGGAACCACCCTGTTTCAAGTATGGACTGGCAAAGGGCTATGTCTCCCCGTATGCCGTAAGCCGAGCCTATACGGTGAAACGCTTCGGCTATCTCTCTGGGAAAATCTTTGTTCTGGCTCTTGACGAAGAGGTACATCTGGTCGACATCGAGCATAGTTTCGCCCATAATGGACATGTTGATGTCAAATGTCGCAGAATATTGAGATTCGTTTTCTATTTCAGACGACATGACATCGAATATTATGTCCTCGGGAATGACGATTGTGTCAGTGGGGATGTTTCTGAGCGGCTTGTTTTTCTTTGCGGATGCGTCATAGCCGGTCAGAACGCAGCAAACACACATTATTATAATGCGTATTGTCTTCATTGCGTTTTATTATTTAGCAGCGGGAGTTTCCTCGTCTGTTTCTCCTTTTTTGAATGTGTTTCGGAGGTCTCTGCCGAACAGAATCCAAGCGGCAGCCGCCATTACAGCGAGGAACGCGCAACCGACAATAATCATCATTTTGGAGGGCTTCGAAGGTGCCAGTGGCACTGTTGCCGGCTGCAGGATTGTGTAGACAGGTGTTATTTCCTGAACTTTTGCTTTTGCCATCTGCAGCTGTTGAGCTGTGGTGTTGTAGAGGTTGAAAGCAAGTTGCATTTCGTTTTGCAGGCGTTCCTCCTCGTTGCGCATGGAGCGGAGAATCACCCCTTGGTTTTTGTCCATGTAGGATGCGTAGCGCTGCTGTGCGGCGTAGTAGTCCTCGCGCGCCTCGTCGTTGAGCTTCTGTGCGTAGAGCATGTCGGCGCGCGCTTTATTGGTGCGGTAGTCGGTGACATATTCCTTCAGCCGTTCGGCTACGGTGTCGGCGAGCATTGCCGATACCATGGGGTCCTGCATTGTGACGCTAAGGGATATGATTGAGGTTTTGCCGTCCACATCCACGTTGACTCTGCCGGAGAGGGCGCCTACAATTCCGCTTTCTTCCGGGGTGAGGCGGAATGAGTCGGGCTTGCGGTTTTTCACTGCCTCGCTGTCTGAACCTGAAAAGAGCGACCTGATACCGCCTATGGCTTTGCCGGGCAGAGACATTACGGCGCTCCACCAAGGGGCGCTGAGGTCGTTGCTCACATAGTCCTTGACGCTTTTTGTCACGGTTGCGTCTGAGTTTGTGACCTTGACATCGAACAGCTCGAGGGTAAAGGGTATGGAGCTTACAATGTCCGGGTAGAGCTGAGGATTGACAGCGTCCTTTCCGGATGTGCCGGCAGGGGATATGCCCGCCATGGCAGCCAGTGCTCCGAGGTTGCCTGAAGACCCTCCTGACTGAGATGCCTCGGGGGCGAGCTTTATGACTGTGGTGTACTCCTTAGGTATGGATAACCCGATGACAATGCCGGCGATGATGCCAATGGCACCCCACCTGAGGATTGTTTTTCTTCCGCTCCATAGCTTGCGGGCGAGTTCTATCAGGTCAATTTCCTGTTCGGTGTCTTTGCCGGAGAGGTTTTCTTTGTTCAGGTCTTCCATAGAGGGTTTAGTTCTTGAAAATGGAGTATATTGTCGCAGCCATAGTGCCGATAGACGAGAATGAGCTTATATAGCCGAGTACCTGAGCCCAGTTGGTGCCTCCGTTCTTGGGCTTGGAGGGTATTATTATCTGGCATCCGGGTTCTATCGGCGAGCTGCTTTTTGCGCGTGCCACCATGCCGTTCATGTACACGATGAATGCCTTGCTTTTGCGTGCGCGTTCGCCATAGCCGCCTGCCTGGTCTATGTAGTAGCTGAGTTTCTTGCCCGGCTGGTAGCCTACCACGTTGGGGAACATCACGTCTCCTGAAATCTTGACTGTGCTGACTTCTTCAGGGATTACGAGTTTGTCGCCGTCCTTAAGAACCAGGTCATAGGAGCTGCCGGGGTTGGCAAGGGCTTTTTCGAGTTCGATACCTACGCTGTAGACATCTGACAGGTCGAGCTGATCCACGGATATGGAGTCTTCGGCAGTGTGAGTGGCAAGTCTCAGCGATTCGTCGCGGGCGGCTTTTTCATCATCGGTCATTTTGCGAAGGAGACGCGCGCCTTTCAGGTATGCGCCTTCCACAACGCCCCCCGCGCGGCGTATAATGTCGCTTATGCGCTCGTTACGGCGTTGCAGGGCGTATTGTCCGTCAAAGAGCACCTCACCCTCTACGGTGATAAGTCTTTGAGTCTGATAGCCGGGGCTTTTGCGCACCTCTACGATGTCGTAGGGCTTCAGCTCGAATTCAGGGTCGCCTTTAAGAACAAGACCGTTTTTGAGCGCGAAAGAGAATACTTCGGCGGTGTTTTCGGTCTGATTCATGCTTGAGGGGTCTATTATTCGGCGAGACACGTCGACACGGGCTGTGGACGCACCCTGCAGCAGACCGCCTGCCATTACAATAAGGTCCTCGATAGTAGTTCCTTTGGCATAGGGGTAGTCGCCGGGATTGGTGACCTGTCCGTTTATTGTGAGTTCGCCCTGGTCTAAAATCTCTTTGGCGCTTGCCACCACCAGCATGTCGTTGGGGCGCAGGATTATGTCGGCGGTGCGTCCGGCAAGAATGTCGGCAAGAGCCACGCCCTTTGCTTCGAGTTCCTGATTGTCGCCTTCACGATACAGAATGGCACGTGTGGCAAAGGCATCGTCGGCAAGACCTTCAGCCTGCCGCAGGATTTCGCGCAGGGTTGTAGTGCCGGGTGTAATGGCATACATGCCGGGGCGCGCCACCGAGCCGCGGAGTTCCACGCGGTTGAGGAACTTGTCGGTAACAACGCCTACGTTTACAATGTCTCCGTCTCTGAGGCGGTACGAGGCGAAGTCTGTGTTTTCGACATTGAAAATTTCGTTGTCCTTGCCGGTGGCTCTGTTCACCGTTACCATGTCGGTGTAGGCGTTGCCGGCAAATCCGCCGGTGTATTCAAGGAGCTTGGCAAGAGTCTCGCCGTCGGTCATCTCGTAGAACATGGGGCGTTTGACACTGCCTTCTATGTTGACAAGCTGTGCGTAGGGGGGCACTATGACGACATCGCCTTCCTGCAGGCGGATATTGCCGTTTTGTTTTCCTCCGAACAGATAGTCGTAGAGGTCTACGTTTACGAGGCGGTTGCCGTTGCGAATAATCTCGATGTTTCGCAGAGTACCCACTTCGTTAATGCCTCCGGCGCGGTAAAGTGCGTTGAATACATTTGAGAACGGAGACAGACGGTATGACCCCGGCACATTGACTTCGCCCATGACGTTGACGAGAATGCTGCGTATCTGTCCGAGGTTTATGCTGACATCTGTCTCTTCATCGGCAACGCCGGCGTATTTCGAGGCAAAAGCCTGTCGCAGACGGTCGTTGGCTTCGGCTATTGTGAGTCCGTTCAGGAACACCGGACCAATCTGCGATATGATAATGCTACCTTCGGGTGAAATGTAGTCTCTTATCTGGTCCTCGCTCGCTCCCCAGATGTCTATGACCACTTCGTCGCCGGGACCGAGACGGTAGTCTGCCGGAGTCGCCATGTTTTCATTGGGTTCGAACGAGAGCGCTTTGTTGGTGAAGATGTCGTGTCCGAAAATTTTCTTTTTCGTTATGGTGTCGGGTTCTTCTATAGCGAGGGAGTCAGGCATCATTATTTCGAAGATGCTGCCCATTTTGGATATAGTCTGGTCGTCGGGTTCAAGGGCTTTGCGCAGTCTGCTTTCGCGGGTGCCTTCAAGTTTTTGCCCGGCGGTGCCGCTCTGTTTGGAGTTCTTGTTCTTTTTGCTGTCAGAAGATGTCTCGTCTGAAGAGTATTGTTCTTTCAGGCGTTCGACCTGCTCTTTGGTTACGCCCTTTGCCAGCAATTCTTTGCCAATCTGCTGTTCGGACTTGCCGACAGCACTTTGTCTTTTTATGTAATCGATTACCTGTTGGTCGGTCATCTTAGCCCATGATGCGAGCGCGGAAACAACAGCTGCGATTATCAGGAGGGTCCTGAAAAAGGGTCGTGACATAGTTTAAATGAAAATGGGTTATAGGTTGATTTCTTATTTTTTCGGTCAGTTATTTTGCATTTCTCTTTGTTTACGTTCACGTACTTTGCGCAGGTGCGTGAGCCACGCGTTGGTCAGAGTCCAGGCGACAATGTCAAGCAGCAGAAGGATGTTTGGCTCGATGTATCTGGACAGGAGGATATTTGAAACGCTGAAAAAAACAGCCGAGAATACAATGAGAGTCATGGCGAGGCGCTGGTTCATGCCAAGGGCAAGCAGCTTGTGGTGAATGTGGGTTTTGTCGGGCAGAAAGGGGTTGCCGTGGCGCATGATTCTGCGGAAAAACACGCGTACCACATCGAAACTCGGAATTATCAGCGGCGAAATAGCCAGAATGAGCGAGTTAGTGCGGAAGATCGGAAGCGATTCGGGAGCATATTGCAGCAGGGCAAGGGCAAGAAATACCAGAAACAGTCCTATGGTAAGACTGCCAGTGTCGCCCATGAATATTTTTTTGCTTTTTTCGGGGTTGCCGTAGACGTTGTAGTAGAAGAATTGTATAAGGACACCCACGCATGCGAATGAAATCATTGCGTATACCGGTTTGCCTATGAGCAGAAAGGCAATGCCGTATATTACGAACGCGGCTCCCGAGAGTCCGGAGGCGAGACCGTCAATGCCGTCAATGAGGTTTATGGCGTTTATTACATACACCACAATCAGCATTGTGAGCGGAATGCCGAGAAACGGGCTTATAGCGTGGAGTCCGAGCACACCGTGCATGTCGTGTATCCAAAGCCCTCCGCCAATCAGAAGAACGGCGCAGAATATCTGTATTATGAATTTGGCGTGGTATCTTACTCCTACCAGGTCGTCAGACATTCCGGTGAGGTACATCATGAGCAGGGCGCAGAATCCGAATGAGATGGCCTGGGCGTTTGTGCGCATCATGTATTCAATGTCCATGTCGCCCATAAGGTATGCGAAGCCGAGCAGCAGTGACACGGAGAAGCATATCACCGGAGTGAAGGCGATGCCTCCGAGCCGGGGCACTGTGCCGCGGTGTATTTTTCTTTCATCGGGTTCGTCAAAAAGTTTTCTGCGGAATGAAACGAGAAGAATCTGCGGAATGAGTATTCCAGCGAACAGGATGCTGAGCAGCATAGCCGCAATGGAGTTAATAACCCAGGATGTCATGGTAGCTTACAGATAAAGTTTTTGAAGGTGTGCCAAAAATGCTCCGGCGTCCGGAAACAGACGATTTCCGACCGTGTGTCTGTCCGGCAGCCGGCGGTGCGGGCTTAAGAAATGTGTCATAGCATCTTTTCAGGAGCATTGGCTTTGTTATAGTTGTGTTACACGCGGCAACCTATTCCCTGTCATTGATTGCCGAGCGGATTTGCAGTTCACTCAGGCGTTATATAGAAAATGTCCTTCCGCAAGTGTCTATTTTGCAAAGTTAAAATAAATGAATTTATTATGCAAATGTTTTTTTGCCTAAGAGCTATGCGTCAGCGGTTAAGCACTATCAGTATTTTTTCAGGCTGATGCGGGCGGCATCGCTTGCCATAACGAGGGACTTGGAAGACAGGTGTTCGATGGTGAATGTTGTCTGCCAGTTGTATATGCCCCATTTGTTAAGCGAGGTGTTGTCGGTGTTATACGGGAATTCAAAAGCGACCTGAGGGTATGAGTAGGTCATTATTCCGGTGGTGGCGATAGTGCCTTGTGTGAGGTTGACGGTGTGGAGATATATGTTTATGAACAGGTTATGAGGTTCGGTAATCTCTCCGTCTGCGAGGTTTTCAATGGATATGATGCGCCATTGCCCGTCAAGGTCGCCGTTGATGCCTCTTTTGGCGCATGAGGCGGTCAGGATGCAAAGAATCGCAGCAAGGCACAGTGCCAGCGCTTTGTTGGGTATCATTTTTTTCATAGCCAGCCGGTTTTTTTGATTGATAGCATGGCACCGACGCTTGGCCCGAGCAGGGAGCCGCCGTCGGAACCCAGTGACAGGGTAGCGCTCCAGCCTTTAAGCCGAGAAGGTGCATAGGTTGTTTCGAGGAGGGTGTTGAAGTTGTGCATTATACGGGAGGTGGGTATGTCGTATGTGCCCCAGCTACGGGTGTATGAAAGCAATACTCTGTATTTTACCGATTTGGAGGGCTCGCCCTCGAACCCGAGGTGGTGACCTTTGAGGCGGTTGTGGCGGAATGCGATTATGTGGTCGTTGTTATAAATGGGGGATATGGCAAGCGGGTTGCCTATACCCATGCCCCAGTGTTGCCAGCCTGTATAGAGGTAGTGGTTGTAGTATTGGTCGCGTCCGCTGACCTGTTCGGTAATCTCGGGGGTATGATCCCAGTACACCGGGCCCGCCTGGTCTTTTGTGTACAGGTATTCGTACACTATTGTCGACAGGAAGGGGTTTTTCGGCAGCTTTGCCTCGACGCCGAGGAGCATGTCGCGCCAGGTGTATTCAAGAAACATCATGGAGTGGTCCTCGAAGTAGTGGTCGTAGTACACTTTCAGCGCCCAGTCGGCATCGCGCGGGGTCCAGTTGACGGCAAAATTCCAGTCGCCGACATGGTTGCCATACACATTGGCCTGCTCGGCATAGGGGGTGTCGCTCCCGCCCGAAGATGGGATTATAGCCTTGAGCCATTCTTTAATTCCTTGTGGCATATCGATGACTTTGTCGCCGGTAATCGATTTTCCTCCAAACTGCGCCGCCATCTGCAAACCACCTTCTACCGACAGCGGAAACCCGTTGGGGTCGGCGATTTTCAGGAACCCGCCTTTTGAATGGAACAGTACTCCTTCGGTACGTTTGGAGTTTTTCGCCGCGAAGTTTTTCTGCCATCTGCCGTCGGTGAATGCTCCGTAGGCAAAGTAGCCTTTGACAGCCAGCCAGCCTTTTGTCAGCGGCACGGTGGTATATTGCGGAATCTCTATCCGCGCCTGTGGAATTGGGCGGGCATTCGGGGAGAATAGCAGATTGCCGCTTGAAAGGCGGGGATTGGTGAAGCCCGATGTAAATTCTTTGCTTCCGACCGTCAGCCCGAGGCAACGGTAGCGCAGGTCGGCATAAAGTTGCTGAACTATGAAGGTGGAGGTGAAATTGTATGCAACCGCGAGGTCTACTCCGGCACCCCATGCAAAGCGTTTGCCGTTTTTGTCGGCTTCCTTGAACATCCCTGCTCTGAGGTATCCGTTGTTCTTTTTAACGGAAGAGAGTCCGAACCGGTTGTTGGCGAGCCAGAACGGGGTGTGTTCTCCTGAGCTGACAGAAGACATTGCTTCTACGGAGTAGCTGATGCTGTCGGGCATCGCTGAGGATGCGGCAGCAGGCAGAGAGGCAGTTGCTGTAAGGAGTAGAAGGGTCTTTATAAAACGCATGAATTATATTTGATTGATAGACATTTTATTCAAAGCATGTTAAGCTCATGCAGCGGTTAGTACGAAACCGGGGTGCAAAGGTACGCAAAATAACGGAGTAAATGAGCATTAAGAGGATAGAACTTCATGAGCATCACGGTGTCATAGTGCATCAGATAGTGCCGAAGTTCTTTCAAAAAGGGAGGGAAACATGGCTTGCGGGTGTCAAATAGCCGCCTGATTGGCATGTGTGTGAACAAAATGTGCCGGAGCTGTTTTTGTAATAGAGCAAAATGTTATAAATTTGTGCCGTTTACTAACATAAAATATGTGATATGCCATTAATACTGCCAAAGAGATATAAAAGAAAGCTGCTGCCTGAGACAACTGAGGTTGCAATAAAAATGATTAAGGACGAGTTTCAGCGCAGGCTTGCAGAAAATCTGAACCTTCGCAGGGTTACTGCTCCGCTGTTTGTGCTCAGCGGCACCGGTCTGAACGATGACCTGAACGGTGTTGAACGGGCTGTGGGGTTTCCGGTAAAGGCGCTTGGTGACCGGCGCGCGGAGGTGGTGCATTCGCTTGCTAAATGGAAACGGGTCAAGCTCGGAGCATACGATATAGCGCCGGGGTTCGGGCTTTATACCGACATGAATGCCATACGCGCGGATGAGGAGCTTGACAATCTTCATTCCATGTATGTTGACCAGTGGGACTGGGAGCAGACTATAAAAGAGTCGGACCGCACTCTTGAGTATTTAAAAGAGACGGTGCGCAGAATATACAATGCGCTCAAGCAGTGCGAACTGACGGTGTATCGTCATTTTCCGCACATAACCCCGCGATTGCCAGAGGAAATCACTTTTATACATGCCGAGGAGCTATTGCGCAAGTATCCGGGAATGACGGCGACAGAAAGAGAAACAGCCGCAGCCAAGGAGTATGGGGCTATATTCATAATAGGAATCGGAGCCCCTTTGAGTAACGGGGAGCCTCATGACGGGCGTGCTCCGGACTATGATGACTGGATTAGTCCCAACAGCGACGGCTATTCAGGACTTAACGGGGATATTGTGCTGTACGACAGTATTCTCGACCGGTCGTTTGAAATTTCGTCCATGGGGGTGAGGGTCAGTCCGGAGTCGCTGATGCGTCAGCTTGAGGCGCGCGGGTGTACAGACCGCTGCGGGTTGAATTTTCACAGGTCGTTGCTTGCCGGAGAGCTGCCGTATTCCATCGGAGGGGGCATCGGTCAGAGCCGCCTGTGTATGTTTCTATTGCAGAAAGCTCACATCGGCGAGGTGCAGGCGAGCATCTGGCCCGACGAGCAGATAGAGCGGTGCCGCGAGTGTGGCATAGAGCTTCTTTAAACGCAAGTGGCGCATAAATATACAGCCTCCCGACGGACCCGTCGGGAGGCTGTGTGCGTTTGATAGGATATATTATTCGGTGATGTAGTTGTATGCTTTCAGATTGGAAATGCGGCTGTTGAAGTTGCCGGTGTTTTGCAGAGGGAAAACGAGTGTCTGGAGATAGTACATCTTGTTTTTGCCTTCGTTGTGCCATTGTGTTATTTTGTCAAGGCTTTCGTATTTGCTGCCGTTGACCCACAGGGTTGTGCATTTGTTGTCGCCCGTGATTTTAATGTGGGCTTTTTCGCCTGGATATGGACGGAAGTTGAATGTGTTCAGGTAGCCGTCGCGAGCAAAGCCGAAAAGACCCTTGACGGGGTCGCTCAGGTAGAACACGGCGTCGGGCGAGCTGAATAGCACGGTGCCTTTGCCTTCCGGAGCGGCTTCTATGTCAAATTCCACAGTGTAGCCGTAGCCGAGCTCTTTTACAGGCAGAGTTGTGCCGGGAGCTACGGTTGCGGCTTCGTACACAAGGCTGTTCGGGGCGCCGACTTTGCCGAGCCGGTTTATGCCGGGCGCTTCGGAGATGATTGTGCGCTCCTTGTCAAAATCCTCGAACGGCACTGTGACATTTACACCGTCCCAGAGTTTCACGGACATTGTGGCAATCGAATGCATGATGCGGTGGTGGACATCCTGTACGGAAATGCCGTTTCCGACATGGTCGTTCCACACGGCGAAGTATCCTCCGACAATGGCGGGGTCTTTTTCTTCAAACTGAACGTTGCCGACGCGCGCCGGTGTCCAGTTGGCATAAAGCCACTCGTTGTTGAGATAGTCGTGGTAATAGCCGGCATTGGGCACTATGTAAACCATGCCGTCGGGAATGCTGTTGATTTTGAAGCCGAGTTTTACCATCTCCTTGGGGTCGGCATAGCCGTTGTACCAAGCGTCAAGCATGACACCTTCGGTTTTTACCGGAGTTTCGCCCGGCGCTGTGGAAAGAGAACCCCATACCCACGGTTTTTTGCCGTAGCTTTCAATGAGCCTGATGTAGTGGTCCATGAAAGAGCGAAATTTTTCCACGGTAGCTTTTTTGTTTTCAAAGCCGGCGTAGTCTTTGCCGAATTCGTCTGTGCCTATGTGAACATAGTCGTTGACAAACACAGGGTTGTCGCCTCCGATATACTCGTCAAAGAGCTGGTCGAGAAACGGCATTGTCTCTTCATTGAACAGGTTCAGGTGGTCTTGTCCGAACTCTTCGCTGCCGATGCCTTTTTTGTACTTGGCAAATGCGAGAGCATGTGCGGGTATGTCAATTTCGGGTACAATGTCGACGAATTCGCCTGCGGCGAAACGCTGAAAATCACGGAATTCATCCTTGGTATAGTATCCGTCGCGTGCGGTAAGCCCCGGAAATCTTGTGCTTTCGAGGCGGAAAGCAGAGTAGGTTTTGTCCCAGTCGTTGCCGAAGTAGTATGGAAATCCGTTGTCGTTAAGGTGTATTCTGAGAGAGTTCATTTTGTAGTACGCCAGAACTTTCACGAGGTCTCTGAGATAGCTCATGGGAAAGAATTTGCGGCCTACATCCATAGACAGTCCGCGGAGTGCGTAGTCGGGCCAGTCGGTGATTTTGCCGCATGGCACAGATCTGTCGGCAGACTGTTCCGAAATCTGCAGCAGTGTTCTGGTTGCCCAGAAAGCGCCGGTTTTTTCGGGGGCGGTCACTGTTACCCTGTCGCTGATTTCAATCGAGTAGCCTTCGTTTCCGAGCTTTTTGTCGGCTTTCAGTGCGAAGTGGAAGTTGCCTTTGGCACTTTTGCCCACTTTTACGGGGAGTGCAGTGCCAAACATGGCTTTGTAGTCGTCGGCAAATGCTCCGGCTATTTTTAAAAGAGAGGAGTCGGCAACCGTGATAGCCGTGTTTGTGGGGTTTGGAGTGAAAGAGCCTTTCGCTCCGGTCCATTGGCGCAGCTCGGGTACTACGAACGGCTTGGGATTTGCCCCCACAGCCGGGTTGGCTGAAAAGGCGAAGCTGATAAGAATCAGCGAAACGAAAACTGTTGCAAGTCTGCTCATTTTAAGTATTTGTATGTGGTTAGTGATTCAAGGTAGTTAATCTTCCGTTTTCGGATTGTCTTCAAGCCGTATGAGTTCAAGCCTTGTGGCGCTGCCTTTTTCAATGGTAAAGGTTTTGCCGTTGATTTCTATGCGGTCGCCTTCGGCGGGTATTTCGCCAACGTGGTGTAGTATGTATCCGGCAAGGGTTTGGTAATCATCGTCTTCGGGAATGTCTATGTGGAATGATTCTCTGAGGTTTTCAATTTCCACTCGTCCCGAACACTCGTAAATGCCCGGTTTCACCTCGCGTACCATTGGGCGGCTGTTGTCATGTTCGTCCTGGATGTCTCCGAAAATTTCCTCGACAAGGTCTTCGAGAGTAACAAGCCCTGCAGTGCCTCCGAATTCGTCAACGACCACCGCCATGCTGCGCTTTTCAGCGAGCAGGCGTCGCATGAGTTTGTTTGCAAGCAGGGTTTCGGGCGCGAATATAACGGGCTTGAGATGTTCTTTCCAGTCGCTCTCGGGTACAAACAGCTCGCTTACATGAATATAGCCAAGCACATTGTCTATATCGCCGCTGTAAACCACAATTTTGCTTCTGCCCGATGATGTGAACAGGTCGCTGAGTTCCTGGCGGGAGGTTGTGTCGATATTTACCGCCACAACTTCGTTGCGGGGCAGCATGCAGTCGCGGATGTGTGTTGAGGAGAAATCGAGTGCGTTATGGAAAATCTTCACTTCGTTTTCAACCGGGGTCTTTGCCGGGTTCACCTCGTCAATGGTGCGGTCAAGGTAGCTGTTAAGGTCTCCGACTGAAAGCATGCCGCCTTTCTGGTTGCCTGACTTTATGCCGAAAAGTTTCATCAGCACCTTTGACAGCCAGGTGGTAAAGAGAGACACGGGATATAGTGCGAGGTAGAACAGGTATATCGGCAATGCGAATACTTTTAGTGAAATATTGGGGTTGATGCGGAATATGGATTTCGGAAAAAACTCGCCTGTGAGCAGTATAATGCCGGTGGAGATGAGGGTGGACAGAATCAGAACCACCGCCTGGTTGAAGTGGTAGGATTCGAGCCACGGTTCCAGGACGGCTGCCGCTCCCATGCCGTATATTACGAGCATTATGTTGTTGCCTACCAGTATTGTGGAGATAAAGAAGTCGGAATCGCGGTAGAACCGGGAGATGATAGTGTTTACAAACCCGCCTTTCTTGACATCAAGCTCAACCCTGACGCGGTCGGCTGTGACATAGGCTATTTCGGTGCCCGAGAACAGGGCGGAGAACACCAGAGCTATTATGGCGAGAATCAGTATTGACATTGTTATTGGTTGGGTTGTCGTGTTGTTTTGCGTGGACGCGGTTGCCGCATTGCGGTGCGGGAGGAGTCAGCATTGACAGAGGTCGAGTCGGACAGCTCCGGTGCAGATGCCTGAACAGCGGCGGAGTCTGCACCTGCTCCGGCGTTGCTGCGGTTTACAGGCAGTATGGCGCTGACATTCTTTACATAAAAGTCGGTCATTGTTTCGTTTGAAACAAAGCCGTAGCCTTCCATTATGCGGTCGGAACGTATAATCTGAATGAATGAATCGGAGTAGACCGACTGTTTGCGCTGGTCCCAGAACAGTTGCTCGGTAAGGAATTTTTCTCCGGCAAGGTTCACAACAGCCACATGACCGTCGAGTATCCACAACTGTTTATTTTTGAGGTAGGTGGCGGAGTCGCAGTCAACAGTCGCCTCTTTGTTGAAAAAGTTGTCAAAGCGTTCGAGGTGGAGTGTCCTGGGAAAAATCCAGAAGGGTTCTTTTGCCTCGTCGTAGACAAGCCACAGGGGAGCCTCGACTCTGTAACGGGTTATTCCGGAGTCGGAAATCAGAGTGCTTACATTGCGGGTCAGCATTGTGGGGGTGAGCTCGGGGTCGACATTTGCGGCATAGACCTTGTTGTCATCGTCTGAACATGATGACAGGTGGACGGCACACACCATAAGCAGCATTGCCGCGAATATCGGTAATGCCCGCAGTTGAACGGTGCTCTGAGAAACCCTGTCAGGCATTCGTCATCAATCGATTTTGCGCTTGAAGAACCATAGCTCGTTGAAGTTTACTCCCAGAGTTATGGAGAAATATTTTTCTTGAAGGAGCGGGTTAGGTGTAGCCTGGCGGTTTTTGTATTCAAAGCCGAGGTTTATGATTGTCTTGGTGGACATGGTCGGAAATCCGAAGCCGCAGCTCAGCCCGTATTCGCGTACATTGTTTGAGCCGACAGTCATATAGTCGCGGTTGTAATATCCGCCGAGCCGGTATGTCACGAGGCTGAAGTAGTTGCCTCGGTCTTTCGGACGCCATTCGCCGCCGACACCTATTTTCCAGCGGTCGGCAAATTTTGTTGCCGGGAAGTCAGCCATTTTTGCGAATTTCACTTTGCTCCAGGGCTGGTAAGTTACGTCGGCTTCCACCATCCAGCGTGAGCCGTGGCGCAGGTTCACACCTGCACCCCAGGTGTCGGGCAGTGAGAAGTTGCCGCGTAGGCGCATGCTCTGTACTGTGTCGGGTTTTTCGTTGGAAGTCACGTCGTATTTTATCACTCTCGCATTTCCGAGCAAGTCTTTGCCGGGGGTGTATACCACGCCGAAACCGAGGGTGTAGTCCCGGTTTATGTCGAGGGTGTACTGGAGTCCGGCGGAGAAATGCCAGTCGCGCACTTCAATTTCCTGCTCGAAAAGAGATGTCGAACCGGTGGAAGTATAGGCGTAGATGTCGTTTATGTTGTTGCCGAAAAGGTACGAGAAGTTGAAACCGGCGCTGAAACCTTTGAATATGTTGCCGCTGAGTCCGACATATAGCTGGTTAAGCCCTCCGGAACCCTGATGGGAGTTGGTGCCGTTTTTGATTTCGCTGCCGAACGCATAGCCTACAGAGGAGTAGGGCAGCAGTCCGACACTGGCTCCTATGCGTTTGCTCAGAGGAAATTGCATGGTGACATAGTCAAGACCTCCGCCTTTCTGACTAAGAGAGGATCCCTCTTCCTTTGAGTTTATGAAAGAAGCGTCGACACCCATGTCGAAAAGAAATGTCAGGGAGTCTATTCTGGAATATGACGCCGGGTTCATAGCGTTAATCTGCCTTCCGGATGTCATTGCGTATCCGATGCCGCCCATCTGGCGTTGGGCTGAAGTGGCGTTGTCGCGCAACAGTCCGTAGCCGAATCGTGAGTATGGGCTTGATGTCTGCTGAGCAACTGCTGCAGTCACCGATATAACTGCGATTATTACGGATAAAATTCTATTTTGTCTCATTGTATAATAATATTCTGTTTAATCCTTTGCTTGCGAGGTCGGGTTCCACGACAATCTCGAAATCGCAAAGTCCGCTGAGCTGGTTTGCCCAGCCTCCGGTCATGACCACGAGGGTGTCGTTGCCCAGCCTTGCGCGGTAGTAGGATATGGCTCCCACTATGCCGTAAATGGCTCCGAGAATCATTGCCGAAGTAGTGTCGTAGCCCATGAAGGTGTCGTATTTGAGCTCGCGCGGCACTTCTACCTGCGGCAATCTTTTAGTGAAACGGTGCAGCGCGTCGAGTCTCATTCTCATGCCCGGAGCTATGTTGCCACCTCTGAAATGCCCGTCGGCAGAGACCACGTCGTAGGTCACTGCTGTTCCGGCATCTACAACAAGCATGTTTTTGCCGGGGTGGTTTGCCCACGCTCCGACGGCGGCAGCGATTCTATCGGTGCCGAGTGTGCACGGGGTACGGTAGTCGATGGCTATGGGTAGCGGGGTGGCGTTGGTGAGCCTTGACACTCTGTGGGCGAGGTGGGTGATACCGTTGACAATCTCGTCGCCCGGAGTGGCTACAGAGCAATATATCGCCGCGTCCGCAACGCCATGCTTTGCCATGAAGCACTCGATTTTGTCAACAGAAAGGCTCGGCTCGATCAAAAGATCCAGCAGTGCGTCGTTGCGCCACAGAGCCAGCTTAGCCGCTGTGTTGCCCTGGTCTATCGTTAGATATAGTGCCATTTTACGCCGCAAAGGTACACAAAAAATAGAATTTGGCAATCATCTTTTGCCTGAACCGTTGTGGGCGGCTTCGCGTGCTTTGGGTATCATTATGGAGGCATAAGCCTCAATGACCCCTCCGGCGAGTGTGAAAGCCATCCAGTCCATGGCTCCACCGTTTTTGTAAAACATAAAGAATGCGCCGGCGCAGAATATCACGCCTGCCCATACTTCTATGCGGTACAGCCGGCGCACACGCAGGTTGTCGCTCGGGCAGGGGTTGAAGAGCCGTCCGATGAATACCGACAGGGCGCCGGCGGCATACAGGTATCTGAACACATCGCCCTGAAATCTGAACAGGGGCATGGCTGTGGCTGTAAGGATGAGCAGCAGCCCGGCGACTGCGAGCCATTTCGCCCACGGGCGTGAGGCGGAGGGGTGCGGGTTGTTTGTCTGTTGTTTCATTCTACTATATAAATGTCCTCGTTCTGCCGCTGCATGTGGTATTGCTCGCGTACAATGCGTTCCATTGTTTCGGGGTCGGTGCGCAGCAGCCGGTTCAGGTTTTCGTAATAGGTTATGGAGTCATTGCACTCTATGATTTGAGCGCGCAGTCTGTCGGCTTCCTGCTGGTACCGGTAGTAGTCTATTATGGAGTTGTCGCCGAAAAACATTATATAGGTAAGGATTCCTACCATTAACAGGAAACTCAGCCTTATGTATCTTCGGCTCCACCTTGCAAATTTAATTAACCTTGAGTCCATGGGGGCAAAATTAGTGAAAATATTGAATTATTTTGTACTTTTGTAATCACACACTAAAGTTATAGTCACAACTATGCAGTCATACCAAGTTTCGGCGCGAAAATACAGACCGGCGACGTTTGATTCGGTGGTGGGGCAGAAGGCTCTCACCGCCACTCTCAAAAACGCCGTGGCAACGGGGCGGCTTGCACATTCCTATCTGTTTTGCGGATCAAGGGGTGTGGGCAAAACCTCCTGTGCGCGAATTTTTGCCAAGACCATAAATTGCGAGCACCGCACTCCGGACGGAGAGGCTTGTAACGAGTGTCCCTCCTGCAAGGCATTCAATGCCGGTACCTCATTGAATATACTCGAACTCGACGCGGCTTCGAACAACGGAGTCGACGCGATACGCGAGCTTGTGGACCAGGTGCAGGTGCCGCCGGCAAACGGCAGGTACAGAGTGTTTATAGTCGATGAGGTGCACATGCTGTCGTCCGGAGCGTTCAATGCGTTTCTTAAAACCCTTGAAGAGCCTCCGAAGCATGTCATATTCATTCTTGCCACAACCGAGAAGCACAAGATAATCCCCACTATTCTGTCTCGATGCCAGATTTATGACTTCCACAGGATAACCATTCCCGACATGATAGCGCATCTGGCGTATGTGGCGGGTCAGGAAGGGATTAACGCCGAAGAGGCGGCGCTGAACATAATAGCGCGGAAGGCAGACGGCGCAATGCGCGACGCTCTTTCTATCTTTGACCAGGTGGCGGCTTCGTGTGCCGGAAACATAACCTACAAGGCGGCGATAGACACGCTCAATGTGCTCGACTATGAGTATTACAACAAGCTGCTTGAGGCTTTTCTTGCCGGAGACGTGTTCTCGACGTGGCTTATATATAAGGAGATTCGCGATGCGGGGTTTGACTCGCAGTTCTTTATAAACGGTCTCGCCTCGTATCTGCGCGACCTTATGGCGGCGTCGGACCCAGCCACTCTGAATCTGATAGAGGCAGGTGACGAGGCTAAAGCCGCAATGGGAGCCATCGCGGCAAAATGTACGCCGGGGTTCCTGTTCAGGGCAATGAATCTTTGCAACGAGGCAGACCTGAACTATCGGACGGCAAGCGGCAAACAATTTCTGATAGAGCTGACGCTCGCAAAAATATGCCAATCACTCAGCCCCTCCCCTAAAGGCAGCAACGGAGAGGGGCGGTTAAAACCAATAGACGCTGCAAAATCTGCTGTAAAGCAAACAGAGAATAGTCCGGCAACGGTTGCCGGTGCCGCCGAATCTCCGCGTCAGGAAACTTCGGAAGCCAAGGCGCCTGCCGTTGCTGTGTCTGCGCCGCGACAGGCAGCCGCGCCGCGGGCAACAACCTCGTTGCGTACTCCGAGAGTGTCACTTCGCTCCGGGCTGATAAAGGACAAGCCCGCGTCGGGTATGTCCGGCGCAGAGGGTGCGACCAAGCGCGCCAAGCTGTTCTCGTCTGCCGAGTTCGAGGCGGCGTGGAACGCGTATATCGAGGCTAATCCGACGGAGCGTATCATAGTGAACACAATGCGTACCTCTGTGCCGGTTACTACCGACAGTGTACACTTCACAGTTGAGGTTACCAACGAAATGCAGCAGGAACTCATGGTTCAGAAAATGCCCGAAATAACGACATGGCTGCGTAACCGGTTGGAAAACGACCATATAGAAATCCGGGTGTCGGTGTCTGAGTCGGAAGACGGTCAGCGCTATACGCTTAATGACCGTGAATTGCTCGGCAAGCTGGTGGAAGAAACCCCGTTTGTCGGAGAATTTATCAAAAAACTTAAATTGAAGTTAAGTTAGAAACACACTTATGCACTTACATATTTTACATTGCTTTATGAAAAAATTGATTATTGCCGGAGCTGTGGTTTGTTGCATTGTCGCAGGCATTTCATGCTCCGGTGGATTGGAGGACCGGTGTGACGCCAATATACGCGAGGCTGAAATGGCTTTGGTGCAGGGCGATATGCGCGCGGCGGAAAGTGTTGCCAATCATATTATGGGCAGCGCCGATACCGTAGGGCTGACTCCGAGACAGCTTTGCCGCCTGTCGCTTATATATATGCAGCTTTCCGATTCTGCCGACCAAGGCGAGCGTGTCACACTCGCGGCAGATTGCTACCGCAGGGCATACAATGCGAATGCGGACAGCGCGGCGGCGTTTTATGCCAATGTGGCACCGGAGCAGATACCATACGCGGTTATGCTGTCCACATTGGTGCACTCGCAGGATATACCCGCTGACTCATTGCGTCTTGATGAATAAATTTACCTATATGATACTCTGAATTTATGGACTGGCAGGAACAGCTTGGCAGCCTTCGGGCATCGCTGCCCGAGGGCGAGGAGATAGAGCAGCCGCAGCAGGAACCGCTTCAGGAGAAAATGCCGTTGCTTGACATTGTTTTTGAGCGCAAAGGGCGGTGTGGCAAGTCAGCCACAATCATATGTGGCTTTGAGTGTGAGGAATCGCGCATAAAGGAGATTGCCTCGCATCTCAAAAAGTCGCTTGCTACCGGCGGTTCTGTGCGCGGAGGCGAAATTCTTGTGCAGGGCGACCGTCGGCAGGATGTACTCGCCGCTCTGTCAAAGCTGGGGCTGAAGGCGCGGATAATTTAAAGTCAGCAATACACACAGCTATGCTCTCTATATACAAGGCATCTGCCGGTTCGGGCAAAACGTTCACTCTGGCGTATGAGTATGTCAGACTGTTGCTCGGTGAAAAAAACAACACTACCGGAAAGTATTCGCTGAGAAAGAGTGCCGATGCGGCTCATCGTCACATTCTTGCGATTACCTTTACCAACAAGGCTACGGAAGTGATGAAGAGCCGTATAATAGAGGAGCTTGCCAGGCTTGCCGGTATGGGCGGCGGCAGGTCGGACTATAGAGAGATGCTGTTGAAAGATTTCGGCTGCGAGGCAGAGGAACTGACAGTGCTTGCCCGCAAAACACTGCATCAGCTGCTGTTTGACTTCAATTACTTCAATGTCAGCACTATCGACTCTTTCTTTCAGACCATACTGCGTACCTTTGCCCGGGAGGCGGAGCTGTCGGGTGACTATGTGCTGAGTGTAAAGGGCGATGATGTCATGGCGGAGAGTGTACACCGCTTTTTTGATTCGCTGAGTCATAATAGCGGTGACAAATCGATAAACCGTCTTATTCACAGCATCACCCGCTTTTTGGTAGAGGAGTTTTACGGAGGCAAATCCGTTATGCTGTTTAACCGGGAGGCGGGGCTGTATGAGAGTTTCCTGAAAACTGTGTTGAAGCTGAGCAGCGAGAAATTCATAAAATCGTTTGACGAGTTCAGGGAGTTTTTTAACGACCCGGAAAAGATAGAGCGCTTTGAAACCGCACTCGCATCGCGCATCAGCCTTTTGAGAAGCAATGTCATAAAGGAGGCGAAAACAGCACTGCGAGAGATAGAGAAACTGCCCGACATATATAACGACAAGAAAAGCGGCGAGATGAAAAAGCCGCTTAAGGCAGACCTTATAAAGTGTATAGGCACTCTTGCCGCTGTTGGAGAAGTGGAGGGCAAGACGGTTGCGAATATCGTTGAAAAGGGAGTGGCTTCATTTTATTATGCCGGTTGCCGTGGCTATATGGAGGCATCGCCGGCTCCCGAATGCGAGGTGGCGGTGACGCGAGCCGCCGAGGCTGCGCTCGAACAGGCGGCGGAGGCTCCGTTGCTGAAAGAGGTACGCACCAATCTTTTCTATCTCACCATGATGGCTCATGTGCACCGCTATATGGAGGAGTATCGCAAGGATAACAACGCATTGCTGCTATCCGATACTAATGCGATTGTCCACAGCATAATAGCCGGAGACGACACACCTTTTATATATGAGCGTCTGGGGCTGCAGCTTGACCATTATCTTATCGACGAGTTTCAGGACACCTCGCGCATGCAGTGGCAAAACCTATTGCCGCTTGTCAGGGAGGGGCTGTCAAGAAACAGGGACTCGCTGGTAATCGGCGATGAGAAACAGTGCATATACCGGTTCAGAAACTCCGACCCGACTCTGTTGCAGCATGAGGTGGAGCAGGAGTTTGCCGACGAATGTCGCGTAAAAGGCGCGGAGCCTCACGAGAATACCAACTGGCGCAGCAGTGCTGATGTGATAGATTTCAACAACAGACTGTTTTCTGCCATAGCGGGAGCCAATGGGGCAGAGGAGATATACTCCAACGTGTGTCAGCAGGTTTCTCCGAAACACAAGAATCACAGGGGGTATGTGTGCTTTACCCCGGTCGAGGCATCAAGAAAAGATGATTATGCCGAGCAGGTGCTTGAACGGCTTGCGGATGATATAGACCGTCAGCTTGAAGCAGGATACAACCCGAGTGAAATAGCGGTACTTACGCGAAACAATGGCGAGGGCAGGGCTATAATAACATATCTCATAGACCGTCAGCGGGAGTCCGGGCACCGGTACAATGTGGTGTCCGACGAGCTTATGCGCGTGTCCCAGTCGCCGGCAGTGAGCCTGATAGTCAATACCCTGAGGAGCCTTGCTTATCCCGGCGCCGCAGGCGGGCAGGAGAAGAAGTACAAGACTCGCCGCGATACCATGGCTATGATATCTCGCTATGAGCTGTCTCTTCACAACGGCTGTTCAGCATCGGAGGCAATGGATGCCGCTGTGAGCGGCGCCGGATTGGGAACCGGCGGAGAATACTCGTCGCCCACTCTTGTGGAGCTGGTCGAGGATATTATATCTGACATGAATCCCGAAATTGTCAGGACGCAAAACTGTTTTATCTGTGCGTTCCATGATATATTGTCGGACTACAGCACCACAGGGCTTAACGACATTCGCAGTTTTCTGAGATGGTGGGATGAATCGGGCAGATTTCAGACAATATCCGCCCCTGCCGACCCCAATGCGGTGAGGGTGATGACCATACACAAGTCGAAGGGGCTTGAATTCGAGTGTGTCCATATACCGTTTGCCAACTGGAAGGTGTTGAATTTTTCAGATGTAAGGTGGTTTAAAGCCGACCCGCTCAAGGGGGTGGACGCGGAGACCCCTTCTATGTTGCTTATAAAGCCGTCGGCATCACTCGCCGAAACCCAGTTTGCCGAACAGTACGGGCAGATGTGTCAGGAAGCGGTGCTTGATGAGCTTAATGTGCTTTATGTGGGTTTCACCCGCGCTATTGACGAGTTGTGTGTGTGCTATGGCGTGAACTCGGAGATAGGAGAGATGATAGGCAGTGCGCTTGACAAAGAATTTGCGGAAAGTCTTGATCCGGACGGGCAGTATGTGATTGGAGCGCCTGTTTGTCCTCAACGTGTGGAAACAGCTGCACAGACAGATATTGAAACAGTTGTTATAGACGGCTATCCGACTTCCGGTATTCCTGAGGGTGAAGATTTCTGGAATATAGATTACAACCCTGACGAGGTTGAATGAGGAGCATGCGTATGGGCATGAAAAAAGGGTAAGCGACCTACATCGCACCGCTACGACCCGGTACCGCTGCTTCGATCAAGACCTGACGGAGTTCCCGGGGAGCTGGTCGTGTAGGACTTACCCGCTGCAAAGGTAGCAATAGTTTTTTATATGCCAAGCATGCGGCGCCATTTTTTTGCGCATATAGCCCCCGGAGTATTCCGACGAGATATATTTTAACGCGGCTATAATGTTTTTTGGTTGATTTAACGTAACTTTGTACCCGATTTTTCAAACGAGGAATTTCAGTTTATTTGTATAACCAATCCATGTGTGTCCACTAAAAATTGTGGACGGTTTATATAAGTTTAACAATTAAACAAATTTGGTTCACTTGAATCATCAAGCTCATTGATAATATTGTTGTTAGGTTTGTCAAAGAGTTCCCCAAGCGG
>RIBJ01000058.1 GCA_003762715.1 Muribaculaceae bacterium Isolate-104 (HZI) | reverse complement strand
CTGCCGAATCCATGAACTCTAAAATTAAAGCATTCCGAGCTAAATTGCACGGCGTGAACGACACTAAATTTTTCATTTTCAGACTATGTAATCTTTATGCCTAAACACAGGTTTTTTACCATGCGCCAAATCATTTTCCACTGGCTAAGGTTTCTTGGGATGTCAGGAGGGAAAATAAAGTTTCCCTTTTCTTCAATCAACAGCACCGGGACGAATTTCTTCCGCAGACTTCGCCCTTCACCGGATATTTCGGCTTAAGCCCGTATATCTTGTTTTGGTTGTTTTCTCATTCGCCCATACCATCACAGTACTTTCTCTCGTTCCATATCCAGACATCTGATTTTGTCGGGAATGTTTTCACATTGCCACTTTTGCCGCATAAGAGCATAATCCTGTCATCCTAAATTTGCTAAGTGCTTGAAATTTCGGAATATTCTATTTGTAGGGCCTTAAGGTCAAAAATAAAATCATAAGATTTTTTGAAGAAAAGTGTTCTGAATTTCGTGATGACTTATGAAGTCATATTAACTTTGCGGAGTCTCACAGAGATAAACCGAGTATGGCCATACTCCATGTTGCCTTTATCGAACACAGTTGTCTTTAATGCCCTACGTTGCCTTTAGCGAACTTTTCCCAACAATTTAACATCACACCAATATGGAAATACAGCCATTATTATCTAAACCGGTGTGGCAGATGACAGGGGAAGAGCTATTGTTTCTCTCCCGGCAGACAGCCCATATCGACAGCCATACCGCTTCTACACAGGAAACACCGACCGAAAAGAGATATGTTTACGGCATTGCCGGGCTATGCGAGATATTCGGTTGCAGCAAACCTACCGCTATCCGCATCAAGAAAAGTGGTAGAATTGACAAAGCGATAACACAAGTAGGTCGTAAAATTGTGATTGACGCGGAGCTTGCGTTACAGCTTGCGTCATCTAAACCCAAACCGAACAAACGACATTAACCGAAAGACAGTATCGGGAATGGCAATTCATTTCCGACTGCCGGAGTTGCGCCAACGCTTAAACGCTTCGGCGTGGCTCCCGGCCACTGTCAATCTTAATCCTGAAACACAATGTTCAATACATACAGTTATAACAAACGACTTCATGGACCGTTAGCCGCAGGATGAGGACTGGTTGAGGAAGATAACAATTCCGACACGAACAATTCTGCCCAACCGATAGCGGCACCTTCTTTCCCTCTTGATGTATTTCCTGGGAAAATCCTCGACATCATAGTGTCGCTCAACGAGTACGAGAATTACAACATCGACTTCATGGCTGCCTCATTCTTCACTGTTTTTGCAGCTGCGATAGGGAACACTTGGTCTGTCCGGTTCATGACCGGATGGGTGAGTCGTCCTATTATATATATGGTGTTGGTCGGATCGCCGAGTTGCGGCAAGACTCCGCCGTTGCAACAGGCAGTCACGCCATTGCTCAAACTCGATGGAGAATATGACCGGATATATTGCAAGGAGATGGAGGCATACCGCAAATGGGAACGAATGTCGGCGAAGCAACGTGAGAAAAACGCTCTCCCCGATGAAATGAAGATGCCTCAAAGAAAATGCCATGTCGTGGTTGACTCTACCATCGAGGCAATGATTGGGGCAATGCGCGACAACCCTCGTGGAGTGCTCATATATAAGGATGAGATAGACACCCTTCTATCCAACTTCAACCGCTACAACGGGTCTGACGAGAGTTATTTTCTCAGCCTGTTCAGTGGCATACCGTTCAAATACAGCCGGAAGTCAAACAGCGAGCATATCTTCCTTTCCAATCCGTATTGTTCCATAATCGGCTCCACCCAGCCGGGAAGACTCTGCGAGCAGTTCGGAGGAAAACGCATGATGAACGGTTTTTCGTCACGCTTCCTTAAGGTCTATCCCGAAATCAACGAAATGCCGTCATGGAGCGACACCTCTATGCCGGAAGGGATTCTTGAGGAATGGGAGCGCATTATACGAAAGGTTGTAGGCATCGATCCGCCAACAGACCAGGAGGGAAAAGCAGACTCAATCGAGTTTCCGTTTTCCCACGGTGCGAAGCTCAGGGTCATAAGCTGGAAAGATGAGGTCAACAATATGGCTTACTCGGGTACTGATTCGGATTCGGTACGGGCACTATGCGGAAAACTGGAAACATACCTTATTCGTTTCTGCCTTGTGATACAGGTAATGCGCGG
Source organism: Muribaculaceae bacterium Isolate-104 (HZI) (assembly GCA_003762715.1). Classification (GTDB taxonomy): domain Bacteria; phylum Bacteroidota; class Bacteroidia; order Bacteroidales; family Muribaculaceae; genus Paramuribaculum. The sequence goes on along the minus strand of RIBJ01000058.1, from coordinate 58,642 downwards.
CATCTGCGGAGAATCGGGCATGAATGAGATTGACGAGAAAACCGCTGAACTCGCTATAATGCTGACAGAATATTTCCGCAACATGGAAAGTCGGATTGCACCGGAGATAGATGCCGGAATACTTAACAACCGCTTTACTATGCTTCTCGGGAATCTTCGTGATTCGTTCACGACATTTCAGGCTGTCGCGGAGGCATTGAAACTCGGTATCTCTGAATCATCGGTCAAGCGATTCTTGAGAAATGGCGGCAGGGACTTTATCATGAAAGAGTCACATGGCCGTTATCGTAAAATTTGAATTATGCGGTGACACTTTGAACTTTTGACACTTTGACATTATCGGAGTAGTCGGGTAAGACAGTTGAAAATATGGTCTTTCAAACTCTGATTTGGAGACAAACCTTGCTATGCAAGATATGCCGCTTGTGTCCACAACGGCAATCCCGCCTCCCCAAAGGTGAGGGTCAATACCGCTCGAAACTCGCAGTCTTTTGATTCGATGAATCATGATCCGAAGGCCAATGATGCCACAAGCAATCATTCATTGTGCAATATATCATTGTGCAATGCAACATGAACCGAAGTGTATGGAGTGATTGGACGTGTGACATTGTTCATCGAGCGGCCAATAGAGTGTCACATCAAGATATAATCGCATTAATACATCATTACATCAAATCATCATTGCATAAAGACAATATCACTATGTCTGATAATAAAACCATTACCATAAAAGTCCGTGTTGACTCACAGACCCTTGCAGCCATGCAGTCAAGAGCCGACATATACACCAAAGGCAATCTCAGCGCATTTATACGTTGTGCATCCCTCAGTTATAACGAGGCGCAGGCCGCCCTTAGAGACAATCCTCAACTGTCGGCGTTGCTTAACACCGCAATCAAGCAGATTGGCAGGTTAGGAACCAATACCAATCAGATTGTGAAACACATCAATGAGCAACAGAAACTCTTTCCCTATTCGCTGAGATCATCAGACCTTCTTCCTTTCAGTCAGTATAGCGAGGACATTGAAAAGATAAAGCAGATGCTTGCCTATCTGTATAATATGATAAACTCCGAGAAATGATAGTCAAGAAACTCAGCGACGTTTCCGGTGGAGGCTTTCCCGGCGCACGCTATAATGAGATGAAGGTAGCCGCCGGAGTAGCGCGGCTCATGGCGATGGAGAATGTCAGCGAGACGCTGCGCCACAATGTCGAGACTCTTCATTGCTTTGGACTCGATGCCTCGGCAGAAGTCGAGCGGTATCTGAAAGACCGTTCGCAGACTTATGGCAACACGAAGACTACCCGATTCCAGTTCCATGTTTCGGCATCGGTCAAAGGGCGTGTCATGTCGCCGGAAGAGCTTACCGACTTCGCCCGTGAGCTTATGGCCGGTATGGGCTATGCCCGGCAACCGTATTTCGTGTATGCCCACCATGACACGGACAATAACCATGTGCATATTCTCTCGACAAGGATAGAACCCAACGGTTTTCCAATTTCCGACCATCAGGACAGGCGCAGACTTAACGAGTGCGCCAACCGCATACTCGCCACTGACATCAAAAAAAATCTCGACCGTATTTTCAGTTATGACTATGAGACCGAGGGGCAGTTCGCCAACATCGTAAAGACGCACGGATACAAGATAGAGAAATCGCTCGACGGATATCGCCTTTTCAAATGCGGAGGCGATGCCGGGAATATAGGGATTGGCGATATTATCAATCATATCACCAAGGACAGCAGCAAGCGTAAAGACCGGACAACCCGGCTTCGCGCCATAGTCCGGAAATATAAGACCGAAATTGCGGAGGGAAAATGTCAAAGTGTCGATAATGTCAAAGTGTCAAAAGGCCGGAAGAAAAAGTCTGTCAAGACAAAAGCCAATGCCAACATCCGCAGGATACTCGACAATAACGGAAAACCGCTGAGCGAGGAAAACTGTCAGCGCATACAAACTCTAATTGATGTTCTCAAGACCAAGTTTGGCATCGACATCAGTTTTCAAAAAGATAAAACCGGCAGGGTCAGGGGCTACAGCCTCATCGACCATGCCGAAAAGATTGCCTTCGACGGTAGTACGATAATGAAGCTATCGGAGCTAATTGACTTTGCTGCCAATCCTGCATACAAGCCCTCGCCGCTTGACATCTATCGCGGGTTATTCACCGCGGAAGTTGGTACCGATGGCCGGAGTGACTATATGTGTATCCACACAAAAGATGGAGATACTTATAGCAAGTCAATATCGCCAAGACAATATGCCTGGTATATGGGGGCGAAAGACGATGAACGAGAAGATGTTGGTCTGACAATCGCAGCCACCATATTCTCCGAAGAGATACTGACCGAATACTTGAAGCGATCCCCTTTGCATGACCCACTCGACAGGATAAAGGGTGTGACAGCAGTCAAGCTCCGCAACGGCAACTACGGCTTCCGCATAACGCTGGCTGACGACTATACACCTCTTATAGAAATGAGCCGGGAAGAGACCAATCGTTTTCTCTCGCTTCAATCCGATGCCGGAGCCGGACATGATTTCCTGCTCGCCCTTGCCGTCCATTATCTGACACATACCGACGCAGTGGCTGTCAAGGAAAGAATTAGGCAGCACACCCAGTCTCAGGTAAAAGTCCGCATCCTCCCTCTCCGTCCTCAGGACTATACACCTGAAATATCAAAGGCCTTCGCAGCTATCCTCGCCAACGCCCTGTCTTCCCTCAATGTCAGTTCCGGAATATCTGGCCACAACCTGGAACATGAAGTCGGCCACCGAACGAGGTATGATGATATGGATGAGCGTCAATCCGGAACCAAGCTATCCATGTAAAAAGACAGATAACCCCAGCAATCACTGCCGGGGTTGCCTGTCTTTGTCTATATATTTAAGCTGTTTTTATCGTCCTCCTGTGGTAGATTGATTGACACTGGCATCGGCATTTATAAGTTTGCTTGCCCCTCGTTTCTGCCGTCCCCATTGCAAATTGTAACTGATGGATATATACGGCATCCGCATATTGAGCCGCATATGCTGCTCATTCGTGTTCCATTTGCTTAATGATCTGGAACCTTGATCATATTTTCCAAAAGGCATGATTACTCCTGCTCCAAATTCCCATTCTTTCCAATTATAGGATAAATCTATTATAGAGATGTCTTCGCCCCATGAGATTTTTTCACCCCACAAATCTCTCTGCGCCCGGCGGTACTGCACTCCAAGAGTGAAGCCCCAATGAGAAAGCAACGCACTTACATCACCGCTCCAACAATGATTATAGAGTTTGTATCTATTGCCTTTCATGCGTTCCGCAGTATACTGCAATGTCCCTGATAAAGTCATCCATGTCGGAATAACCTCAATCTGCGGAGCTATCCAAAAACTTATGTTGTCCAATCCTTTACTATTTTCGTAAGAAGTTATTAGCCTGTTATTTTCCCAGTAAAGGTAAGGCGTGATTGCATTTGGACTTGAAAAGGCTCTGACACCCAATGAACCTGAAACACGAGGTAGATTGTAACTGTATCTCAATGAGAGCATGTATGAGGATGAGGTTTTCAAATCGGGATTTCCGGTTCTCCATTGAAAGCCGTCAAGTTGCTGGGGCGCAATATTGGTTTCGGCAAGAGATGGAGCTGATTGCCACGATGTGAAACTAAGGCGGAACTGATGGTTTTGGTTGGGTGAATAGGTTATGGTAGCCTGTGGCCGGAGGTTCCATGAATGATTGCCTTGATTGGTTTCCTTAAAAAGGAACGAGGTATATTGCGCACCAAGTCCTCCTGTTAAAGAAATTTTGTTGATACGGTGGAAATATTCGGCAAAGAAATATGCCTTGTCCTGACGTTGATGAAATACTTCCCCGTCAAGATTCTTGTATGTTGAGCGATTGCGGTTAGCTGTGTAAGACACTCCTGCGGTAAGACGAGAGTTTCTCCATTGTTTTATATAGTCAGCCTCGAGGCAGTAAGCTTGATTCCAGTCTTTTATATAGGTGTGAATATCATTTATAAGCTGAGAGGTAGCCGGCATATGCTCAATATAATCTGAATATGAGTGCCCGGAATAAAGTGACGCACTGAAGTCCACAACCAACGTCTGTTTATGGCTAAAGTGCTGCTCAAAATACGCTGAGAAAGACGGAGTTGTGCCGATATTGCCGTGAGAATCGGTGAGGTTGATGTCTTTTTCGCCATTACTTAGACTCAATACCCCATTATATAGCCATTTATCCGCAAAATTGCGGTTGGCTTGCAGGGCTACATAAAACACAGTGGTATCCGGTTTTATGTAGTTATATGTCAGCCACATTGCGCCCTGGCTGTTGTCAAGTTCTCCGCCTATGGGTGTTTCAGTCCTTGTCAATGATGTGCCGTCAGGATATGTAAATGTTTCTTCATATTCGCGGTGAGACTTCACATTATCTGTGAGTTTGAAATATGCACCTACTCCCCATTGGGAACGGCCGATATTGAATTTTGTATCAGCCCGGTAATATCCCCATTTCTCATTGACAGCCTGTTTTCCCTCCAGCATTAAAGAACCTCCGAGCGTGGGATTTGTTACGATAAAATTGAGCACATAGTTGGCTCCGTTATAGCGTAGTCCCGGATTATCAATCCATTCAACGCGCTTTATTGTTTCAGGAAGAAGAACTTTGACCTGCTCAATGGTCGCAACCCTGCCGTTGATTCGTATCTGTACCGATTGTCCTGCCGCGCTTATCGAACCCAAGGCATCATTTACCGTAAGAGTCGGTATCATCAGATTGCGGAGCAACTGCATACCGTTCTTGGAATTGTCAACCGCGCTTTTCGAGGGATGATAAACATCCATATCAGACTTGCGGATTACTTTTGGTGCTTTAACAACTATTTCGTCAAGCTCATGGATATTTTTTGTTGAGTCTTTTTCAGCTATCGCAGGAAGCAAGACTGTTAGCAACCCTTCAGCAACTTCATTTCTTGAAGTCGTATCAGGTGCTACAGTCTGCGCTGAGCTTTGCAGAGTGCAAATCATCGCAGCAATAAAAGTCAGTAACGTTTTCATATTTGTGATTTTTTTTATTTCTGTTGCAAAATTACAGTCATGAGAAATTCCATGCCATACCCAAAAGAGTACAAATACAGACCGAGGCGAAAATATACACTTTGGGGTATGGCACACCGATAAGGCAATTTCTAATTTTGCATCAAGTAATCGTAGCAAGACGCTTTCGTAGAAATAGAATATCAGATATGACAAACGAGGAAAGACATCTTATCAAGTAGTGCCGGATAATGGTTATCGGCACAGACACTTTTGTAGCCTATCTGAAATCCGAGCTGAAAAGTATAGGTTTTTCAAATATAGTTGTTGGGAATGACACAGACTATCAAAAGAATAGCACCACCATAAATATAATCTCAAAATATGGCGGCAACGAAAATTCGCACTTCGTGAGCGACATAGTTTCAGTACCTATAATATATACTTTTGATTTTGTGAGAGGTGCAGGGGCAATTGTGATAATGCCCGGCGATGACAAGGAAGTGCTTGCACAGACGGATTTACGGCTGTGGGCGGCGGAATATATGTCGGGGTACTGCGCTTTCTGGAATATGGAGGGTTGCGACTAGCTCGGTGAAGCATTGCCGGAAATAAAAGCCGGAGTAACTAACGAATCCGCTCAACGGCTTGCAGCCCACATCTGCGCACGGATAGCCGCCAATATCGCAGTCGGTCGGGAAGTGAAACATTTTCCGCGTTTTTATTTAGCGGGGAGTGAATAGTAGAGTGTGGAGAGTCAGCTCATAACAGTTTGTTGTTGGTTGCCGCCACTATCGCCTCGGAGATATTGCGCACATCAAGTTTCTCGAAGATACGTTGACGGTATTTCTTGATGGTGTCGGGTGACAGGCAGATCTTATCGGCAATCTCCGACATGGTGTAGCCCTGTATGGATAGAGTAAGCACCGATTTTTCGCCGTCGGTCAGCACGAGCATCTGCCGTTTGTCCCAGCGACGTGTGGTCAGATTGTACTCAAAGAAATCAGACGAGCCTACGCGGTGCATCTCAATATGTCCGGACTCGGTGTGTGTCGAAGCCGACACCACGCAAAGGGCGAGCCATATCCGCCCGTCCGAGGTGAGGGCAAGCGGAGTTAGCTTGTGGTTGACAAGGCTCCTTCGCCCGTCGTTGAGGATATGGAAATCGTAGGAGATGTACCAGTCCTTACGCTCATTGATCGGAATATTGTTGTAGAACGAGAAACCTGCCCTGTTCAGTTCAATGAGCATCGGCTGTTCATCCTCTGGCACATAACGTGAATAAAAACGGTAGCCGAGTGCCGTCATCCGCTCCGGCGGCAGTCCGCAGAGAAACATCGGATTGGGCGACACATACAAGAAATTCTGCCTGAAATAGTCAATGATATAGACGCTCTGATAAGTCGAGCGGGAGAACGCCTCAGCCGACCTCACATATTCCGACACACGGCTATAATCAAGTTCCTCCTGGAGCCTGACCTCATTGTCGGGTATGAAGAAATCGTCAGTTGTTTTCAACATAAGTTTATCTTATCCTACAGTGATGACTGGCTGACCGAAAAAGGCGGAGAGCATCGCGAGGGTGGAAAGGGTGAAATTATGCTGTCCGCTCAGCCACTTGGTAATTTCACATGGACGCTTACCAAGCGAACGGGCAAACTCGGCCTTTGACAGTCCTTTTTCTTGCATAAGCTCGTAAATCCTATTGGAGACAGCTATCTCCATAGCTACTTCCTTATGAATAGAAGCCGGTATCGAGTCCACTATTTTGTTATATTCTTCAAATGCAGTTTTCATATGTCAAAGGTTTTGTCGGTTTCAATTTTATTTTCGGAAATGGTGATGGTTCCGTCCTTTACACCATCTTTGATAAGCTTGTCAAAGTTTTGCAGGGTGACTACAAATCCGCGCAGCTCATCGTCCTCGTCGTATGTACGTGTTTTCTTAACTCCTCCATTACCGAGAATAAGGATGCTGTCTGATAGACGCAGACAATATAAGCGCAACTTCGATTTTACGACCGGGAGTGCACAAACCCTATCACTCATCTTTCCCTCCGGTCTGAAGAATCGTTCAAGAGCGCCAAGGTCAGCGATACTTTCAACGAATTTGGCTATACGGGCCAAATCCTCATTATAGGTCGCATCATTCTTAAAACGGTTATAGAAACGGAGATACTCACCCTTATCCTCAGTGATAAACTGAATGGTGTAGAGGGTGCAACTACGGTCTTTGTTCAGCTGTATAAGTTCTGCTTCACTCATAATCGATATGTGCTTTGTCTTTGTAAACGCGAAGGTACGAAAAATGTTTTACTTATAAGTAAACAAATAGGGTGTTTTTTTATAGTTTCATTATGATTTCAAGGACTTCGTTGAGTTTATCTGTGGGAAGACGCTTGATGTAGTTGGCGCGGTCATCGAGGTTGCCACGGATATGAGCGAGGACTGCGAGGTGAGCATTGACGGAGGCAGTATCGCCTTCGAACATTTCAAGATAAGCTTCACGCGTCGGTATGCCAAGACGAATTCTTTCATTATCGGTAATGGCATGGTCAAAGACGGTTTCAACACCGTGACTATGGCTGTTGTTGAGAAGATTCATCTTTTCCCTCTTGCTTTCGTCGTCAAATTTGACGTATTTCATCATCATGTTGGCCGTAGTATGCCCTGTGACTGCGCGAATATCCTCCGGTGACATTCCTTTACGGAGACAAAGGGTTGTAAAGGTTCTTCGGGCGCAGTGAGAGGCCAGTGCCTCATATTTCTTTACAGTGGTTCGTGTCCGATAGCGTCCGTTTTGTGTTTCTATAATCCAATCGCCTGTCATTCCGGCAAGTTTCCCGACTTCTTTTAGATGTGAATTGAATTTTTGATTTGATATTTTGGGAAATATTCTCGGATCGTCCTCATCAGGTGCGGCTGGGTATTTTGATAAAATACGCATGGCGTCTTCTGCAAGGGGAATTCTTTTTCGTTGTCTGGTCTTCTGCGCTGTCGTATCAAGTATATCCCCATCCATATTTGACCTTTTTAAGGCCATAACTTCCGAGAACCTTAGCCCAGTGAAACAGCAGAACACAAACACATCCCTTGCCCGATCAATAGCTTGCCTATGGGTAGGAAAAGTCATAATGGACTGTAATTCCTCCGGAGTAAGAGCGAAATGATTTACTGCTGTATCGGAAGTTGTCTCATCATGGAAACGCTGCTGATAGCTTTGGTATTTGATATTGCGGTTATAGCCCTTTTTAGTGGACCAGTTAAGGAAAGTCTTGATATCCTTCATGGACTTGAACACATAGCTGTTGGAGAGCCTCTTGCCGATTAGGTACAGCTCAAACTTTGCAAGCAGTTCATCGTTGATGTCTTCAAAATATAATGTGGCTCGAAAACCCGACAGATGCTTCCGCATGGTCTTATGCTTTGTCAGCGTACCTTTTGACCATTGAGCGGTGGCAGGAGTCTCTTTTATTTCTTTTTCCCTTTCATCAATAAGAATATCATAAGTCTGGCATACTGTCAGTCGGGTGCACCTCTCTTCATCGAGTATCTTTTTTACTTCCTCTCTGACTGTGGCCGGAGTAGCCTCTTCCTCTCTCAGCTCTAATTGAGCAAAAGCATCGTCAACGGCAGACGCAATCTTAATCAGCCGTTGATTAATGTCTGAGGCAGACACATCATCACTGTTGAAGTTATTGCGCTTCACCCTTTGGGCCTTTTCATCCCATTTTGCCGGGGCAATCCGATACCCGGAGTAATACCATATACGCTTGCCGCCAAAAGTAATGTCGGCATTTATCGGCATTTCCTCCGGGAAGTTTCCATTTTTATCTTTACGCTTCTCCAATCGGAAGCTGACGCGATGCTTGTATTTATCCATGAACGATTCTTTTGTATGTATTTGAGGTTGTCTCAACTTTATCCATACAAAATTACATACAAATTTTCATTCAATCAAGCGAAATCCAATTTATTTTATTTTACTCCTAATCCCGCTTAAATAACTGATATTATGGAGATATAGTTAAATATGCGACCCTATTTGATATAATATATTACTGTAGTTTCATATCCCTCTCTCTCCGCCAAAATCCACTTAAAACGCTGTAAGTCAAGTACTTACGGCGTTTTGAATTAAAAGACTCGGACAAAATTCGGACAGTAATTTTGAGTCCGGAACAAGCATAAGTTTCACCCATGGCTGTATGGTATCCAAATTCAATGATAATACTCTGATACCAAGCGGAATTGTAAAATACTCCAAGGCATTCGGTTTATAACATGGCACAGCCCAGTCCCGGAAAGATAACCTAAATGGTATAATTGGATATAGTACAAAATATTTTATACCCTTTATGGTGTAGTTTGGGGTAATTTTATTATCTTTGTACCCAAAAGGGTATATTAGCATGACTCAGTTGGCAAAATATGTAAAGGAAATGCGTAAGCAATTCGGGCTTACACAGGTAGATCTGTCTCAGAAATCCGGGGTGGGACTACGTTTTGTGCGTGAGCTCGAACAAGGAAAGGAGACCCTCCGACTGGATAAAGTCAATCAGGTATTGGCTCTATTCGGAGCCATTATGACACCGGGCAAAATTACTGAATCATGAAACAGGCACAAATATATGTAGGAACGAGTTTTGCCGGATTGCTTACGGAAGACGATATGGGCTATGAGTTCAAGTATGAACACGACTATCTGCAATCCGATAAGGCAGAGGCGGTAAGTCTGACAATGCCGTTGACAGAAAAGCCTTATCGCGATAAGGTCTTGTTTCCGTTCTTCGATGGGCTGATACCGGAAGGATGGCTTCTCGATATTGCAGAACAGAGCTGGAAAATATCTGCCCGTGACAGATTCTCACTGCTCCTTGCCTGTTGCAAGGATTGTATCGGCAATGTAAGTGTGATACCAATCGAAAGGAAAGAGGTTGAAAATGTGTAAGTGTCTCTATTGCTATAAACCCCTCGCAGATGGCGAGGTGGATTATCATAAGTCGTGCGTCCGCAAGATATTTGAATCGACAACGGTGCCTATGCTTCCATATACCAGAGCCAATATCAAGGAGCTGGCACGGGAGATTGTGATGGCAAGCACCACTGTGACCGGGGTGCAGGCAAAACTGTCGCTCGATATTACAAGGGGGCATGCCGGAGAGCCGCAACGCTTCACCATTGTCGGATTATGGGGACGGTTTATCCTCAAACCGCAGACTGACCGCTTTGCCAATCTCCCCGAAAACGAAGACCTTACCATGCACATGGCAGAGGCTGTCGGAATAAAGACTGTTCCACATTCGCTGATTCGCTTTGCAGATGGCGAACTCTGCTACATAACCCGCCGTGTTGACCGCACAAAGAAAGGCGACAAGATTGCCATGGAAGACATGTGCCAGTTATCCGAGCGTCTGACCGAGGATAAATATAAAGGTTCATACGAGCGTATTGCGAAACTGATAAAGCAATACTCGGCGGCACCGCTATTGGATGTTGTCAACTTTTGGGAGGTAGTGGTTTTCTCATGGCTGACGGGTAATGCCGACATGCACCTGAAGAACTTCTCACTTTACCGTCCGGCAGACAACTATATGCTGACTCCTGCCTATGACCTCCTGTCCACCTCAATCGTGATGCCTGAAGATGATGAGGAGCTGGCACTGACTCTGAATGGCAAGATAAAAAGAGCTGACTTTGAAAAGGCAATGCTTGACAGCGGAATGGATGAAAAAGCCATAGAAAACCTTTTCAAGAAGTTTGCCAAGACATTGCCTAAGTGGTATGCCCTCATCGAGGAATCCTTTTTGCCGAAGGATATGATGACGGCTTATCGGGAAAAGATTAACACTATGTCAGCACGTTTCGGACTGCTGTAAAAGAGCCGGAATTCCCGCCGGGTTCAAATCTTTCTTGGAACCTTTAGCTCATTGACCGAATGGGAGATAATCGAACCCCATGATTTTCAACTTAGTAAAGTTGTGTTATTACAAGAGATTTTAACATTACGGAGAGGTTTAATTTCAGCATAAATTATTAACTTCGCAGTAGCCGTAGCGAAAATGTCTGACAAACCTCGACAAAGCCTTGTCACCGCTTGTCAAAATCATGCAACAATCGTGCTACTGTATCAGCGCAAAGCGATGTAAGATATTGTAACAGAGAGCGATACCCATAAGATTCATCAACCTCCCTATACGCCAAAACCCACTTAAAACACCGCAAGTCAAGCACTTACGGCGTTTTTTTAAGATAGATGCTAAAAAAAGGGGGGGGGGAATTTAAAAGCATCTTGCAGTACATAAACAGCAAGTTTATTTCATTGCAATACCGGTTGGGCGTAAATAGGCTGCATCCCAAAGGATTGCCTTTCATGTACGGCTCAAACTAGGCAGACTTGCGACGCCATGCAGTAGAAATTTTACTTCAAAGGCGAACCGACATCATTCGATACACTAAACACACCGCATGTTCTGATGAAGTGTATATGCAGACATTCCTGCAGGATTGCGGATTACGCATTGTACCCGATAATCTTAGATATATCGACTGGAGTGCCCGGCAATCGTCCCCGAAATCTCTGAAACTTGAGGATTTTGACTCTATCGTTGCCTCCGGCAAACTACTGGCCCGAAAATTCGATTCAACAGAATCTGCATCTTTGATAAAAATGATTCTGGAACACATATCACATTAAATATAACGGCACACATTGCGGCTCTTTAGATGCTAATAGTTGCTGCCCGAATAACAGTTGACCCATAAATATCACCTTGTACCGATTTTGGAAAGGAGCCACGAAATGTTTTTGCCGAGGTTGCGCATAGTTTCCACGCCTTCGGCATCTTTCAGTGCCTCACCGGGCAATCTGCCGTATGCGATATTCCAATAGGTAGAGCCGACAATAAACATTTCCTTGTTAAGGAAGAAACGATTGATGGTGTCGAGTACGTTCATCGTACCGGCACGGCGTCCTACCGCGATTCCGGCACCAATTTTGTGGCTGAACATTCCGGGATTGGTGTCGCTGACAACACTTACCCGCTCAATTACCGCCTTCAATGTCGACGAGACATCCGCCGAATATGTCGGAGATCCCATTATTATTACGTCCGCATCGGTCATCCGCTCATAAACATTTCGGAATATGTCGTCGGAAAACACGCAGTTTCGCTTTCCGGCGCAAGCAAAACAGGCTTTACAGGGATTTATAGTGTGTCCGGCGAGATCTATTTTGTCTACGTGGTGTCCCTGACCTGACAATTCCGATAGGACAATATCAATCATGTCACCGGTGTTTCCCTGTTTTCTGGAGCTGCCATTTATCGCAAGTATTTTCATATTGCTATTGTTCCCGTTAATCAGATTTGAAGCACCGGCCAGTCCGCTTGAGCTTATCACAGCACCCGCCGCCAGTGCCCCATTCGTTTAATAGCATCACGTCTGTTCATAAAATACAGGCATCAACGGTATGACTCAGCGAATATGTCTATAATGTCCTGGTCAGACATCTGTACGCGGTCGCTTGTGAACATGATGCCCATCACCTCGCGGGTGTTGTGCATGAATGTCTCGAACTCCGACGGCTTTATGCCGTAGTCCGACATTTTCAGGTCGGCTACACCGCATGCTTCCTGCAATGCTACAAGCGCGTCGATGAAGTCTTCCGGTTTGTCTGCGTCATGTTTCCCAAGAAGCCGGGCAAGCTCAATGAAGCGGTCGTCGCAACCGTGATTTCTTATGAAGTAGCTGAAATATGCCTTGCTTGTCATTATCAGTCCCGCGCCGTGAGGCAGATTGGGATGATATGCCGACAGTGCGTGTTCCAGACCATGCTCGCTGGTAAGCAGCGTAAGGCACATCACAGCTCCTGAAAGTGTGTTGGCGAAAGCCACACGGGTGCGTGCCTCAAGGTCATTGCCGTCTTTTACCGCACGCGGCAGATACTCAGCTATATTGCGTATTGCCTCGCGGGCGTTCATGTCGCTGGCAAGATTGGCGGTAGAGGCTACAAAACCTTCTATACTGTGGAACAGCGCGTCAAAGCCCTGAAATGCGGTAAACATCGGCGGAACAGTCAGCATGAGCTGAGGATCGACCACCGCAAGAACCGGGAACAATGCAGGGTGCATTATAAATGCTTTCTCGTTGGTATCCTCTTTTGTGATTACCCCGCAAGGGTCGGTTTCCGAGCCTGTTCCGGCGGTTGTAGTGATTGCCACAATCGGCAGCGGCTTGTTGTTGATTGGATTTCCTTTACCCGAACCAATCGCTACATAGTCCCACAACTCACCGGGATTTGTAGCAAGCAGGGCGATTGCTTTTGCGCAATCCATGACGCTTCCGCCGCCGAGAGCTACGATAAAGTCGGCTCCGGATTTCCGGGCGGCATCTGCTCCGGCTACTGCGTTGTCGACTGTCGGATTGGGTGCGATACCGTCAAATACTGACGTTTCCACCCCCGCCGTGTGCAACTGTTCTTCCGTGCGGGCAAGATAACCGTTGGCGCGTGTCGATTTGCCGTTTGAGATGACAATCAGAGCCTTTCTGCCCGGCATTGTCTGAGAGTGGAGATTGTCAAGCTGTCCTGCCCCGAAAAGAATATGGGTAGGAATGTACTGGTTGTAGCTCAATTCTGTCTTTGTCATAATAATTGTTTTTGAATATCCATAATCAATACCAGTCATGTTTCTCGTTACGGTTAAGGGCGGCAATCCGAGCCATTTCCTCATCGCTTAACTCGAAATCAAATATGGAGATGTTCTCCTTCATGTGGTCGGGGTTGCTTGAGCCGGGAATGACGACAACACCACGCTGCAAATCCCAGCGCAGAATGACCTGTGCGACTGATTTGCCGTGCCGCATGGCAATTTCGGTCAGTACCGGGTCGTTCAGCAATTCCTTCTGATGCCCTCTGCCCCCTAACGGATACCATGCCTCGACCGCAATTCCGAGATTCTGGATATGGGGAACGACATCGGTATCCTGATAATAGGGCTGAACCTCGTTCTGCACAAGCACAGGCTTTATATCGACCTGACGGATGAACTCGTCAATTTCCTTGATATAGTAGCATGACACGCCTATGGAGCGGATTTTACCCTCCCTGACATATCGTTCCATCGCCTTGTAGGCTTTCACGTCGTTTGTGCCGGGATGATGCAGAAGCATCAGGTCAACGTAGCCGAGGTCGAGTTTGCGCAGACACTCATCTATTGCGGCTTCGGGGTTGCCATACTGGTTGGGGTATATTTTCGTAGCCACAAAGATTTCTTCACGCGGCACACCCGATTCACGTACTCCACGACCCACCTCTACCTCGTTGCCGTACATGTGCGCGGTGTCAATCTTTCGGAAGCCGAGAGAGATAGCCGACTTCACGGAGTTCACGCACACGTCGCCTGTAAGGCTGTATGTGCCGAGGCCTACCACCGGCATATCATATCCGCTGCTGAGGCGGATTGTGGGTGCCTGACCGTTTTTACCCTCTGAAAGAGGAAATTTAGAGTAATCCATATCTGTGTCAGAATCTGTGTCAAATTTTATATCAAGTCCTGAAATCCACTTTTCAAGTTCTGTTTTGGCTGTGTTTCCCGCAAAGCGTCGTCCGGGTATCCAGACAGCATCCGGAGCGAGAGAATGGAGATTGCGGTCGCTGCTTCCAAGACCGCTGGAGTGTGAGGTGCAGAACGGCACTATCGTTTTCCCTTTGAAATCTCCGCTCTCAAGGAATGTGCTGATTATACGCGGAGCTTCTCCCCACCATATCGGATAACCGAGGAAAACCACATCGTATCGGTCAAGATCGTCTGGCATATCTTTAATTGCCGGACGAGCCTTGGGATTGTTCTGCTCCCTGTTGGCGCGGCAGTCGCTGTTATAGTCAAGATCGGCGGTGGTGTAAGGCACTTCCGCTTCGATTCTGAATATGGATGCCCCGGTTATGTCCGCTATACCCCCGGCAATACCTTCCGTGGTACCAGTACATGAGAAATATGCTACCAGTACGCTGCCATTTTTGCCGGATTCAGTGCCGGGCGTCTGCCCAGGAGATGCACACGCTGTCAAAGGTAACATGGACATTATCATTGAAAGAATTTTGATTTTCATACATTCAAGTATTTATATGTCGAATATACCGAGCAGGTATTCCTGCGACGATTGTATTGTCGGCGACATCTTTTTTTACTATGGCACCGGCTGCCACTATGGCATTTTCACCTACCGTGACACCGGGCAGTATTATCGCTCCTGCTCCGATCCATGCGTTACGGCGAATCACAACCGGGGATGTAATCAGTGAATGTCGTCTTTCAGGTTCTTCGGGATGTCCTTCTGTCGCAATTTTCACACCGGGGCCGACAAACACTCCGTCCTCCAGCGTTATGCCGCCCTGATCAAGAAAGGTGCAGCCGAAGTTTATAAAAACCTCTTTGCCTACCATTGTCATTTTGCCGAGAGCGGTATAAAACGGCGGAAACATCCTCACCGTGCTGTCAAGCTGTTGCCCCCAGATGCGTTCCAGAATGGCGCGTATCTCATCGGGCGTATGATAGCCTGTGTTCAGTTCGGCGATAAGCCGACGGGTATTCTCAATCTCGTTACAGAGAAGTTCGGGAGCGGTCTCGGATATGCGCTCGCCGTTTCTCATACGTTCAATAATGTCAGTTGCCACGTTATTCTTCATTGGTTTTTCTTCACGGTGCAAAATTAGCTTCAAAAAAAAGGTGTGTATAACCAGTGTTACGCCTTTATATACCTCAATTACGGAATTACGCATCTGCCTTAGAGTATGTTTAATTTTATAACCCGCGAGAGGTAGCTCAGACACATGGCGCCATACACTGACTACTCAGCCGAAGCCTCCTGATTCTCGCACCAAATGAGTAACTTTGCAGCCTGAATTTAAAAACTAATTCATTATGACCAACGACAATGCCGTAAAAAATACGGGTACAATATACTCTATTCTGCTTATTATAAGTTTCGGTCATTTTCTCAATGACATGATTCAGTCGGTAATACCCTCGGTGTACCCCATACTCAGAGACGAATACAACCTGTCATTTCTCCAGATCGGCATCATTACATTTGTAGTACAGATGACATCTTCCATCATGCAGCCCGTTGTCGGAGCATATACCGACAGGCATCCCCACCCCTACTCCCTTACCGCGGGCATGATGTTTACTCTTGCAGGCATACTGCTGCTGTCGGTCGCCTCCACTTTCGGGCTGATATTACTCGCAGTAGCCACCGTTGGAATAGGCTCCGCAGTTTTTCATCCGGAATCCTCACGTATAGCCCAAAGCGCCGCAGGAGTCAAAAAAGGGCTCGGACAATCGATATTTCAGGTGGGAGGCAACGGCGGAACAGCCCTCGGACCTCTCCTTGCCGCCATAATAATACTGCCGTTCGGACAAAAATCCATATCATGGTTTGCCATAGCGGCGGTTGTTGCCATAGCGGCGCTGTTTTATGTAGGCCGGTGGTACAAAACCTCATTGCGGTCTGCCAAGGAAACAGTTATTTCTCCCGCTGTAAAAAATCTGTCCCGCAAACGCATCCGTCAGGCACTGTTCATTCTCTGCGTGCTCACATTCTCCAAATACTTTTACATGGCGAGCATGACCAGCTACTTCACCTTCTTCCTGATAGACAAGTTTGGAGTTGACATCAGGCAATCGCAGCTATGTCTTTTCGCATTTCTCGCGGCTGTTGCGGCAGGCACCCTGATAGGCGGAGCAATAGGCGACCGTTACGGACGTAAACTTGTAATTTGGTGGTCGATATTCGGCGCTGCCCCTTTCGCCCTCGCACTACCCTATGTCAACCTCACCATGACAATAATCCTCGCCATAGTGATAGGACTTGTCATATCATCGGCATTCTCAGCCATTCTCGTCTATGCCACCGAACTGAAACCGGGCAAAGTGGGTATGATTGCAGGACTCTTTTTCGGTCTCAATTTCGGTCTCGGAGGCATAGCGTCCGTGTTTTTCGGATGGCTCGCCGACCGTACAAGCATTGAATTCATCTTCCAGCTGAGCACCCTCCTGCCGCTTCTCGGCATTGTCACAGGTCTGTTGCCCGACATTGAGCCTAAAAAACACAACAGCTATGCAAAGCAACCCACCGAATAAACATTGCCGGAACATACATAATCCACGTCCGTTTGTTATATTTGCAAAATACAAACCACACGATGAACGAATTAAGACACCAGCAGGTAACACGATTCATAATGCCGCTCCGCGAAGGCGGGTCGCTGCCCGCACTGGCAGAAGCGGACGACGGTTTCAAATACGTTGTCAAACTACGCGGAGCCGGTCACGGAGCAAAAGCACTGATAGCGGAACTCATCGGAGGCGAGATTGCGCGTGCCGCAGGACTGCGAATGCCCGAACTCGTGTTTCTGGACATAGACGAGGATTTCGGCAGAACCGAACCCGATGAAGAAATCCAGGACCTGCTAAAAGCAAGCCGGGGGCTGAATTTAGGCATGCACTTTCTCAGCGGAGCCGTTACGCTCGACCCCTATATAAACCGCATCGACGCACTGGAAGCCTCAAAAATTGTATGGCTCGACTCTTTCATTACAAATGTCGACCGCACCGTGCGCAACACCAACATGCTCCTGTGACACAACGAGCCATGGCTGATTGACCACGGAGCATCGCTGATGTTTCACCACTCCTGGCACGGCTGGCAAAAAAGCGCGCAATCACCATTCCCATACATAAAAGACCATGCCCTGCTGCATCAGGCATCGATGATACCCGAAGCCGAAACACAAATGCTCAAAACCGTCACCCCTCAGCTGATTGCCGACACCATTGCTATGATTCCCGGCGAATGGCTGACCGGACAAGACTCAGACATAAGCCAGGACGAAGCGCGCCATGTCTACCGCACATTCCTCACCGACAGACTGAAAGCCTCCCCCATATTCACCAAACAGGCAATAGATGCAAGAAATGCGATTATATGAATACGCCGTCATAAGGATAGTACCTCGGGTTGAACGCGAGGAATTTGTCAACGTCGGGCTTATTATGATGTGCAAACGCCACAAATGGCTCAAAGTTGAACTGCTCCCGGACACAGACCGCCTCAGAGCCATCTCCGGCAAAACCGACACGGCGCCCATGCTGAAACAGCTGGATGTATTCAAAGTTGTGAGCGGCGGCGCCGGAGCCTTTGCCGACATGCCGGTAGAAGAACGCTTCAGATGGCTCACCGCAGTAAAAAGCACCTGTGTACAGACCTCGCGCCCTCACCCCGGACGCACCGCCGACCTTGAAGCCACATTCACAAGACTTCTTGAAGAACTTGTAAAATAAAATTCTGTCAAAACACCTTCATAAAAAAAATAAAATTGTAACTTTGCAGCGTCTAAACGTTGACCACCCAACAATGGAGAGATGCCGGAGTGGTCGATCGGGGCGGTCTCGAAAACCGTTGTGCCCTTGCGGGCACCCAGGGTTCGAATCCCTGTCTCTCCGCAATAAACGCTGAAAATCAGCAAATTGCAAAGCAAACACCCAATTTTACACCCAAGAATGTAAAATTGGGTGTTTTTGTATTCTTTAAGATTGATAGTATGGGAAGGTAAGTGGAAAACCTCCCCCTTTTAACGTGCAAACCACTTGTTTTTTCTTGGATATAACGGGGAATTTAGGGTCAAGCCGAAATGCCGGTGCATTTGTTAAAATTCGAGAGTTGGAACGTTAAAGCTCATGCATAGAGCTTGACGAGTCGGAATATGAAGAAGTCACGGTCTCTTACGCCGCGCATCTGCGAACGGAAGATTTTCACTTTGGAGTTGAAGACTTCGGCCGAGGCATTAGTTGCGCGACGTCGGAAATAATTGAGGATAGTCGGGGCGTGGTTCTTGAACGTCTTGATGACAGAGCGGAAGTTGTTGTTGCCCAATGCCATTACTTTTTCATACCACTTGTTCATCCGACCCATTGCTTTGGTGGGTGATATCTTTGCGTTGAAGATTTGGCGCAGTTCCATAGCCAGATGGTATGCAGCTTTCAGTATCGGATAGTGTTTGAACAGAATGTTTGCGCGATGACGCTGTATGTCAGTCCATTTGTTCTGCGACATCATCAGGGTGTGCTTGCTGCGGGCAAGGATCTGGCGCATGGTCTCGCCGTTGGAATATGTAATTGGGGTCTCTGATTTGTCACGGCTGTTGTCTTCGGCAATGAGCTGTCGGCGTATGTCTATGCGAATTTCGTCGACAGCCTCGTTATAGACCTGCTGCACATGGAAGCGGTCGTTAACGACGTGGGCGTTGTAGAATACCTCGGCGGCTATCAGCATCATCGAGGGCGAGAGATCGCAGGTCACTTCTTTTACCCTGCGTCTGACCGATTTACCCATGGCTCCGATGAGGATTGTGGTTATCTCATCGCTCTTTGTGCCGGGTATGGCCGCCGCCAGCGTCCCACGGCCACCGTGTCCGTCCTTGTTCGTGAGGAAAGTCCATACCTCGCCGTTGCTCAGGCAGGTTTCGTCAAGACTCATGTACGGGCCGATATTGTTAGCGTTGAAGTAGAAGCCGCAACCGAGTTCGGCCTCACGCCATTCGGTATAACCGCTTATCCTGTTGCGATACTGTTCGGCAAAATATTTGCCGTTGACGCAGTACATCTGCGCTATATGCTTAATCGACAATGCCGTCGTCTCCACCTTCGTCTTTTAAAAAAGCCACGAACTCGGCGCTGAGTCGTGTCCTCTCCTCGTTGGGCAGTTCCAGGTTATATGAGAATATCTCGTTGGTCTTTTTGTCCCACCATTTGTTCTTGCGCATGTGCAGGAACACCCGTCTGCCGCGCATCGGATAGTCCTGGACTGTAACGTAATCCGTGTATCCACGTGCAACAATGTTCGGATTGCGGAAATCCTCATCCGACAGTTTCTTCTTCTCGTCAAGCCATATGTCGTAGGACTGGTCTGTCTTTTCAAACTTGACCATCTCAAACAGTTCGTCCAATCCTTCAGGCAGGAATTGCCAAAATGCATCTGCGGTTTTCATACCGCAAATTTAACACTTTTCCAAAAATTCATGCACCGGCATTTCGGCTTGACCCGGAATTTACGGATTAATCTCAACTATTAAAAACTGTCATTCAACAAGTTCAAATTCACATTTTCCCGATTCACATCCATTGAATATAACAGCAATCTGATGAATGCCGGGATAAAAAGTTCTTGTCGTTATGGGGCGAAACGAATGTTTCCTATTGACTTCCGTAATGGAGTTTCCTTTGTATTCCTTCTCACTGATTTTATAGACTTTCCTCGTCATCTCTCCATTCATTTTCCGATAATAGATTCCGTATTCCAATCTTATTGTCCGTTTTTCCGTATTATAATTGTTTAGATTAAAACAAAATTCAACAGAATCACCCATTTTTATTCTTTTTGTAAGAATCTTAAAGTCACCTATGCTGATATTGTCATTCAAACTCAGTCCAAACAGGTTCAATATCTCGTGATTCCCCTGCTTAAGCAATGTTCGGCATCCATGCTTGATAACCCAATCAATATTCTCTGATTGCCCTTTCCATTTTTTAGCCAAAGCAATTACGATTTGTGGATTATCCTTTGAAATATCGTTCAGGTTATTGGCAACACTCAACCTTACAAACCTGGATGGATCGTTTTTCAGATTTTCCATAATCGGAATGATGGGAGCTGGATTTTCTTTTAATTTAGGCAATGACATCGCCCACGGCAGACGAGGTCTGCACCCTTCCGATGCAAGCCTCCTTACCCCCCAGTGCGGATGTTTTGACCAAGCCAACATCTGTTTCATCATTTCATCTTGATATTTCACAATAAAGGCATGGGTCACAAATTCGCAAGTCGTGAATTGCGTAATTCGCTCAATGGCTTTCACTGATGTCTCATAGTCCTCTATTCCATATCGCTCCACATAATGGTCCAAAATAACCCCATATTCTAATGTCAGCAAATTGAAATTTTTATCGTCTATCTTTGAAAAATCGAGCAGTCTAACTTTTACACAGTCTAATAATTTAAAGATTTTCGCAACAGCTTCTTTATACTCGGTTGGCATAAACTTGTGCAGAACAGTAGTTATGTGTGCAATCCGCTGCTTATAACCTCTGTTCTCCCATTCTTCATCCATAACTAAAGTTACAAACTTGTCTACACTCATGTTCTGGAGAACAAGAGACAAGTCGTTGACAAACCTTCCAAAGAATGGCTTATCAAACATATTTTTAAAAGATTCTGCCATTACTTTTATCTTACTACTATACCATTTTCGATGTTGATTTCAATTTCATAGTCCTTTATATCCTTGATTCCGATGCCGCTATGAGTTCTTTATCTGCTTCGATATTCTTCATCTACAAAATAATACAATGCTCCATAGCACGATGGAGCGATTTATAAATGCAGAAGCACAAACTACTGATGCAACACTCGAAGTCGAAAGTCGTAGGAAACCTTGTGTACAGATGTAGAGGTAGCAGCCCATGCTGTATGCGTGAGAACCACTATGCAATCCCAGTACACTGGTGAATTTCCTACGTTCTCGACTTACAAGAGAGCATAACGCTTCTTATTTTCTTATTTCTTGGAAAGAGTTGCCCCTATCCGAATGCAAAATTAGTTATTTTATTGATGTTTTGGATTATATAGAGCGGAATTATAGCTTGAATCCTCTATTTTTTCTTGGCTCTTCCGCTGACTGTCGTAAACTTTGCCGTAATTTATTCCACTGTTCTTTGAACCATTCGTCCATCGACTGCTTGTTTATGGTCAGTATCAGTTTGCTATCATCGGTTGGATTCTTTTCCACCTTGAAAATATCATTCTTGATGTCAAACTTCCGTCTGTGTTCTTCGGAATAAATCCTGCCATTGCACCTGATAGCCTCTTTCTTGGTCAGGAGGCTCTCTATCATTTCTTTGGTGAAGCCGATGGCAGCACACAATTTTTCCATTCTCAACATCTCCCTGAGCATCGGAAACCACTTGAAAGCCTTTTCAAGCAAGGTATTCAGCCGTGATATTTCCTTGTCTTTGGCTTCAAGTTCCTGATTGTGTATTCCTTGAAGATTACGAATCTGTTTGCCATGCTGTTCCTGCATCTGTTGCATACGGACTTTTAAATCGTCAATGCTTTTGTTCCGTTTGGCAATCTCCTGATGCAGTTCCACATTGCTATGCTCCAGCTCTTTCAGTTTTCCGCTGCCGAAAAGAGAACCTACACCGCTTGCTATGGCTGTGGCAGCATCGGTGGCTGCGCTTTTGAGCTTGTCGGTGCGTATCTCCGATTTTACCTGTTTGAGTTCCTGTTCGGCAAGTTCCACCTGTTGTTCTTTATGCCGCTTTGCAGCATCTATGCGTTGCAGTTCGGCTTTCTGTTTTTCAATGATGAAGTCATTGCGTTCCAGATGTTCTTTGCCAGTAACATTTTTTGATTGCCCACGTTCCATCATTAGAATGTCTGATGCCAAAGTCTGCATTTTTGCCATATCCTCGTCATTGAGTTTACGGCTCTTTCCTGTATCGTGGTTCATCCAGTCAAAAACAATATGGGCATGATAATTCGGCTTAAACCATTTTTCACCCACTTGAAAACTCTCTTTGTCTTCTGCGTCAGGTTTTTCACCCAGCCAATGTCCTTCGTCCTTATGCAGGAATATTTGGAGTGGCGTGATGCCCCAGCGTCTTTGGCACTCTTCGCCAAATTCACGCACATCTGCTAATGTGGTGTCCGCTCTGATGAGCAACACTCCCTCACGGATAGGTGAACATCCTGCCACCTTGATTATTTTACCATTCTTTCCTTTGCGTTCCCGTTCTTTTTCCTGCATGGCACGTCCGGTCTTTTCCTTGACCATCCGTTTGATATTGTCATAGTGCGTTTGCAGTTCGGGAGTGCCGAAGTTCGGGTTTATCCATTGTTCGTTGTCGGCAGAAAGTTCGGACACAACATAGATTTTGGACACCCCGATGTTTCGTATATACTCGTCAGTCCTTCGGTTATGCGCCTCACTCGATGCGATGTTGCAAGGCTTTATGTGTATGCTTGATTTTGTTGCCATAGCTTCTTTTTTTGTTTACATTAGATTACTTTGTCCGCTTCCGTAACGGGGTTCTTAGGGGTAACCCATAAGCGGAGATTGCAAAGAGAGGGTCACTCTTTGCTCGGGGTTCTCAGGGGTGAAACGCCCTGAGTGGGTCATTAGGGCAAAGCCCTAATCCCCTCGGGAGAGCCCACAACTACGGAAGCGGAGCGTGTAGTTATAGTGGGCTATAACCGAAAGCCGTTCTTCTTTTTCGGTGGCTGGGTGTGCGTCTCTCTTACGGACTGGACTTGCCTGTTTCTTTCAGCCTGTTTCTGTAGGTATTCGTTCAAGTCCTTGCATCCGCTGTAGGTCTGCGAAGCGTCACGGATGTATAAGTCTCTGCCGTATTCCATACGGATTTGCCGGAGTGCTTCCATCCCTGCACGGTCATTGTCAAAGAAACAATGTATGCGCTCGTAACTACCCAACGGATAGAGAGCCTTGCTCACATTCGATACAGAGTTCAATACCATATAATCTTGTCTGTCCAGTTCGGGAAATTTCGGGCAATTTTCCAATCTCAAAGTAAGAAATGAAAGATAGTCCATAAATCCCTCGAACACATAACAGGTATTCCTTGCTTTCCCCGACTGTCTGATATGGGAGATTTCCTTTGGGGCGATGCAGCCCTTGAAATAACGGTTACGAATCTCATAGCCGCCCGATATGTTTGGAAAGGCAATGGCGAAATACCGTTTGCCGTTGTTGGTGAAATGAGCTTCGCGGCATTCTCTTTTCGCCAGTTCCGTGTTTATTCCCCTTTCCTGCAAATAGGAGAGCAGGGCAGGAGAAGAAAGCGGTACAATCTCCAGTTGTTGAAAACGTGGCTCGGAAGATGACTGCTTGCCAAAAGAGAAAGAATCAGGACGGATATGTGGTGTCTGTTCTGCTATGCGTTCTAATATATAAGGTATATGGTCGGTAGCATATAAGTGTGAAGCCAGTTCGATGATGCCGCCGCCTTTGCCGAGTGCAAAATCATACCATTGGTTGCGCTCGGTATTTACCTTGAACGAGGCTTCGGTTTCTTCCCTTAACGGTGATTTATACCATAGGTTGATACCCTGTTGTTTGACGGGAGAATATCCCAAACTGTGCAGATAATCCGCTATCCTGATTTGCTTGGCTGTCTGTATATCCATAAGATAATTGTTTGAGTAGTTAATGAATTGATTTATTTTTCTTTTCGCCCGTACCATTTTAAGAAGTACGGTCTATATAACCACTTCACTAAATTGTCGTATATATAGAGTACGGCAATAAAGTGAAGCGGTTTATCCATTCCTTGCATCACTTCGCTTTATCCTTAATATATAGACCCACAGAATAAAGTGAAGCGAGTGCAGGTAACGGGTTAATAGTGGAAGTCGGGCATGAATGTGTATTTTCTGCCGTTCTCCTGCACTATCATCCGTTTGTTGCGAAGCATGGTGATGAGCGGTACCGCCTTTTGATGGTTCAGCTTTACACCTATTGACGTATAGCTTTTGATTAAGGCATCTTCCAGTTCCTTGTAACCGTATTCCTCTTTCAGCCCGAAAACGGCTTCCAATGCGATACGGTGCTGCTGCTCGGTAATATGCCTGTAAGGGTCGAACTTTTCCTCTTCCGGTCTTCCCGGTTTCTTCGCTTCGGGTTTGTAACCCTCTATGAGTTCAGGCAAGGCACTGTCATTGATACGAAAGGCAAAAGGCTCGAAATCCATTGCCCGGATGTGCATGGCTGAAACATTGCTTATATCTCCGTTGCTTTTGTCTTTTTCCACCAGCAATACGGTTTCCGCCTTATTGTTCAACTCCGTGCCGATATGCCCTCTCGCATTCTCATCCCCTTTGTTCTGGTGCAGTATCGTATGGATATGTATCTGCCTGTCGTCCGTCCACTGCATCAGTTTGGATATGATGCGTGTGGATTCGCCGGGGCTGTTGATGTCATATACCATGTCACGGATGCCGTCTATGATTACAAGACCAATGTCGGGCGTATTATAGATAGCCTGTTCGACAATCCTGATACGCTGTTCAGGTGTGTATTTTCTCAAGGCGAGAAACTCAAGGTTCTCATTATCCCTGTCATCAGGCAAGTCAGCCATCCGTAAAATGCGTTTCATGACTTTCAGGCAATGATAAGGACTTTGCTCCGTATCAACATAAAGCACTTTCCGCTTCCCGTCGGAGAGTTCCGCTACATACCGCAACACTGTGCCATTCTTCAATGCGGCGGCTACAATAGCCGAAACATTGAATGTCTTTTTACTTTTGGCTTTGCCGATGGATGCGCTGAAATTGCCCAATGTCCCAATGACAGAACCATGCACTTTGAGGATTTCGGGTGCTTTCTCATAACTTTTCGACAGGCTCAAACGTGAGGCTTGCCAAAGGATTACGGCTTCTTCTGCCGATATGTCCTTAAACTCTTTCATGTAGTCCATAGCCATTCCTCCCGTTATTTCCGTCCTCCGGTTTTCTTTCCTGCCAGTTCAAGGGCAAGTTCCGCATCCACGATAATCTTGCGCCCTATTTGCGTAATGGCTTTGTCTATCTTTCCGCTTTTCTTTATGCGGTTGGCGGTGGGCAGGCTGCACCCGAACAGTTTGGCTATGCCCAGTATTCCGTACACATACTTTCTTTCTGTGTCCGTAACGGGTCGTGGTTGCGTTTCCGTTTGACCGGAAGCGTGCTTGCTCAGGAATATGAACTCTTCGCCTGTCATCTGCCAGACGGGTTTTAATAATAACTCTTGAAGATTTGTCATCGTTCAATCTATTTAGCCGTTAAACAATCAGCCCTGCGCACTGGCTGTTATCTCTGTTCTCGAACGATGCAAAATTAGGTAGGGGCGTGAGTGGTAAGGATGTGGTTAGTGCAAATGGAATATTTTATTATTTCACTGAATATCAGATAATAAAATTACCACTCAAAAATTAATTTGAGTGGTAAAAGTGGTAATTTCGTAAAATATCAGGGTGTATCACGGATTATCGGAATATTGCGTCCATTTCTTTGGCGAATTTCTGGTTACTGTCACTTGGAAAATCCGACACCGGTTCCTTGTACTTTGACTTGTAGTAGTTCTCGTCAATATCCAGCTGTTTCAGGATTGTATTCTTCCATTTATCTCTGTCTTGTTTGGGCAGTCTTTCACTCATCAGGAATATCAGGTAACACACCCGTATTTTTTCTCGTGCCTTGATTTTTAATTCCTTTTTACAGGAGGATAGGTTCATGTTGGCATAGAAGTCCTGCGTTGCAATATCTTCAAACTGTTCCCCCACACAGACTTTATGAATAAGCGAAAGTAATTCTGCATCGAAATATTCGGATTGCTCCTTTGGCGCATCCTGCTGTTTCTCTTGCTTGCTCGGTTCATCCGGCTTGTCTTTTTCTACGGGAATATATTTTGCCAATATTTCCATAAAATGGAAACTCAGTTTATAAATATCTCCGCAACAGTTCTCAATATATTGGAGAGATTCCTTTCTTGCCTGCCTTTCCAATTCATAAAGCCTGTCCAGTTCTTCTTTTTCCTTCTCATATTCAGCCTTGCAGCGTTCATACTCCTTTTCGGCTTGCTTTTCTTCTTCTGCCGTATGTACCCTGTAGCCAATGGAATCATACCTGTTGTATGCTTCATTCAAAGGCGTGCTTAAATTTTGTGTAACTCTCAGCTGTGCTTCTATATCAGCGTCATATCTGCCAGCGAAGTTGTAGCACACACGGGAAATTATCTCATCATCAAACAATGGATGTTTTTCGTAAATCAGTATGTTTTTCTCTATCTCGGTTCTCAGGCTGTTGAGAACCAGAGTATATTGTTCTTTCGGTTTGTCAAGCACCAGTTCAATGATGGCGGCTTCAAAAGCTTTTGTGTCATTGTATTGCTTGTAGAAGTCCGTGATGAATTTCTGCCTGTCAAAAGAGAAAATATGGCTGATTATAAAGTCGCTGTATATCCGATTGAGTTCGCCATATTGGGGAATCATAATCTGTATTTCTCCTGCCATATACGCTTGGTTTATGGGTTTTTATCTTTATCAAGAAAGGAAGTCAGTTCTTCTTCCACTTCTTCTATGCTTGGCAGGGCCGATTTTAAGTTTTCAGGTATAGCCTTGCTCAACTGGTAATCGCTGATGCCTATCGGCTGGTCGTAGCCTGTCAATGCGTATTGCGCTACAACTTCATCTTTCCCCTTGCACAGCAACAATCCGATAGTCTTGTTGTCATTCTCTCCCCTTAATTTGTCATCCACTACATTGATGTAGAAGTTCAGTTGTCCTGCATACTCCGGTTTGAATGGGGTAGCCTTTAATTCTACTACGATGTATGCGTGTAAGGGAATGGAATACAAAATCAAGTCTGCATAGAAATCGCTGTTACCAATTTGAAAATGCTTCTGCCGGGCAACGAAGGCAAAACCGTTGCCCATTTCCAACAGGTAGCGGGTAACGTGTTTCACCAGCTGTTCTTCAATATCCCTTTCGTCTGCTTTTTCTTTGGCTCCTGCCAAATCAAAGATGTACGGGTCTTTGAGTAGGTAATTGGCAAGGTCGCTTTGTGGAGCCGGAAGTGTGGTCGTGAAATTGTTAACCTTGTTGTTGCTGATTTGTCGGCTATACAAATCACTGTCAATCTGTAATTTTAATACATTGCTGCTCCATCCCATTTCTACGGACTGCTTCATGTACCAGTAGCTTAGACCCAATGGAAGTGAACTGTTAAGCATAATCACATGGCTTGCCCAATTAGTTCTTGCAACAGGTGATGTCATGAATACGCTTTCTATATCCTTAATTTCCATTTGGTAAATATCAGATACAGTTTTGGTAACATTGTGGATTTGTGCAAGAGGTTCTTGCGTGATTATCATTTCTTTGTTATCAGCAGATTGAATTTGCGCAAGAGGCTCTTGCGTAAATTGAAAATCGTTTAAGAAGTGTACTTCATCCTCAATTTTCTTCACGTTTGGTGCTATCAGGCTTGCATCCGTTTCTATGAAACTTTGCAACGCTCTTAAAGGATATGCCTTTGCAAACTGACACATATAGGTAAGGTTGCGTTCCGAATAACCTTTCTTTTCGGGATAATTGAATCGGATAGCCTTTGCCAATTGTTTGATGGTTTTGCTTCCCCATCCGTGCAGTTGCTGATGATAGAGAATATAGTTGCCCATTTTCCAGTAATGGAACAACATTTGCGCATTGGCAGCGGTAATCAGCCGTACTTGCGCCTGTTGTATTTCCGAACCGACAGCATTTATAAATGCATCAAAATTCGTCTTTTCTATGTTATGTCCGTTGTTGCTCATCTTATGATATTTTCAGAATACAAATATAATTCAATGGTGGTGATCTATGAAACTAATTGATACTTTTATAGTTGATTAAACTTGTTCATGGCGTTTGCTCTGATGTCATCCGCTATATCAATGTAGGGCTTCATGGCTTTGTAATCACTGTGTCCAGTCCATTTCATAACCACCGGCGCCGGAATTCCGAGTGCCAACGCATTACAGATGAAAGTCTTTCTTCCGGCATGGGTACTTAACAATGCGTATTTGGGTGTGACTTCATCTATGCGCTCATTTCCCTTGTAGTAGGTTTCCCGTACAGGCTCGTTGATTTCCGCCAGTTCACCCAGTTCTTTCAGATAATCGTTCATCTTCTGATTACTGATGACGGGCAATGCCATGTGGTTCTCGAAATGAACATCATTGTATTTTTCAAGAATGGCTTTGCTGTGGTCGTTCAGTTCGATTATCAGGCTGTCCGCAGTCTTGACTGTGGTGACTTCAATGTGGTCGGGCTTAATATCACTTCTTTTCAAGTTACGGACATCCGAATATCGTAAGCTCGTGAAGCAACAGAACAGAAAGACATCCCTGACACGTTCCAAATACTGCTTGTCATGCGGTATTTGATAATCTTTCAGCTTGTTCAGTTCATCCCATGTCAGGAATATTACCTTTTTAGGGATTGTTTTCAATTTGGGCTTGAATGCGTCGTATGCAATGTTCTGATGATGCCCTTTTTTGAAGCTCCAACGCAGGAACCATTTGAGAAACCCCATCTGTTTGCCAATAGTGCTGTTTCTCATGTCCTTTTTATCACGCAAGAAATTAACATACTCGTTCAGCCCGAACTCGTTGAAGTATTCAAAGGTTACATCTTCCTTGAATTCTTTGAGGTGATTTCTTACCGCTGCAAATTTCTCATAGGTGGATATCGTCCAATTATTCTGGTTGCCACACTCTTTTACAAACTCATCAAACACTTCCCAAAAACTAATCTGTACTTCTTCCTGTTGTTCTTCACTGCTGTCTTTCATCCGCAGATTGAATGCATCCTTTAGCTGCTGGGTGGTAGGTATGGTTTCCTGCACCTCAAACTCCTTGAATACGTTTTGCATTTCGGCATAGTATTTCAGCAAGTCTGCATTGATTTCGGATGCGCTTTGTTTCAGCTTGTTGGTGCATCCGTTCTTTACCCGTTGTTTGTCGGCATCCCATTTGGCTACGTCAATCCGGTAGCCTGTTGTAAACTCGATGCGTTGGCTTGCGTATATGACACGCATACGGATAGGCACGTTCTCTACGATTGGCACACCGTTCTTCTTCCGGCTCTCCAATGCAAAAATGATGTTACGTTTGATATTCATAATTGGGTGCGTTTGAAATTCTACACCCAAATATACACCCAAAAATTGAAATAGCAAAAGGCATTTAGAAAGATTTAGATTTACTCTTCATTGTAGATAATATATGATTATCAGCGATTTGCAATTTTATGATATTTTCTGAAAGCGTAGGTTCTGGAGCCTGTCTCTCCGCTGAACTAACCGGACAATACCGGACAGTAAGCAGACAAGTCCCACAAATTCAATGATTTGTGGGACTATTTTTTATTCCCTTGTGTCTGCCTTAAAGTACATCTTTTCGCGGCCCCTAAAAGACAAAGTTCGTAACCTAACTCGTACCCCCGACAAACAAAAACGGAAAGGGGGTACAGATTGTCCGAAATTGGCGAAGTCCTGTCGCTATTTGGCTTGCCTGCATAGAACTCATTTTTAGAGAATTACAATAGTTTTGCAACTTAAAAAGTGAGTTATGAAATCGACATTCAACATTTGCTTTTACGCAAAGAAAGACAAGCAGAAAGCCAACGGTGCGTACCCCCTTTTCGCCCGTATCACAGTGGACGGCGTGGCGAGCCGTTTTAACACCAAGCTGGACGTGCTACCCTCTATTTGGGACGGTAAAATGGGCAAGGCTACCGGACGTACTTCGGAAGCCAGCCGCATAAACCGTATGCTGGATGATATAAACGCATCACTGAATACCATTTACCACGAAATGCAGCGGCGTGACAACTACGTGACCGCCGAGAAAGTGAAGAACGAGTTTTTAGGTCATAGCGAGAGCCACGAAACAATCCTTACCCTGTTCCAAAAGCACAATGACGATGTGAAGCAGTTGGTCGGCATATCCAAGACGATAGCGACCTACCGCAAGTATGAAGTGACCCGCCGCCACCTTGCCGAGTTCATCCGCAGCAAGTACAACGTATCGGACATATCCATAAAGGAGATAAGCCCGATGTTCATTACCGATTTTGAGTTGTATTTGCGTACAGCCTGCAAGTGCGGCTACAACACCACCGCCAAGTTCATGCAGTTCTTCAAGCGCATCATCATCATTGCCCGCAACAACGGCATACTGGTGGGTGACCCGTTCGCCAGCTACAAAATCCGACTGGAGAAAGTGGACAGGGGTTATCTGACAGAGGACGAAATAAAAATCATCCTTAAAAAGAAAATGGTTTCCGAACGGCTGGAACACGTCAGAGACTTGTTCGTCTTTTCCTGTTTCTGCGGTCTTGCTTACAGCGATGTCGCCAACTTGCGGCAGGAGAATATCCAAAAGTCCTTTGACGGCAACCTTTGGATAATCACCAAGCGGGTAAAGACCAACACGGACGTTAATGTTCCCCTGCTGGATATTCCCAAGATGATTTTGAAGAAGTACAAGGGCAAGTTGCCGGACGGGAAGATACTTCCCGTGATCAGCAATCAGAAGCTAAACGCCTACTTGAAAGAGATTGCCGATATATGCGGTATTAAAAAGAACCTGACATTCCACCTTGCCCGGCACACTTTCGCCACCACCATGACCCTCGGACGCGGTGTGCCCATCGAGTCGGTCAGCAAGATGCTCGGCCACACAAACATCCAGACTACACAAATTTACGCCCGCATCACCAACAGCAAGATAGGCAGCGATATGCAGGGGCTTGACAAGAAGTTTGTCGGCATCGAGAAGATTTACAAGGAAGTCGCCATGTAATCTTGATTATTGGGAACTGGTCACAATTTGTGACCAGTCCTTACTATTATTCCAACATTGCTAAATTTCCTAAAATATACGATTATGGATTTGCAGATTATCCAAAACAAGATTTTTGAGGTCAGAGGTTGCCGGGTGATGCTCGATTATCATTTGGCAGAACTCTACCAAGTGGAAACACGAGCCTTGAAGCAGGCGGTCAAGCGCAATATCGAGCGTTTTCCAAGTGATTTTATGTTTGTTCTCACCCAAGAGGAAGCTAACTTGCTGTTATCCATAGGGGTATCACAAAATGTGATACCCCCTGATTACAACTTCGGCGTTGCTATGCCTATGGCTTTCACCGAGCAGGGCGTAGCCATGCTTTCTTCGGTTCTCCGCTCCAAAGTAGCCATAGAAGTAAACATTTCAATCATGCGGGCTTTCGTCCTCATGCGCCAAATGGCAATCGGTTACGAGGAACTGTCAAGGCGCATCGAGGAACTGGAGGTAAGCACCGATGCGCAGTTCAATGAACTGTACCAAGCCCTTACCCAGCTTTTGAGCCAGTCGAAACAACAGAAAGAACGCCGTCCGGTAGGTTTCGTTACCTATAACCGTGACAAAAACGAATAGGTAACGATTTCGGTAACGAAATTCCGCCTAACAAACTATATCCCAATGAAGTACATTCTTCCACCTTGCGGGCAGTCCACCGACTACCCGCATTTTTTATATCCTTTTCCAACTGGCACATTCCCCGAAACGCCAGCCGTGCGTGGCATGGCTGACTGTATTTCGTGAAAAGAGCCGTTGGAAACCCGCACAAGCGTATTGCAAGCAAGCTCACAACACCCTTGCCTTTCCCGCCCGCATGGAGTGTTCCCTAAAAGATGAAAGAGAACAGGCACTTTTCCCCGGTTTCCCTATCTGTAAATCTTCCTCTTACGCAGTCCCCCAGCCGGGACAGTCGTTTTAATCATTTCAATAGGCAAAGGTAGTTACGTGTTCTTCACGATTTTGCAAGGTCGAGCCGTTCCGGTTTGGCGAAAAAATCTTCCCTGCCTTGCGAGGTATTTTTTGCCCAAAACCTTGCAAACTCTAAACACTACCCTTTTACGCCTATGTGAAACGAAAACGACCGACCCGACCGGAAGACGCATAAAAAAAAAAGTCGGATTTACGGGAAACAGGAAAAAAGTTCAGTGAAACTTCAACTCCCTCACCTCTCAAATCCGCATAAAATTAAAAACTTAAAAATTACAGCAATATGGAAGCAAAGGTATTATCGGAAGCAAAAGTTTATGTAGGCACTTATGCCAAGTACAACAACGGTTCATTGTCCGGCGCATGGCTCGACCTTTCGGACTATTCGGACAAGGAAGAATTTTATGAAGCCTGCCGGGAACTTCACAAGGACGAGGAAGATGCGGAATACATGTTTCAGGACTGGGAGAACGTGCCGGAGGGCTTAATCGACGAAAGCTGGATTTCTGAAAACTTCTTCGCCTTGCGTGATGCGGTGGAGGATTTGAGCGACACCGAGCAGGAAGCCTTTTTCGTGTGGTGCAACTATAAAAGCCATGATTTGGGCGAGGAAGATGCGGACGACCTTGTACGTGATTTCCGGGATGAATATCAAGGGGAATATGACGATGAAGAAGATTTCGCCTATGAAATTGTAGAGGAATGTTACGACCTGCCGGAGTTCGCAAAGACCTATTTCGATTACAAACAGTTTGCCCGTGACCTGTTCATGTGCGATTACTGGTTTGATGACGGCTTTGTGTTCCGTGCGGCATAACAACCAATCCGGGCGGGGTGTCAAAGCCCTGCCCGCTTAAAACAACCAAGTTTATAACCATAAAGAATAAGACATCATGCAGTCACTTAACAAAAACGGGGTAAGCATTACCCAAACACCGGGAGAAGAAAAGTTCGTGAAATACTGTTTAGGAGCTTTCAGGGGACAGATTTATTTTCAATATGACTACCGTCACTTTGACGGCGAACTTTTCAGCACGGTAGCCAAAACGCTGGACGAGTGCCGCCGTAAGCGTGACGAGTGGATAGCGAAAAAAATAACAGAGTAATAAGTAAATTTTAGGAATATGAAAACGACAGAAGTAAACAAAGAGCTTATCGGCAGGCGTTGCGAGTGTATTTTTACGGGCTTAATGGTAACGGGCGTTATCGAGGACACAGAAGAAAACGAACACACCATAGAGGTAAAAGTCCGTTTCGACCACCCGCACCAGTGGGGCGATGATTTGTATGATGATGTGTGGGCGTGGGGACGCAAAATTGACGAGTTCGGCACGTTGCACCATTTGCAACTGCTGGAGGACAAACCGGACTTTCAGATAATGACGGTAGTTTTCGGCGAGCCAATCAGCCGGATAGACCGCAGTGTTTTTGAAGATGTTGCAACGTGGGGTGTCTGTTCCCTGCAAGGCTGGGTAAACAGCTACGTGAGTGTCCGGTTTGTAGCCATAAACGACCATACGGCGGTCATAACGGGCGAATATAACATGGAGCAGGTAAAAGTGTGGTTAGAGAAATACACGCCCATAAAGAGCCTTAAAACCAGTTAATAGAGCGGCGGCTGTTTGCCGCCGCTACTTTCTTTCGTGAGTGCCGGGAAATAAAGTAGCAAAGAAACCCGCTTATTTCCCTATAAGCATTAAATCTGTATATTGGAATCTTTTACTACTATTCTCAACAAACAAAGGATATCATATAATTCTTTAGATAATTCATTTTTAAATTGTTCTGAATTATAATATATTTGAGCAACGGGGGAGTTTTCATAAATTTTCGTCAAATGAAAATACGAAGAATCTCTTATCTTTTCAATGCATACAATTTGCTTATCAGTTAGATATTCCTTATACGGTATAAGTTTTTCAATAATATCAAAACAATTTCTTTTAGTTTCCACCAAGAATTGCAAATTGTTCAATTGATATCCAACTTGTTCAGCAAAACATGATTGAGAATACATACCTTTGGCTTGTATCAATCCTAATAACCGCTCTTTGGAAATCGAGTTTATTACGTCAGAATCTTCCATTGAAAAAGTGTGAACACAAGCTTCTATTTGTTTGCAAAGGTCTATTATTCTTCCATTAATTATGGGAGAAAATTTACGCTTTAAAAAACAATATGGAAAGTATGTAATTAATAAATAGAATATCCATCCCGCAATAAAGCTATATGATAAATTAAGCCCTACAGAATTAATTGCATCCGCTTTTTGACAGAAGCCTAAGGTTGGAAAAATATTCAACCCCACACAACCTATCACATAGAGGCATAAGATTGTGATTCCTATCAAAGCACAATTTATATATTTCATATTATCGATAACCTATTAATGTTTTTTGCTATTAACCAATGGTATCGGATGAAATTCCCCATGTGATTTTTCATGCATTACCATTTCAATATCAAACGGCGAACTAGACTTAAATTCTATAATAAATGGAAATCCTGGGACAGTTCCTTTTGAAATACTACGGATTATTGCGTTCGTTTTATATCCATTTTGCAATTGAATCCCATTAATTTGGTTTGTCATACACATTACTTCATTTCTAATTTCGGCAGAAATGGTATTGACATCTTGTTGTGTACAAAAAATAAATGAAGATATTGGCTCTAGAAAATGTTCTGCATGACATTCTACTATTAATTTATCCCCCTCTTTGTATTTATACGCCACAAGATTAGAAAATTGATTTAGAGGTTCTCTATATGTGTTATTCCCATTAATAACATCGACGATTTGTCTAATTGCAACATCAAGTCCTTGAGCATATAAATCGATATAAAGCGATTGAGTTAATAATGCAGGCATTATAGAACTATCCATTCGAATAGGAATAAATTGAATTCTATTTTGTGCGGCTTTGAAAAGAGCATTTTGCCATTCCATTTTTACCATATTACTTTGTAAGCTATTCTTTGATACAAAGAGGAAAAAATATTTGCAATTAGTCAATCCTTCATTCATTTTATCAAGAATACCGTCTCCCGGCTGAATTGACCAAGAGTCATAAAAAACATTATTTTGTCCATAAATGCCTTTTAATTTTAATGCTACCTGCTCTACTACTGGTTTGTCTTTTGAGTTATGGGATAAAAATATCATATCTAATTATGTTTGGGTATTTTATATCAGTTTTGTACTTGTAGAAAATAGTGTAATCTTACACTTAAGTTACATTATTGTAATAGACATAAACTATGCCAACAACTATCAAGATAATAATTCTGCCAAAATGTCATTTATTTTGGCAGAATTAGTGGATGAATGTCAGTCCTCTTTATCGTTACTGTCATTGTTAAATGAGAACGAAAGTTGCTGCACCTGTCCAAAGCTATCAATTACATAAATGTCAATCGTCTGCTGGTCTGTCGATGCCGAGGTGTAGTAGAGCCGGAACGTTTCTTTCTCCAGCGGGTAAAGGTCATTGGGCAGGAACACCGTACCGTTATCCATTTCCAGCTTCCCTTTGCCGTCCGGCTGGAAGTACCTGATTTGATAGGTAGTCGGCTGGTAATAGCCGCCACGCACCAACTGGCAGCGTATTTCGGCGGTCTCCCCGACTTTCAGCCTTTTGGGTACTGGCAGCGTTTCGATGCTGAACGGGTATGCCTGCTGAATATCCAAGTTGTCATTACAGGCGGTGACAAGCACGAGGGCGGCCACGATGCAGCAGCCCATGATGATTTTATACATTACATTCTTCATATACATTATTATATAGCGGTCAGTTGATAATGAATTTTATGCCCAAAGATACCTGCGTGTGGAACTTGCCTATGTCCGAGCCGAACAACGCCCGTTCCCTTGCGTTCTGTAGTAGAGCCACCCGGTCGGTCAGGTAGGCTTCCAGTTCCAACGCCAGCGCACTGCCGTAAATAAAGCAATCCTTATCCAGCAAGGTAGAGCCGTCCGGCAGCAGCTTTTCGCTTCGGTTGCTTGTTTCGTACCCGGCGAGTGCCGACAGTCCCAGCGACAGGAAAAAGTTTTTTCGTCTGTCCGAGAGGAATTTCAGGTAATAGCCGCCCTCTGCGGTGAACTGTTCGACCGGAATACACATATCCTTGTAGTCATACTTCTTGTGCAGGTATTCCCCGCCAATTACCCAGCGGTTGGCGTTCTTGGTGTAAACGCTGTACGCCGCCCCGATGTGGTAGGCGAAATCCGTGTCGGAGTTCCAATGCACCCCGTCCGCCATACCCGCCGTGACCTGCAAGCCTTTCATGCCCGGCAGGTATCTTTGTGCGTGTGCCTGAAACGAGGTCAGGCACAGCGCAAAGAGCATCATTATAAAGATGTGTTTCTTCATTCCCTATTTGATTTTTAGTTCGTTAATCACTTCTGCGTTCACGATGTCGGAATTTTCCACCCGGATAACCTGATGCCGCCCGCCGTTCTTCTCGTAAAGTTCCACCAACAGCAGCTTGTCGTCAGGAATGGTGAACTTCGGCAGGGCGTACACCGTGCGCACGGTCGATTTCCCGGCAATCTCTATCACCTCGTTGTAGCTGCGCACCGCATCCAGCACCGTTTCCTGAATAGTCGTGCGCTTGGGTACTTTCTTATCGACTATCTTAAACTTGATGAAGTCGGTATCGAAAGGCACATTGGAACTGTTCTTTGTCTGCGTGTGTACATAGAGCATTCCGTTATAGGTGTAAATCCCCTTGATTAAGAACTGTATGCCGAAACGCTTGCTACCCAAGTGGCGCACTTTCCGGTCATTGTTCTTGTAGATGCTCTGCATTATCAGCTTCACCAGCAGCGGGCTTTCATTACCTAATTCCCGGAAATAGATGTTCATGCGGGTATGCGAGAAATCGGACGTATCTTCATTTTCCAAGAAGTCTTTCATTTCGATATTGAGCATTTCCGGTTCATGGGCGTACTTGGCGTTGAATGAAAAGAAACTGCCGTCCTCGCAGATAACGGAGAAGTTCGTTTCGCCCGGAAAGCCCTCTGTCGTGGCTTTCACCCGGATTACGTTCTCCGCACCGTCTGCCTTGCCCGCTATGATATGGTTGCTTCCCAAATCCACGTAGCGGACGGCGGCGGGGAAGATGATGTGTACCGTCTTGGCAAAGGTCACTTCCACGCCATAGGGCGTAACCATTTGGCGGTATGGGAGTTTCCGGGTAATACCTCGGTACAAGTCGTTGCCAGCCGCATACTTCACGGTGTCAGCGGTTTGTGCGTTTGCCGCACACACGCCCAGCAAGAGGGCGAACATTACGAAAATCTGTTTCATCGTTAATTGAAATTTTAGTGGTTGATAAAATAATTATTGTTGTTTGGCGTAAAGCATCACCTTGTACCCGGCTTTCAGCTTCACTTTCACGGTTCGGAACTTCTTGGCGAGGTAGCCGGACGTACCTTGCAGCAAGCCCCTTGTCACGTCCATAGCCACCTGCTGCCCGGCACTCCGTGCAAAGGAAATGCTTGTACCCAGCCCGCTTCCGATATTCGCCATAGCTTCGTTGAACGCTTCCTGCTCCATTGAGGACGGAACAGACAGCCCTTTTTGTCCGTCCGTGTCGAACACGGCGAGTTCCACCGGGATGATGTTGCCAGCGTACTCTATCGAGGACACCAGTATGTCGAGCCGTTCGCCCTGCACCTTTGCCGTCCCCGCCACAAGGGTATTCTTCGGCACGACTATGTTCCCGGCTTGCATGGGTTCAAGCAGCCGTAGTTTCACCGCCTGGCCGTCCGTCAGGGTTTGGTCTTGGTGTATGCAGGCAGCTATCGTGTTCCTGCCCATAGCGTAGCCCGTGCCTACCGCCGTGTTGAAGCCGTAGTTTCGTGGCTGGCTGTAAGCCCGGATGAAGTCGGCATCGCTCATGGGTTGCTGCAATCCCGATACGGTCGTTTCCCGGATTGCCTGCACGGGCTGGGCTTGCGGCATTTGGGTGACAGTCCCGGCAACAGGCACTTGTGCCGTTTGCCCGTTCTGCCCGCCGTCATTCATGTACTTTGCCGCCAGTTCATAGGATTTTTCCAAGAGTGCCATTTGGTCGTCAGCCGTAGGCGTGGCGTTCTGCTGCTGTTGCAGTCTGTCGGTCAGTTCTGCCACCTGCCGCTTCAAGTCCTCTTTTTCCTCGTCCACCGCCGGGGTTTCGTAGAACGTACTTAACTGGCGGTTGATGTCCCGGTAAGCGTTTGCCGAATAAGAAGCACCGCCGCCCCTTTGTGGCTCCGCATCTTCTTCCGGCATCAGGTCGATTTCCGCTTGCGGTTCTTCCGTTTCATCGTCCAGCGTGAAACCGAAGTCCTGCAAGGATTGTATCTTGTCCTGCTGTTTGCGGTTCAGCATCGCCTGCTCGTAAGCCTTTTGCTTGTCGGCTATAATCCCGTCCTCTGCGGGCAGTGGTATGTCGGCGTTGAAGCCGCCTACGCTCTCCATGTTCACGTCCTCTTTGCCGGAGGGGGCGAATATCAGGTACATGCACCCGGCAAAGGCAAGGAACATCAGCGGGAAGACTATCATTTTCCTGCGCTGCTGCACCTGCTGCGGGGTAAGTTCCCGTTTGGGCTTCTTATCCTTTTCAGGCTTCCCGTCCGTCTGCGGTACGGTCGTGCTGCTCTCATTCTTCTGTACTTCTTCCATATTGCGGTCTGTTTAAGGGGTTGATACTGTTGATTGTGTCATTGCCTTGCAATGGCAGTTGTTTGATATGTTCTATTTGCAGCCGTCTGCCGTCCCGTTTCCCGATATTGTAGATTGATGAAACGGTGATGTAGATAGACAAGCCGCCGAAAAAGAAGAACATCACGAAGATAACCGCCAGCCTTTTGTCCGGCGTAATCCGTCCGCACATCCGGCGCAGGAGGTCATCCGCCCAGTCCTGCACCTTTTCGATGTAATTTCGTTTTCTTTCCATAAGGCTATCTCTTGACGGTTTGCAAATCCTTGTTCTCGGTAACGGTGAACGCTTCGATGATGAAGCCGTGCGGGTTGTTGTCGCTCCGTGTGGCGTTGAGCAGGCGGCACGAGGTTACAAGGCTTCGCACCGTCAGGCTGCTTTCCCGGACAATCAACTGGCGGGCATACGTGTTCACCTTGTAGGGGTACTGGTCGAAGTCGCATTTCACGCTGTCAATCTCCACCGTCTGCGTGACGTTTCCGGAAATCACCCGGTTGTAATATCCCTTTTCCGCCAAGTCCTTGTAATAGTTGAAAGCGGTCTTGTCGGCAAGGAACAGCGAGCGTTTGATGTTGCTTTCGATAGCCCCCTTGTCGGGTGATAAGGTGAAGAAAAGTTCGTGGAAACGCCGCACGTGCGATTTTGCTTCCACGGGTCTGTTCTGTGATAAATCCTGCGAGAGTGCCAGCATCAGGCTTTTGCCGTTGTCGAGGACGTATATCTTCTGCCGCTGCTTTTCGGCGAAGCTGTACGAGTTCCACACGGCAAAGCCCGTCACCAGTGCGCACAGGCAGATGAATACCAGCGCAAAGAGCCGGATTTGCCGGAAACTCGTTTCGATATTCGTTAATGATTTAAATTCCATATACTAAATTTTGATGTTGGTTATTTGAGTAGTTTCCCAGTTACTTTCCCGCTTGCCGCACCGACCGCAGCCCCGGCGATTGACCCAGCCCGTGCCACGTTGCGGTTATAGGCAGACGTGCCGCCAGCCGACACAATCCAGCTTGCCACCGTAGGAATGGTGAAGTAGCCCACGATGCCTATAATCATAAAGATTATATACACGGTGCTACTACCGTCAGGAATGAAATTCGGGTCTGAAAGTTCCTGAATGTCCTTTTGGAGCATCAGCGTTTGTATGCGTGCCAGCACGCTGCTGAACAAGTCGGACACGGGCAACCACAGGTAAATGGAGATATAGCGTGAAATCCACTGGGTCAGCGTGCTTTGGAAACCGTCATAGACGGAAATCGCAAACGCCAGCGGACCCAGTATCGAAAGCACAATCAGGAAGAACGTGCGCAGCGTGTCTATAATCAGCCCCGCCGCCTGAAAGAGCATTTCCAACAGTTCCCTGAACCAGTCCCGGACGGACTTCTTGATATTGTAAGCCGCCCTGTCCATGTACATACCCGTCATAGTCACCATGTCGGAGGGCGACCAGCCCAGTTCTTCCAGTTGCCTGTCAAATTCCTCGTCCGATGCGAGGTAAGCCGTTTCGGGGCTTCGCATCAGGGCTTCATATTCCAGTCGGTCTTTCTGCGCCCGGTACTCGTTCATGTCGAAAGTCTGCGTTTCCATAAGCTGGTTGCACCCTTTCACCACAGGCGACAGCACCGTGTTGATAGTCCCTAATACGAACGTGGGAAAGAACATGATGCACAGCCCCAGCGCAAAGGGGCGCAGGAGCGGGTACACGTCTATGGGTTCGGCACGTGCGAGCGACTGCCACACTTTGGCGGCTACATAGAACAAAGCCCCCAGCCCGGCTATCCCTTTGGCTACCCCCGTCATGTTGCTGCACAAGGGCATCATTTCATCGTACAGCACCCGCAACACTTGGTGCAGGTTGTCAAAATCCACTGCTGCTAATAACATAGGCATACCGATTTATATGTTACCAGTAGCGTTCATCCGCCGAGCCGTAGAGAGCCAGCACCCGGTCGGTGTCGTTCTTCTTCTTCGCCCGCAGGTAGGACACGGATATGTTCTTGCGGGTGTAGTAGTTCACGAGGTTGCGGTAATTCAATAGACTTCGGTAGGCATTATCAATAATTGCCAGCCGTTCGGCATCCGTCAGCGACATACCCGTGATGTTCACTACATTTTTCAAGTCCTGCAACACGTCCGAGCTTTCCGACATCAGTTTGGCATAGCCGAACGATATTGCGGAAAGTTCGTCAGGCGTGAAATTCGGGTCTGCCAGCATACTTTGGAAATTGCGCACGTAGATTTCGGATATTTCCGCCACCAGTTCAATGGACTTCTTCACCTTGACACCGCCCTTAACCACGTCATGCACCGCTTTGAGCGCATCGTAATATTTTTTACCCTGCTGGAAAATCTTTTGCGCTTCCATGAAGCCGTCCAGCGTGTTCTTGGCAGTGGTGGAAGTCTGCACTATCTGCTTGGTGGTGTTGATGATACCCTGTGCCAAGTTGCCGGGGTCTGACACCACCCACTGAGCGGATGCGTTGCCGATGAAGCAAAGGCATACCGCCATAAGGAGAATTGTTTTCTTCATGTTCCTAATTTTTAAGTTGTTGATGATTGGGGACTGCGTTTGCTTTCCGCAAGCCGCTTGATAGCCCGTTCAAGGTTGCCGCCCAGCTTCTCGGCGAGGGCGAACAGTTCCATTTTTTCGCTTTCCTCTGTCGTGAACGTGAAATATTCTTCCAACGAAACTTCCGTGGCATATACCGCCGACTGCGTGCCGCCCAGTGAGAAGAAAACTTCCTTGTACTTCCGTCCGGGGTGGTTCGCCATGTTGATAGACAATATCTGCGAACGCTCCTTGTCGGTCAGTCCGAGCAGGTTTTGTATGCTGTCGAACTTGTTGAGATATTTTCGTTGGTCTAACAGGATTTTGCAGTCCGAGTTATTGATGATACTCTCTTTCACTATGGGCGAGGAAATAATATCTTCCACTTCCTGCGTTACCACAATCGCTTCCCCGAAATACTTCCTGTCGGTTTTGTACAAATATTTTATGTAATCCGCCATGTTCGCCGATGCAATCGCTTTCCACGCTTCCTCGATTAGTATTAATTTCCTTATTCCCTTTAACTTGCGCATCTTGTTGATGAACGCTTCCATGATGATGATAGTCGTTATCGGGAATAAAATCTTGTGGTCTTTGATATTATCCAATTCAAAGACAATGAAGCGTTTATGTAGCAAATCCAGCTCCTTGTCGGAGTTCAGCAAATAGTCATACTCGCCACCCTTGTAATAAGGTTCAAGCACGTTCAGGAAGTTGTCGATGTCAAAATCCTTTTCCCTGACGTTCTTCTGTTCAAGCTGTCGGCGGTAATTATTACGGATAAACTCGTAAAATGTATTGAAGCAGGGCGTTACCGAACGGTCTTTGCCTATCAGTTCGATATAGGCACTTACCGCATTTGACAACGCCACTTCTTCCGACCGCTTGGGGGCTTCATCGTCCCGCTTCCATAAAGTAAGGATAAGCGTCTTGATACTCTCTTTCTTCTCAATGTCAAATACCCCGTCCTCGACATAGAACGGGTTGAACGCTATCGGGTTCTCGTTGGTGTAGGTGAAATAAATCCCGTCCTCGCCGTGCGTGCGGTTGTGGATAAGCTGGGACAGTCCCAAGTAGCTGTTACCCGTATCGACCAGCAGCACGTGCGCCCCCTGCTCGTAATACTGGCGCACCATGTGGTTGGTGAAGAAAGACTTCCCGCTACCGCTCGGCCCAAGTATGAACTTGTTGCGGTTGGTGGTGATGCCTTTCTTCATGGGCAAATCCGATATGTCGATGTGCAGCGGGCGACCGCTTACCCTGTCCACCATTTTGATGCCGAACGGCGAAAGCGAACTCTTGTAGTTCGTTTCTTCCACGAACAGGCAGAGAGCCTGCCCCAAGAACGTGTAGAAACTTTCCTCTGCCGGGAAGTCGGCTTCGTTGCCGGGTATGCCCGCCCAAAAGAGCGTGGGCGTGTCGGTGGTGTTGTGGCGTGGCTTGCACTCCATTAGCGCAAGCTGGCTTCCCACATCGTTACGTATGCGTTTGAGTTCGTCCCGGTCGTCACTCCATGCCATGACGTTGCAGTGGCAGCGCACCGAGACAAGCCCCTTGCTGTGGGCTTCGTTCAGGTACTCATCTATCCACTCCTTGTTCACTTGGTTGGCACGGGAGTAGCGGGAGAGCGATTGCATATTCCGAGCGGTCTGCTCGAAGTTCTTCAGGTTTTCGGCGTGGTCGTCTATGAAGATGAACTGGTTATAGACATGGTTACACGACAACAGCACGCCCACAGGGGCGGCGAATGACAGTCGGCAGTCGCTCCGGTCAGTGGACAGTTTCTCAAATCGGCAGTCCGTCCCGACCTTTCCGGGCAAATCTTCCACGTCCGAAAGCGTGTGCAGGCACAGTATATCGTCCCCGATACGCATTTCTTCCGGGTACAGCCCGATGTCTTTCAGGCAAGTAGTGTCGGTTTGCGAGAGCGCGAAGTATTTCTCGATGATGCCCGCCTTTCCGTCCTGCCCGGTGATTTCCGATGCCGCCAGTCGGGTAAGGGTGACAAACCCACTGTCGTTCATTATCCTTTCAAATTGCTCGACCGCTTCGATGAACTTTGCCGCCGTTTCCTTGTCGGCTATCTCCTGCGGGACAATCCTGCCCCGGCAGAGGGTGGAGAAGTCGCTCTGTCGGCGGCTTCTCTCCCTTGTCGTTTTCGTCAGGAACAGGTAGCAGTAATGGTT
Source organism: Muribaculaceae bacterium Isolate-104 (HZI) (assembly GCA_003762715.1). GTDB lineage: Bacteria > Bacteroidota > Bacteroidia > Bacteroidales > Muribaculaceae > Paramuribaculum. Next base: position 14,747 of record RIBJ01000058.1, on the reverse strand, counting down.
CAGGAACGGGCGTTCATTGAAGTGCCGTTCAAAGGAGCGACTTAAAAAACTAAGTTCGTCCCTTTCGGTGTCGGGCTGGTAGTTCTCCTTGATGAAGAAGTCCTGCTTGTGTACTATGGAGTAGTCGGGCAACACCTTGATTGCCTTGTACCACGCCGAATGTATGGCTTCGTACTCGGCACTGGTGACGGTGAACAGTTCGGGCAGTTCCACCCTGAAAGCCACCGTTATGTCCGCATCCTTTGAAATGATGCAGCCGTTCTCCACCGCCAAAAGTGGAAATTTCCTTTCCAGCGTGGTAGCCTTTAATGTATTCCTCATGTTCTTTCTTCCTTTCTTCTTTTGTAGTTGAACAGCCGGGGTATCGCCTTTCGGCTGATAATGAAGCGTGGGTGTCTTTTGCGTGCGGCTGCTTTCATCAGCCCGTGCGTGCCTTACCGTGCGTTGAGCCGGAACGTCTGCCACACAAGTAGTAGCGAAGCCGACACGATGAAACCGATACATAGCCACTGGTTCACGCCTGCCATGAACAGGACGATGAATACCACGAAGACGGCAAGCAAGCCGCCGCAAAAGATAAAGAGGTACTGGCTTTTCAGCCCCTTGAACTCCACCGGCTTCCCGATACCCCTGTTTACCGGATATTCAGACATAGCCGCCGTTTTAGAGGAAGAACGAACGCAGGATAGTGGCGGCGACAATTAAAAAGATACACGCCCCGAACCAACTGGCGGCGGTCTTTGAGGTGTCGGGGTCACCGCTTGAAAATTTGTTATATACTTTTACCCCGCCAATCAAGCCGCAGACCGCCCCGATTGCGTACACCAGTTTTGTTCCGGGGTCGAAATACCCGGTGATTAGATTCGTGGCTTCGGTGATGCCCGCCTGCCCGTTGCCCTGTGCGTAGGCACTTACCGCTGCGGCAAGTATAGCCGCTGACAAAAAGATTTTCTTTCTCATTGTGATTTGTTTTTAATGCCGGGCGGCGGGTGGGAAGTCCGCCTTTCCCGGCTGGTGAATAATTTGAAATTTTAGTGGTTCGGCACGGATGCCGTCTGTTGGTTTTCAGGTTGCCAATCAACCGTAGTCACGTTGCTTCATATTGTTACACATTATTATATTATAGGAAATCGTTCATGTCGAACGCTTCATGTTCCTTGCTTGTACCGCCAGCTTCGGCAGGAGCAGCAATAGCCAGTTCCGCTTCGTTGCGTCCCAGCAGTTCCGCCACCTTTGCCAGCCCGCCGTTAATGTTCTCCACCACCGCATCGTAGAGGTTCGTCCCCTCAATGCTTGCCAGTGTCCCGGCGGCTTGCCGTTGTTCAGCTTCGGTGGGGTTGTCGGCGTTCGCCGTGCGTACCGCTTCGTCCAGTTCGTCAAAGCTCACGCCCGTAGCCCGCCCAGTATCATCGTCACCGTCCATGTACCCGGCTATTTCCTCGTCCTCGTAGTCGGGTTCGTCATTCTCGTAACCGGGCGTTTCTTCCGCTTCGGGTGCTGTTTCCGAAATGTTTTCTTCCGGCTGTCCGTCAGCTTGCGGCGCAAAAATAGTATCATTTTCAGCCGTTTGCGGGTGATGTCCCGATTTGTCCTGCGCTGTCCCGATTAGTCCACCATTGTATCGGCTTTCACCTATCAGCGTGTAGCCTGAAACCCCGTTTCGTGGAAGCGGCGCATCATCCGTTCTGCCCGGTGGTGTCCGGCTGTCCGTGTAGCGATACCACAGCCATAGGGCGATATAGTACACCAAAAGCCCGGTAAGTATGCAATGGATTATCATAGTCAGACAGGTTTTTGGAAGTGGCTTTCATACAAGGTGTTTATCTCGTCTTGGTACTGCTCGAAGTGGCGCAGCAGAATGTTTTCCACGTAGCTGCTTACCGTTACCTTTCGCCCGCCTATCACCGTCACGATACGCATCAGTTTCTCATGCGTGGAACGGCTCACGTACAAGGGCTGTCGGTCTGCCAGTTCCACTTTCTGAAAATAGGTTTCCCGGTAGTCGCCCGAACCGCCCTTGCGCTTGCGGGGTGTCGGTTTCTCTACTTGCACCGTTTCAGTCTGCCGTCCCTCGTGGGCGGTTTCCGTTTCGCCGCCGGGCTGCGGTGCATCATCCGGCTTGCTCTCCCGCTTGGCGGGTACGCCCTGCGAGATAAGTTCTTTCATGAAATCCTCGTCTATCTTCGGCATCCTGCCGCTTTGCTTTGCCATATCATTTTAATTTGATGTAGTACACTATTTCGGTTATCAGTTCTTCCAAGTTGCTTCCCCTTACCAGCGGGCGGCTGGCGGGAAAGAGCGTGGAGCGGAACACCGCTTTTTTATCCGCCACCAGTTCCTTTTTGTAGCGTTTGGTATCAGGGATAAAGGTTTTCATCAGTGGCAGTTTCAGTTCCTTAATGGTCTTGTCATAGGCGGTGTAAAGGTCTGTTTTCTCCCGCCCGTCCACCATATTCCAAAAGAGGTACAGCCCGGCAAGTCGGCAGGCTTCATTCTTCACCAGTAGTTTTTGGATAGCCACCGCGAACGACAGGCTGCTTTCCAGCACCACCTTGTCGGCGGAAATGGGGGTGAAGATGTAGTCCATGCCCGCAAGGGAGTTTATCACGCCCTCGCTGTTTACCGTGCCGGGCAGGTCGAAAAAGACAATATCCGGCACGTGTCCGGCAGCTATATGTTCGTCAGCCGTTGCAATCGCCTTTTCGGGTGAACTGCACAATACCGGGTAGGCTTTCTTCCCCAGCCGGGTAAACTGTTCATACGCCATGCGCTTGTAATCTTCATCCGCCCCGACCTGCTCGGCATCCCGCTTTCGCATCCCGGCAATGGAGTGTTGCGGGTAGTCGCAATCGACCACCGCCACATCGTAGCCTTTGAGATAGTAGAGGTAACTCGCTGCCAGCACGGTAAAGGTTGTTTTGCCGACCCCGCCCTTTTGGGTGGAAAAGGCGACATAAAGGGGTGTTTTCTCGTTTTCCATATTGCTTTCGTTCATTATTGGTTGATAGATTTATTTATTGCTTTCAATCAATCCAGCCATATAGCTTTCTTTGTTTCCATATTGCAATCTTGAAAGACTGTTTTATTTCAATCTTGTTTTCCTGCTTTCATTCTTTCTTGAAAGATTGAAATCCTGCAATCACGTTTTCTTGAAATCCTGCTTTCTATCCTGCTTTCTTGCTTGAAATATGGCTTTCAACCTTGAAATCTTCTGCAAATAAAAGGAGAAAAAACGTTCGTTTTTAGATGTGTCCCGATTTGTCCACCAACCGCCTATTTTACAGCATTATAAATCACTGTTACTTTGCAGCGGAGTAACGAACCGCAGGGGGCAAAGGTGTAAAACCGGGCTGGTGAACGGCAGGGCTTACCATTCCACGCTAACCCCAATCCGTCCGTGACGGATTTCGATTTTCGTCAGAAAATAGCAAGGTGTGTTTTGTATGCTACAAAACCGTTTTCCGTGCCTGAAAACGCTTGCCCCTTGCGGGGGTAAAAATCACTCCGAAGTCGTAATTTTTTAATCCAAAGAAGCATGGAAACAAGAAGAACCAACAAGGGCGGTCGCCCCGCCCTCGCAGACCCGGCGAAGCATCGCCATGTCCTTTACCTGAACGACCGGGAGAACGCCCGCTTCCTCTCGCAGTGGGAGCAGTCGGGCGTTACGAGCAAATCCCGCTTCATCGCCGCCCGATTGTTCGGCGAGCCGTTCCGGGTGGTGAAAGTGGACAAGTCGGCGGTCGAGTATTGCGTCCGGCTGACCGAATTTTATGCACAATTCAGAGCCGTAGCGGTCAATTACAACCAAATTGTAAAGGCGTTGCATAACAATTTTTCCGAAAAAAAGGCACTGGCTTTTCTCTATAAATTGGAGAAAGCGACCACCGAACTGGCGGCACTGAACCGCCAAGTTATTGCATTAACCAATGAATGCAGGGAACTATGGTTGCCAAAATAAGCACGGGCGGCAATATGTTCGGCGCACTGGCTTACAACCAAAACAAGGTGGACAGCGAGGAAGCAAAGGTGCTTTTCTCCAACCGGATGCTGTTAAGCGAGGACGGGAATTTCTCTATCGGCGAGTGTATGCGCAGCTTTGAGATGCAGATGCCCGTCCAGCTATCCACTAAGAAGCCGATACTTCATATTTCCATAAACCCGCACCCGGAAGACGTGCTGACCGACCAGCAGCTTTCCGACATCGCCAAAGAGTATATGCGGAAGTTGGGCTATGGCGACCAGCCTTATTTAGTGTACAAGCATACCGACATCGACCGCCACCATATCCACATCGTGGGGTTGCGGGTGGACGAGAACGGCAAGCCGCTGAATGACAAGTTCGAGCATCGGCGCAGCAAGCAAATAACCCGTGAACTGGAAAAGAAATACGGGCTGCACCCGGCAGAGCGAAAGGAACGTGCCGAACGTCCGGAACTGAAAAAGGTGGACTATGCAGCCGGGGACGTGAAGCACCAAATCGGCAATACCGTGAAAGCGGCTTGTTACAGCTACCGCTTCCAGTCGTTCGGGGAGTACAAGGCTTTGCTTGCCGCTTACAACGTGTGCGCCGAGGAAGTCAAGGGCGAGATAAACGGCAAGCCCTATCAGGGCATTGTCTATTCCGCCATGAACGACAAGGGCGAAAAGGTGGGCAACCCGGTAAAGGCTTCCCGCATCGGCAAGTCTGTGGGCTATGAAGCGGTGCAGCGCAGAATGGAGAAATCGGGCGAAGCAATCAAGAACGGCAAGCTGAAAGAGCGCACACGGAAGATTGTCGCCACTGCCATGCAGACCGCCCGCAGCCGCAAGGAACTGGAACAACAGCTAAAGAAGCAGGGCATTGACGTGGTATTCCGTCAGAACGACAGCGGGCGCATCTATGGCGTTACGTTCATCGACCACGACAGCCGGGTGGTGCTGAACGGTTCACGCTTGGGCAAGGAGTATTCGGCGAACGTGTTCAACGAACGCTTTTCGGGCGAAACCGGAAAGATGCACCAGCCCGAAGTGTCAGCACCGCAGCAAGACCAATCCACGCATCAGGAACAGCCGGAGTTCACGCCGAAATCCGACATCGTTTCGGGCGTGGCTTCCGTGCTGGGTGCTTTCGGTGGATTGCTGGGCGGCGGTGCATCAGGCGGTGACGAGCCGCAAGACACCGCCCGCCAAAAGAGAAAGAAGAAGAAAAAGAAGCGCACAAGGCGCATCGACTAACTTAAAAAACATTACAATCATGCAACAGGAAGATGATTTGAGAGGGCTTGCACGGGTCATGGACTTTATGCGGGCTGTCAGTATTCTATTCGTGGGAATAAACGTGTACTGGTTCTGTTACTCCACCCTGAAAGAATGGGGAGTGACGTTTGAGGTGATAGACAAGATACTGTGGAACTTCCAGCGCACCACCGGGCTGTTCTCGTCTATCTTATGGACAAAACTTTTTGCGGTGGTGTTCCTCGCCCTGTCGTGCATCGGCACTAAGGGCGTGAAAGAGGAAAAGATAACGTGGACGAAGATACATTGCAGCCTTGTGGCGGGTGTCGTGTTGTTTTTCCTGAACTGGTGGCTGCTTGAACTTCCGCTGCCACATACGGCGGATGCCGTGTTTTATATCGCCACGTTGTCGGTGGGCTATATCTGTATGCTCATGGCGGGTACATGGATGTCCCGGTTGTTGAAAAACAACCTCATGGATGATGTCTTTAATACGGAAAACGAAAGTTTCCAGCAGGAAACAAGGCTTATCGAGAACGAGTATTCTGTAAATCTGCCTACCCGGTTCTACTATAAGAAGAAATGGAATAATGGCTGGATAAATGTCGTGAACCCGTTCCGTGCCAGCCTTGTACTGGGAACACCGGGTAGCGGGAAGTCGTATGCGGTGGTAAACAGTTACATCAAACAGCAAATCGAGAAAGGTTTTGCGCTTTACTGCTATGATTATAAGTTTCCCGACCTTTCGGAAATCGCTTACAATCATCTGCTTAACCACTTGGACGGTTACAAGGTAAAGCCTAAGTTTTACGTTATCAATTTTGACGACCCACGCAAGAGCCACCGATGCAACCCGATAAACGCCAGCTTCATGTCGGACATTGCGGATGCCTATGAAGCGAGCTACACGATAATGCTTAACCTCAATCGAAGCTGGATAAGCAAGCAGGGCGACTTCTTCGTGGAAAGCCCGATTATTCTTTTGGCAGCTATAATTTGGTATCTCCGTATCTATCAAGGCGGTAAGTATTGCACGTTCCCCCATGCCATTGAACTGTTGAACAAGAAATACGCCGATGTGTTCACCATTTTGCGCAGTTATCCCGAACTGGAAAACTATCTTTCTCCATTCGTGGATGCTTGGGAATCAGACGCTCAAGAGCAGTTGCAGGGGCAGATTGCCAGTGCGAAAATCCCGCTTTCAAGGATGATTTCACCCGCTCTTTATTGGGTAATGACAGGCGATGATTTTTCGCTGGACATCAACAATCCGAAAGAGCCTAAAATCTTGGTTGTCGGTAACAATCCCGACCGCCAAAACATCTATTCGGCGGCACTGGGATTATATAATTCCCGTATCGTGAAGCTGATAAACAAGAAAGGTCAGCTTAAAAGTTCGGTGATAATAGACGAGCTGCCAACGATTTATTTTCGGGGGATTGACAATTTGATTGCCACTGCCCGAAGCAACAAGGTAGCGGTTCTGTTAGGTTTTCAGGATTACAGCCAGCTTACCCGTGATTACGGGGACAAGGAAAGCCGGGTAATCCAAAATACTGTGGGTAACGTGTTCAGCGGTCAGGTAGTCGGTGAAACGGCGAAAATCCTTTCCGAGCGTTTCGGAAAGGTGTTGCAGAAACGGCAGAGCATGACGATTAACCAGCGGGAGAAATCCACCTCGATAAGCACCCAAATGGACAGCCTGATACCCGCCAGCAAAATATCCAACCTCACGCAAGGTATGTTCGTGGGTGCTGTGGCGGACAACTTCGATGAGCGGATAGAGCAGCAGATTTTCCACTGTGAAATCGTGGTGGACAATGAAAAGGTGAAGCGGGAAACCGCCCGTTACGTGAAGTTGCCGCAGATAATCGACTTCACCGACAAGGACGGCAACGACCGGATGCAGGAGGAGATACAAGCCAACCATGACCGCATCCGTCAGGAAGTCCGGCAGATTGTCGAGGACGAGATAACCCGGATTAAGAACGACCCGGAGCTATGCCACCTGATAAAAGAGGAAGAATAACCGATATTCTTTCCTGACAGACAGTATTTTTACTAATTTTGCAGACAAAGAAATGATTATGAACGAAAACCAAAATACGGAATGGAAAGAAAGCTGGCGTGACGAGTATCTGAAATGGATATGCGGCTTTGCCAACGCCACAGGCGGCAAGATATATATAGGTATGAATGACAACGGTAAGGTAGTCGGCGTTGCCGATGCCGACAAACTGCTGGAGGACATACCGAACAAAGTGCGTGACGTGCTGGGTATCATCGTGGACGTGAACCTGCTGGAAGAAAACGGGCTGAAATATATCGAGATTGACGTGCCGCCTTATTCCAATCCTATCAATTACAAAGGTCAGTACCACTATCGTAGTGGCAGCACGAAACAGGAGTTGAAAGGTGCGGCGTTGAACCGTTTTATCCTGCAACGTACTGGCAGGCATTGGGACGAGTTTCCCATAGAGTGGGCAGGCATAGAGGAACTTTCCCCCAACGCATTGAACCGTTTCCGTAAGGAAGCGGCGAGAAGCGGGCGTGTGGACGAAGATGTGTTGAAAGATACTACCGAAAACCTGTTGCACGATTTGCGGCTGATTGACACCCAAACCAACCGCCCGACCCGTGCCGCCTTGCTGTTGTTCCACTCCGACCCGGAACGCTTTGTAACCGGGGCTTATATCAAGATAGGTTTCTTCCGGGATGATAAGGGTAACTTGGAGTTTCAGGACGAGGTTCACGGCTCTTTAATGGAGCAGGTGGATAAGGCAATGGATTTGATAAAGACCAAGTACCTGATTTACCGCATTTCATACGAGGGCATTTCCCGGCGTGAAACACCGCAGTTCCCGGTGGAAGCTATCAGGGAATCACTGATGAATTGTGTGGCACATAAAGACTATGCCAGTGCCGTACCCATTCAGATTAGCGTGTTTCCCGACCATATCACCTTTTGGAACTCCGGGCAGTTGCCGGAGAACTGGACTACTGACAAACTATTTGAAAGCCACCCGTCCTCTCCTTATAACCCATTAATCGCCAATGCCTTTTTCAGAAGCGGGGACATTGAAAGCTGGGGACGTGGCTACAAGCGTATCTTGGAAGCCGTCAGCTCATACAAGTTGTTGCCGCCCAAACTTGAAATGTTAAGCGGTCTGATGATTACCTATTATACCGATATACGTTCGCAACTATTGGCGCAGCGGGTGGATGAAAGATATATTTCAGTTGTCGAGTATGCAGCCAAGAACGGACGTGTCACGAACTCGGACGTACAGAACATTTTGGGGGTAAGCAAGCCGACAGCATCCCGCATACTCCAACAAATGAATGGTTGGCTGGAAATGCAGGGTAAAGTGGGAAAAGGAACTTATTATGTTCCTAAATGGCTCACTAACGTATCGCAGGTATAATGCAAAACTTGATAAGCTATTGATTATAAGGTGTAAAACTTATAATCAAATGGCTCACAAATGGCTCATCTAAAGAGAGTGATTAACTTCGCTCTCTTTTATTTTTTATTTAAAAAGGTAAATCATCGGCGATTTCTCTTTTTATTGAATCAAATCGCATCCATAAATTATTAAGTACAATAATTTTGCGTTCAGTTGATAATTCTTTCCACCATTTACTGAAAACAGCCAAATTCTCTACTGGAATTATAGGTTTTGATTTATACCGATATGGTGGACATATAAAACATGCAATAAATAAATTATTGTTTTGAATATATTCTTCAAGTATAGATTTCTGCAATAAATCATTTAATGATTTGGTAATTAATTCTATATCTTCTTTGTATTTTGTTGTTGGTTCAACACTGGGACAAACGCTCATAAACGAATTGGCAATATTCGCATAGATTTCTTTTTCTTCATCGCTAAAATCTATATATATGGCATTTTCAGACATTATATCTCTTGTTACGTCATAAAAAGAAGCAATCCTTATGTCATGATTAGTTATAATCATTTTATCTAATGCCACTTTGTATTTAAATATCTGATGTAGATTGTTGTCGTTTATTATTCTTTCAAATAGTTTTCCAACGAAATAAACCTCTGTCTTAAAGTCATATATAGACATACTAAAATCATTCGGTAAAGAATATGTCCAATTTAATGTTATGCTTTTTTCATAATCCACTGATTTTTGTACATCCTTTCCAAATCCGAAATCAATTATTTTAACGATGCCATCATTAGAAATCAGAATATTAGAAGGTCTAATATCTCTATGTAAAATATTTCGCTCCTCTAAATATTTAAATCCATTTATTGTTTGAATGAATAAGTCATTTATCTTATTCGGATTTACAGTTAAATACTGTTCAATATCAACCCCGTCAATGTATTCCATTAAAATATATCCTGTTGATTGTTCAGGATATAGGTAATAACTAAATACACGGACTATATTAGGATGATTTATTTTGTATAGTATTTTAATTTCATTTACAAAGTTTTCGTAATATAGAGATTGATGTTCCGGATAATATGTGGAATATTTTTTACACACAAATGTTTCATTAATAGTTTCATCTTTAATCAACTTTGTTTTTCCTGTACCACCTTGTCCAATATCCCGTATTGCTGTATAATCTTTTGATTTTAGAAATTTGATAATATTATTTTCCATGATTTATGTCTGCTGTTAAAATTATCACAAATTTAAGAATAATATTCCATGTTGTGTTATAGATAGGACAAATCAAGACATCATCGGACAAATTCGGACAGTCCTTGCCGGCCGTCCAAATATAGCATATTTAGTCGCTACCTTTGGGCGGGGCTATTCCCGTAACCGCTAAAATTTCAATCATTTATGGCAAACAGAATGACCCCGCCCGCAGAGGGGCGGGAAAAAGACGTGCTGCTGGTCTTGGATAAACAGCAGGGCAAGGTGAGTGCCGTTAAGGGTATCGACAAGGAGGGCAATTTGCAGACCGTGCCGCCGACACATGGCGGCGAGTTCATGCAGGTGGACAAGAACAGCGATGTGTTCAGCAACTTCATTTCCAACTTCTTCCGCAAGTTTCAGGACACTTCCGGGCTGGAACTGTTCAGCGTTAAGGTTTCCCAAGCGGAGCGGGACGCAAAGGCAATCGAGGACAACCACCGCAATCCCACGCCGGAGGGCGGCAAGCGGGCTGAAATGCTTCGAGTTCCGAAGCCCGACTTCCACGAGTTTAAGCAGGGTTATCGCTTCGACCCGGCAAAAATCGACTGGGAAAACCTGAAAAAAGTCGGCATCACCGCCGACACCCTAAAAAACACAAAGGACTTCGACCGGGTGATGCGTGGCTACAAGTCCCGCAATACCTACACCGTTTCGGGGACAGTGGGCGGCTTCTACCTCAAACCTACCGATGTCAAGCTCTCTTTCTATCAGGCTAAGGACGGCACGGTAGTACCCAAGCTGCACGGCGTGCAGCAGGACGAGAAACTGTTGCAACGCCCGTTCCATGAACACGGGTTCACCAAACAGGAACAGGGCAACTTGCAAGGCACTGGCAACTTGGGCGGCATCGCCCGAATCAAAGACCCGAAAAGCGGCGAGCAAATCCCCGTGTTCGTCAGCCGGGACAGGTACACGCACGAACTGGAATATATGCGGGCTGACAAGTGGAAATGCCCCGACACCATTTGCGGCGTGCAAGTCAGCCCGGAGCAGAAAGCCGCCTTTGAAGCCGGGCAAGCGGTGAAAATGGAAAACCTGCAATTCAGGGACGGCACACGGCGCAGTGCCTATTTGCAGGTCAGCGCAGTGGAGCGTGGCTTGGAGTTCCTGCCGAGGTCTGCCGTCCAGTTCTTGCAGCAGGGACAACAGCCCGCAGAGCAGCAAGTAGCCGGGTTAAAGGACGGCAAGGGCGTTGAGTTCAACGGTCATGTGCAGCCCGGCGCACAGGGCAAATCCCCCGACAAGGTGCAGCCGAAAGATGTTACCCCCGCCGCCGAGAGCCGAACGCAGGTAGCGGTCAATTCCGAGGGCAAGACCAACGAAGCCACCAAGCAGGACAAAGAGCCGCTGAAACAGGGTCAGGACAAGCCCACCGCCAAGCAGAAAGAGAAACAAGACAAAGCGCAGGACAAAAGCCTGAAAGCGGACAAACCCAAGAAGTCCAAAGGAATGAAATTATAAAGGTATGCAGCTAATCTATATTATAGCTATTCCGCTTGTCGTCTTGATTTTCTTCATAGTCCTTTCTTTAAAAACCGACTGGAAAGAAATAGACAAGCACAACCGCCAGTATTACGTGGGCGGCTACCATATTTATTATGACCGTAAAATTTTACGGGAAATCAAGTCTGTAACAAACCATAAAAAAGAAACAACATGATTGCATTGATAGCAGAAAAGCCCAGCGTGGCAAAGGACATCGCCCGCATCATCGGTGCGACCCAGCGTAATGACGGTTATCTTTCCGGCAACGGGTATATGGTGACATGGGCGTTCGGCCACTTAATCCAGCTTGCCATGCCGGAAGCCTATGGCGTGGCGAACTTTCGCAGGGAGAGCCTGCCCATACTGCCGCCCGATTTCCAATTAATCCCCCGTCAGGTGAAAGCGGAGAAAGGTTATAAGGCAGACCCCGGCGTGCTGAAACAGTTGAAAGTGATAAAGGAAGTGTTCGACCAGTGCGACCGGATTATTGTCGCCACCGATGCCGGGCGTGAGGGTGAGCTAATCTTCCGCTATATCTTCCATTACCTGAACTGCCGAAAACCATTTGTGCGCCTGTGGATAAGCAGCCTTACCGATAAGGCAATCCGTGAGGGGCTGGATAACTTGCAGCCGGGAGAATGTTACGATAACCTCTACCTCTCTGCCAAGTCCCGCAGCGAAGCGGACTGGCTGATAGGGATAAACGCCACCCAAGCGTTGAGTGTAGCCGCCGGGCAGGGGGTGTTCTCGCTGGGCAGGGTGCAGACACCCACGCTCGTGATGATATGCAGCCGCTATTTGGAGAACAAGAATTTCGTACCAGCCAAGTTTTGGCAACTCAAAGCCCATACCACCAGCGGGGAAATAAGTTTCACCGCCCAATCGACCGCCAAGTGGGAACAGCAGCCCGAAGCCATAGCCGTCTTGCAACGGGTTAAAGATGCCGGACAACTTGCCGTGAAATCCGTTGAGAGGAAAGAAGCTAGCCAAGAACCGCCGCTTCTGTACGACCTTACCACGCTGCAAAAGGAAGCGAACACGAAGCTGAACTTTTCGGCTGACAAGACGCTTTCCGTAGCGCAAAGCCTGTATGAAAAGAAAGTGATGTCCTATCCGAGAACCGGAAGCCGCTATATATCGGAGGACGTTTTCAATGAAATGCCGGAGCGTGTCGCCCTGTTAGGGCAATACCCCCGCTTTGCCGGGTATGCCGCCGGGCTGGACGGCACACCCCTGAACCGCCGCAGCGTGAATGACGGCAAAGTGACCGACCACCACGCCCTAATCGTTACCGAGAACCTGCCCGGCGAACTCTCCAAAGACGAACGGGCGGTTTACGAGCTGGTAGCCGGGCGTATGCTGGAAGCCTTTTCGGGCAAGTGCGTGAAAGACGTTACCACCGCCATATTGTCGGCTGGAGATACCGACTTCACGGTGAAAGGGTCTGTGATGAAAGTAACCGGGTGGCGTGCTGTGTTCGGCGAGCAGGAAACGGGCGGGGACGAAGAAGCCGCCAGCCTGCCGCCGCTCCAAGAGGGAGAATATTTGCCACTCTCCGGCGTGGATCTGCTCGAAAAGCAGACCAAGCCGAAACCGCTGCACACGGAAAGCAGCCTGCTTGCGGCAATGGAGAACGCCGGAAAGGAACTGGAGGATGCTGAACTGAAAGCCAGCCTGAAAGATGCCGGGATAGGCACGCCCGCCACCCGTGCGGCGATTATCGAAACGCTGTTCGCCCGCCAGTACATCGTGCGTGAGAAGAAGAACCTTGTGCCTACCGACAAGGGGCTTGCCGTTTACAGGATTGTCAAGGACAAGAAGATTGCCGATGTCGAAATGACGGGCATGTGGGAAACCGCCCTTTCCAAGATAGAAGCGGGAAGCATGGATGCCGACACGTTCCGAAAGGGTATCGAGGTGTACGCCGCCCAAATCACGGCGGAACTGCTATCGGTACAATTATCCGTTGCGGGCGGTGAAACCTGCCCCTGCCCGAAATGCGGTAGCGGGCGTATCCTGTTCTACCCGAAAGTGGCGAAGTGTTCCAACGTGGATTGCACGCTAACCATATTCCGCAACAAGTGCGACAAGCAACTGACCGACAAACAGATTGTCGAACTGGTGACGAAACGCAAGACCGGGCTAATCAAGGGCTTCAAGGGCAAGAACGGCAAGGCTTTCGATGCTTCGCTGATGTTGGACGAGCAGTTCAATGTCGGTTTTTCATTCCCCGAAAAGAAAGCGAAACCGAAGAAATAGCCTATCTTTGCCGCTGAAATTTCATTGTGATAGGTTTTGCCACTTATGATAATTGAAATTTTAGTGGTTGCGCCCGGCGGGAACCGGGCGCATTTTTTTATACGCTGCCGCCAAACAGGTAGGTTGAACAGACCACCCCGTTATCCAGCACCCTGCTTTCCGAGAGCTTCCAATGTGAGCCGGATGTTTCCCCGATAAAGCCGATGCCTTTGCCCGCCATTACCGGGACGGTGTAGATTGTCAGGCTGTCCAGCAACCCGGCTTTAATCAATGAAGTAAGCAGCTTGCCGCCGCCCACCACCAGCATGTCGGTTTCCTGTTTCAGTCCATAGACCCTTTGCAGCGGTTCTTCGGTCAGGAACTCCACGCCGCAGTCCGGCGTTACGTTGGTATCATAGTGTGACACCACAAAAGACCGTTTGCTTTTGTGCGGCCACCCGCCCCAGTGTTCAAAGATGTAGTTGTAGGTGCTCGCCCCCATAAGCAGGCAATCTGCATCCAAATAGTACTTGCCAACGATAGTTTTTACTTCATCGGGTAACCAATCCAGTTCTTTGTCTAAGGTGGCTGTATGTCCGTCAAGAGATACGGCGATATGCGCTTTAATTTGTTTCATCCTATCAGGTATTAAACAGTTGATAATCTTTTTTCAAACTGTCCGCTGCTACCTCAAAAAAAGAAGCGTGAACTTACACTGCTCCAAAGTAGAGGTACTGGCAATACCTTTGAAACGGGACAGGCAAGCCCACGCTATGACAAAGCATAGCATAGACATTGCGCTGAAATCTCGTTTCATTTTGAAAAGTGCCAGTTTTCTACTTTGAGATATTCGGCGAACGAATATGTTATATATAATGACGATATTACAGCCGCAACTGTTCAACCGCCGTTATTCTCTTATTTTACTTTTGCAAAAGTAGCGAAAATCACCGGAATAACCTTGCAAATAATAGAAATCCTGCCTTATTATCACGGCTCTTTCATTTAAAAAAGTCTTGTGCTTCCGAAAAGCCTGTTATTTTATAGCGGGGGAAGTCTGAATGGGAAAGGGTGATTTTCGCATTCATTTCTCTGATTTTCAATAAAATAAGTGGTAT
>RIBJ01000044.1 GCA_003762715.1 Muribaculaceae bacterium Isolate-104 (HZI) | reverse complement strand
GAAGCGCACCATCTCAAATAGTTCGTACAGGCCCTCGGGCAGGCACATCCATATTGCATCAGAGGTTTTCATGCCACAAATTTAACAATTTCCGCTAAATCCATGCACCGCCATTTCGGCTTGACCCACTTTTTACAAAAAACGTCGAATTAGTGGAAATTTCTGATGAATCTTCATTGGCTATAAACGACACTCTTATAGAATGTTTCGATGTCTGTTCCAAAAATGTCGTTCAGACCGGATTTAGGATGACTTTTGGCTGCGGAGAAAAACTGGTTTGTTTGGGTGATGAATCTTTGACCGAGGATAATCTCAGAAAAATTCAAGGTTGTGACACCCTAATCTGCGGCGCTTTCTGCCGGTATGAAGATAAGGATACATACAAGCCATACGAGAAACATCATCATACGGTGCGTGATGTGGCTATTTTAGCAGAAAAGGCAAAGGTGAAAAATTTGGTTCTGGTACATTCCGAGGATGATAATTTGGAAAAACGACAAGGGCTTTACAAGACTGAGGCTTCAAAATATTATAGTGGTAATGTTTTCATCCCTGTTGATGGCGAAAGGTTAGCTTTCTGAAATTATTGTTTATTTCCTTTGGCAAGATTGGCTCTTATTCGGCTCAGGCTTACTTGTGTTATACCCAAATATGAGGCAATACACCCCAAAGGCAGTCGCTGTAATAGTTCCGACTGGGTATCCACAAAGTCTTGATAACGCTCTGTCGCAGTTGCAAGTAACAGGGTTATAACTCGAATTTCAGCATCAAGAAGTTCAGTCTCGGCAAATCTGCGTCCCCAATTGGCAATGTTTATATCCTCCAGGTAAAGTTTTGACAACACATCCCTTTTGATGACATAAAGGGTGGAGTCCTCCATCAGTTCCATAGTCTCATAGCCTGGTTCATTCCTCACATACCCCATCATTGATACAATAGTTGTACCCTCCTTGCCAACCCAAAATGTCACTTCCTTGCCGTCAACAAGTGTGAATGCCCGCACTATGCCTTTGGCTATAAAGTAAACATCCCGCTCGATCTTACCTATTTCAAGGACGTGATGGCCTTTGGGATAATGAACAAGTTCCATTGACCGACAAAGAAGAGCCAATGATTCATCGGGGAGTATATGTCTGCGGTCAATAATTTCTTTTATATCCATACTGACTGCAAAGTAAACAATAATCCTATAAGCAGACATTATTTATCAAATGTAAAATTTTAGATAATCCCAAGTTAGTAACTTTGCACTCAAAATATTGAGTTATGATGACACGATTGATAAATATCTTACTTCCTGATTCAGCCGGAAACCGAAGATTTGACATTTCCTTGCTTTTGTCGAGGCTCTTATTCGGGTTGCTTTTTATTATGCACGGACTGACCAAGATTAACGATTTCGGGCAAATGGCACTGGCATTTCCTGATCCATTGGATGTCGGCAGCGAAATCTCCTTAATACTTGCAATATTTGGTGAAGTGTTTTGTTCGGTCTTGTTGATATTTGGATTACTGACACGTCTGGCGCTCATCCCTATGATATTCACGATGTGCATTGCATTTTTTGTGATTCATGCCGGAGACCCGTTTTCAGCAAAAGAGCTGTCTTTTATTTATTTGACAACATTTATCATAATATGGGTATCCGGCGCCGGAAAATATTCGTTGGACTATATGATAAGGGTCAAACTGATAAAATCTTTAAACCAAAATAAAAAATGAATTGGATATTGCTGTTTCTTGCCGGATTGTTTGAGGTTAGCCTCGCATTCTGTCTTGGAAAAACCAAGGCAACAACCGGAACAGAGTTTTATTTATGGGGTACTGGTTTTCTTTTGTCCACAGTGCTTAGCATGTACCTACTTGCGAAGGCCATTCAGACCTTGCCGATAGGTACGGCATACGCGGTATGGACAGGAATCGGTGCAGTCGGTACGGTAATTATAGGCATCTTGGTTTTCAAAGAGCCCGCCACCCCTTTGCGGTTGTTTTTTATCTTTACTCTTATTGCATCAATTATCGGACTAAAGCTCGTGACAAACTAAGAAAAGATGCCTTGTGTTTTGAAAGAAAATGAAGGAATACCAAAACTCCTTCTTATTATTATGGCATTGGCTACTGGCTTCTCGGTAGCCAATTGTTATTACAACCAATCGCTATTGGGCAGTATTGTTTCCGACTTCCACGCTTCTGAGTATGATGGAAGCATAATCAGCGCGCTTACTCAATTCGGATACGTCGTAGGATTATGTATAGTCATTCCTCTTGGCAATACTCTATCAAAAAAGCGTATCATAACAATTGATTATTTTTGCTGTTCTATGGCTCTTCTATCAGTCGCTATAACGAAAGACTTGTTTATCATAAAATTATCATCTTTCATAATAGGGATCAGTTCTGTAATGCCTCAATTTTTTATACCGATGGCGGCTCTTTATTCCGAGCCTAAAAACAAGGCTCTGAACATAGGTATAATTCAGTCTTGTTTATTGATTGGCATTTTAGGCTCCCGATTTCTAAGCGGAATCATATCAGAAGCCATTTCCTGGCGTTACGTTTATTTCTTTGCATCCGTTGTGATGCTTTTATGCCTGATAGCAATAGCGATAACTTTACCCGGCGATAAGACGTTGCCAACGTCCAACTACAGAGGGACTCTAAAATCAATGATCAGTCTATTGCGGCATAACAAAACGCTGCATACTTCAGCAGCAAGATCTGCAACCGCCTACGCATCTTTCTTCGCCCTGTGGAGTTGTATATCATATCGGATGAAAGCCTCCCCGTTTTTTGCCTCAGATGATGTAATCGGCAGTCTTGGGCTCTGCGGTATAGCAGGTGCTTCATGTGTGATAATACTAAGCAAGCACACTCAAACTTGGGGAAGTAGGAGATGTCCGATTGCCGGTGCGTTATCAATGTTATTCGCTTGGTTTACAGCACTTGCATTTGAAGGGTATTTCGTAAGCATAGTTATCACAGTCCTGATTATTGATGCCGGTATGCAATGCATACATCTCTCCAATCAGACAAAAGTAGTAACAAGCAGCAATGTCAATGCAAATTTCCTAAACACATTGTATATGATACTATATTTCGTTGGGGGAACCATAGGAACACTTATAGCGGGCATATTGTGGACAAAATATCAATGGATTGGGACTATTATTATTGGAATATTAGTTACACTGATTTCATTATTCATAAGCATATTAACTACCGATTGAATTATAATGACACTAAAATCAACGTAACATGAACAGGATCCTCATAGTAGATGCCTCCGAATCAGACCGTAGGCTTATTTCGGGCTTGCTTGTCAAGTCCGGCTATGAGCCGATTGCCGTCAAGGCAATCGAGGCAGCAAAGGACGAGGTGGCGTTATCGCCTTGGCGCTCTCAGCGAAGCGTAGAGAGAAACTGCCATCGGGCGCAGTTATCGTTGCGGCGATGACATTCGTCCGTGGCACAGCACAGGAGTTAATCAACTGGCAGAAGACTGAGGGATACGGATTTCCTGTAGTCGCCATAGTGGACAATCTCAACCCATTGGATATTGCCGATGTGATGAAAGACGGCGGTGCCGTCAACATCATTCAGCGTCCGGCAATGGACAAGCAACTTGTCGAAACAGTGGGCAGGTATGCAAGACCGGGCAGAACAATGCTCCTGCTCCCTGACTAGCTTATCCCACGCCAAAGCGAGGCATTTGCCGTGATTGAACGGGCAATAAGAAATATTGCCGCGACGGATGTCAATGCCGTCATCTTCGGCGAATGCGGCTCAGGAAAAGAGCAGATTGCAAAAGAGATATACAGGCTCAGTTCACGGTCACAAAAGCCATGCACCGTCTTAGAAGCCGGCGGCGCGGTACTTGTCGGCAACCACGACCCTGCAAATTTGCGCAGCGAAGTGCTAAACCGGATGGAAGGGTACTTCAAGAAGGCTGACGGCGGTACAATCATCATCAAGAACGTGCAGTTGCTGACCTTCGAGAAACAATCGGTGCTATATATTTCGAGGGAAAATATCCATCAACTCGTTCATAGTCATAGCTTGGAAAAGCAAATTGCAGCCGTACAGTAATATCGCATTTGGCTGTATTCCGAAAATGCTGTAAATTTGCAGTAAATTCGGAATAGGAAATGAGCAACGGCAAATATATACAAAGAGATTCTTATCTCAATAAGTTGATTCTCAGAAAGGACAACGGCGAAGTGAAAATTATAACCGGTCCACGTCGGTGTGGCAAATCATGGCTATTAAGTCATATATACCGGGATTATCTCACCGCTCAAGGAGTACCTTCTGAAAATATCATTGCTTTGGACTTTGACAAGGATGATGACAAATATGATTTCGACATTCTTGATCCAAAGGCTGTAAAAAATCATATCTACTCACAGATACAGAGCGATACCGAGAGCTACTATATCTTTCTTGACGAGATACAAGAACTTGAAAATTTTGAGCGACTCGTAAATGGTCTTAACGGTCATGACAATATAGATGTGTATGTGACTGGCAGCAATTCCCGTTTCCTGTCAAAAGACATACGGACTATATTCCGTGGCAGGGGTGATGAAATCAGGGTGTTCCCTCTGTCATTCAGGGAGTTCTATCAGGCATTACACTATGACGTTCGTGAAGCATGGAAAGTGTACTCGACTTTTGGTGGAATGCCGCGTCTTATCCACTATACTGATGACGAGCAGAAAATAAACTATCTTCAGAATTTGTGGGACAAGACTTATATTGATGATGTGGTAGAGAGAAACAAAGTAAGAAATGAACTTGCCATTTCTCGACTTGCCACCTTGTTATGTAGTTCCATTGGCTCGCTCACCAATCCTACACGCATAGCCAATACCCTTGAATCGGTGCAAAAGATGAAAATCGATTCCAAAACAGTATCGTCTTATATTGACTATCTTGAAGATGCCTTCCTGTTTGAAAGCGCGGATAGATACGATGTCAAGGGCAGGCGTTATTATGAAACCAATAAGAAATACTACTGCATCGATATCGGTCTGAGAAACGCAAGGTTTAATTTTCGTCAGCAGGAACCGACGCATATAATGGAGAATGTTCTATGTAATCATCTGCGTGTTCTCGGTTATCTTGTAGATGTGGGCATAGTAGAAAGTCGTGAAATGAAAGACGGCAAAATGTCATATTCGCAGCGCGAAATAGACTTCATCGCTAACAAAGGAAGCCGAAAGTATTATATTCAGTCTGCGTACTCGATACCGTCCGAAGAAAAGCGGGAGCAGGAACTCGCATCTCTCCTGAAGATATCCGATTCATTCAAGAAGATTGTGGTTGTAGGCGACGAGATCATGCCCTATACCGATGACAACGGTATATACTTCACAGGCTTGTTTGATTTCCTGTTGAAAGATGAATGGCTATAATGCAGCCAACTAATTTTAATAGGCAGAAAAAGGGTGCGACAGAATTTGTACTGCATCCTTTTTGTGTGTGTTAAACATGCTCTTAATCAGTCGCTCCAGCCGGTGATGTCTTGTTCGAGAATTTTGAAAAGGAGGCTGAGCATACGGAGAGCCCGTTCGTCGGGATAGATGTCGGCAGTTGCGCCATCTATCAGGCGGCAACAGAGCTGCATGCGGTCGGCATCATGTTCGCGGCCGGCGTGGTCGGCAAAACCTCGCATGAAGCCCATATCGTATTCGAGCTTACATTTAAGCACATATAAAATGCCTCGCCAGTCGCCGGGTGAGCTATGGGCGAATGTTTCCTCCCAGAATTGCCGTTTCTTGCGGTCGAGGCTCTCTCGCTTTGCCGGACCAAGAGGGTCGGGCTTTATTGACCCCGTAAGATAATTAGCAAGAGCCTGACAGTCGTCAGATTCAATGATGTTGAGATAATGCGCAAGGTCGTCATCATGCTCTTTAGAAGTGAGGAATGTATGGAGCGAAGACCAGTAAAGCAGAACGGCACAAACGTATGCGCTGTTTTGCTCTGCGGTTTTTACCTTTTTGTCTATAAGCCAGTCAGGCGCGGCATTCATGCCGTCAGGCTGTAAGGCTGCCGGTCGGGATGATGACAGCTCTATGACACCCTTGCAGCGTTTCTGAGGGAGTGCTTTAAGTTTCTCACAATAATCCAAATATACAGCCTTCATTGCCTGTGGCTCTCCGAAAAACTCGGCGAGCGAGTCCCAGATTTCCTCAAACTGACATTCATTCAGGTATTCACGAAATGTTTTCATTTTCATCTTATTGTGTTAATTTGATTGATGTCACAAAATAAATATCGCGTTGTATCAAATAGCGATACATCTCATGGATTTGCATATTTTTTTATCCCGTAGCGCAAAATGATACACGGAAGCTATAGCTTTGTGCTGTAAAACATAGCGAGCTCCTGCGAGAATCTGTTGTGGTTTAAAATACAATTCGTAAATTTGCGACATAACCCCTAATCGCTACATTACGAAAAAGACAGTTTAAAGCCACATAAGATATTGCACCCTTGCAATGACCGCCATCCGATTCGGTAAAATCTGGTAAATTCTACAAGGAATCATAAGGTGGAAGTCAACGGCAAGCCGTGTATCCTCACCCGAGGACGCAGGCTGCTTTTGCTTCAATCTTGATTCCGGGCTTACCAGAGCCTTACCGAAAGAGAGAACCAAAAGGGCGTTGCGCCCTCTTTTTATTGCGCAACCGGTATCCGGATTGCTCCATTAAGATTCCCCAAAAAAGTTAGAACACAACAGAACTATCAAAACCAAAAACGTTATGAGCACAACAGAATTATCAAAATTTCAGGAAGAGATGCATGAAAAAGAGAGACTGCATGCGGAAACTCTAGAACAAAACATTCATGGTGATGAACCAATCTATGATGGAGTCTGTGATATTAATGGTTATGCTGAGGCTCCTATTAAAGTTATGTGGGTTTTAAAAGAACCTTGGGAAAAAAGAGAGAAAGATGAAGCATTAGGCGGTTGGTACATTTGGGAACCTTGGACTGATGCCTCCCAAATGAATCCTGTTTGGAAGACTATGATGTATGTGATGTATGGGATAAATACTGGAATAGCATATAGTCAAATGCCTTCTGTTAATGACAAAATGCTTAAAATGCTTAAATCATCTGCATATATCAATATAAGCAAGCTGCCGGGAAAGACAACTTCAACGTCTATGAGAGCACCTTACGAACAATGGAGGGAGATTTTGTTAGAACAAATTAAAGGCTATAAGCCTGATGTTATCATCTTTGGTAATACATATGATGGTTTGTTTGATAAGGAAGATTTTGCTCAAAAGGCTTTATGGGCAGAAGAACTGAGTTCTCCCGGTATCATAGAAGCTAATGTTTCAGAAGGAACCCTCTTAATCAACGCTTGGCATCCATCACCGATGCGTGTTGCGTCACATCCGAATGTCACTGAGGAAGTATATGTTGATACAATTGTAAAGGCGGTTCGGGGTTTTAAACATATTTAAAATGTAGAACCCCTTGCAAAGATAAAAGCATAAAACTGCAAAACTTGTACCGCAAAATGATACACAGCTGTCGTAATTTTGCGGTACAATCATATCAGCCCGGTGGCGAAATTGGTCAGACGCACCTTTGAATCAGAAAGGCGCCGCGGAAGTGGTATTGCCGGTTCAAATCCGGCCCGGGCTGCTAAAAAGAAAAACTGATGAAACAGCCTGTAATATTTCTTGACTTCGACGGAGTGCTTAATACTGAGCAGAATTATGCTCAGCTCGCCGTTGAAGGAAAGACGAACAAGGATGCGTGGGGGCCATTGTTCGACCCTCGCGCTGTTGAGAATCTACGCTTGATTATTGATAATACCGATGCTGCAATTGTCATTTCTTCATCGTGGCGTTACGCCCACAGTCTTGGCAGTCTGCGCATGATGTGGGAGGTGCGAGGGCTGCCGGGAGAGATTTTTGATACTCTTGCTTGCGGCGCAACCTATATTTCGCGTGGCGAGGAGATTGAATGTTGGCTCGACAAGCACGAGTGCCCCGATTACGTGATAATTGACGACCTCGACGACTTCTCCCCGACTCAGCAGCCCCGCTACGTCGAGACAAACCCCATTGTCGGTATTACGGAAGCCGACGCACAAAAGGCAATCGAAATACTAAACTCTAAAGTATAATACAATGAACAACGGAATCACAATCTGGAACGGTTATCCCGTTCATGGCGACATCAAGGAACTCGACCGCATCATTGAGTCGGAGGACTTAATTAAACTTGACAAGGATGATGTTGTCAGTGTGCTTTCCACCGAGGGAGAAAGCTATGTGACATCGGGAGTCAACGCCGACCTTGTCGAAGCTTTTAACGAAGCCGTCAACGCCCTGCCTTGTAAGGTTGATAAGGTAGATGAATTACTAATTGATTTCTGCTTCGGTAACAGACAGCCCAAAATGTCCGAGTTCTCATCAATCAAAGGCCCGCTGTCAGAAGCCAATCCTGACATCAATATTATGTGGGGTATTTCCTCAGATGAATCTCTGGGTGATTCCTACAAGGTGGTGTTGGTCGCATCGGTGAAGGCTTAGACCCGGTTCAAAAACATATCTTCATTTTTTGTTATCGCCTGACAGCTTTTGGCAGGCGACAGGGATAACTTTGTCCCTAAACTTAGAGCCGTAGAATATGAAACAGAATACAGACGAGAGAAGACGTAAAATTGATGAAATGAGGGAGCGTTTTGCGCCTTTGCGAGACTACATGGCGCAGCCCCGCTACATCAAGACAAATCCCATTGTCGGCATTACGGAAGCTGACGCACAAAAAGCAATCGAAATGCTCCAAGAATCCGTTAGTGAACGCCGAAAAAAGGCGAGGGAAGAGATTATAAATTCTGAAACGGCTAAGCGTTTGCGCCAGGCTTTTCAAGAAATGAGGGCACAATCCGTTGGCAAGATGCACAAGCGTCACGCCTTTCTCTCGGATATAGTGAAAGAGTACACCAATCTTGAAGACTTTACACGCGACAAAAGCGAATTCTTTGAAATGATGGGGGTAGAAGTGAGTTGTGGCGAGAGTTGTGTTTCATTGTATTTCCAACTGGATTATGACGAATATGAGCAATACTTCGTGGTTCCTACCAACGACGGCAAGCTGGCAGTCAGTCATGTAATCGAGTGGCAAAATGAGGCTTGCGCCAATGAAACTCTCAATATTTTCACGGGCGAGACCTACGACGATGATGATGTGATTTATACAAATTACTGACAGCTTTTGGCAGGCGATAAGGCTATCTTTGTCCAAATATTAGCGATAACTCTCTTTTCTCAACCCTAAAAACTATAGAACAGAATGGAAGATTCAGATGAAAGAATCAGGCTTGCAAAGAGGCGAGAAGAAATAGCAAAAAAAACCAGGGAGCTTTATAGAGAATTTTTACTCTCTATGGACGAGGAGCGAAAGAAAGCATTAGAATTAATGCGTCGCCGACACGCCTACTATACCAAACTTATAACTGATGCCGGAATCAAGACAGCACTGGAGTTCTTTGACAAGTACAGAGAACACTTTCTAATGTACGGCATCAATCTTGACATATCCGATAATAAGTCATACTGTTCAATCTATCTTGAACTCGGAGATTACGATTATGAGAGTTATGGGGTAATGGATGGAAAGAATGGTAATTTAGCAGAAGTCAGCCCAAATGTTTCCTTCAAGGAACTATTTAACAATATTGAAGTAAATATATTTACTGAGGAAGAAATTCAGGTTTAAGACTGACAGCTTTTGACAGTGCGCACTATTAACTTTACAACATGATTTACAAGGAATATTTTATCAACTCGGAGTTTGAAGATGTGTGGCACAAACTTCAGACTTATTATAGTGAGCCTGAAGGTGTTAAGGAATTGTATAAGACATTGTTTTATACAATCCGCAATCTGCCCGTGGACGAAGCTCATTCAGGCACTCCGCTGACAGTTATATCCGATTTTGAGGGCAAAATCCATATTGCAGGAGCTCCTGACCCGATAGAATGGCTTGTAGGGCGCGAGGTGATATTCGACGATACGGAGAAATCGACTGTCGCTGAACTCGCGGCTCACCTGCTATACTGGTCGACACTCTACGACTTCAAGACGCAGACTCGTTATCATAAAGACTGCCAGAAATATTTCGAGGAAGAATTCGCTTGCGATTACGTAGAAAATCCAGGAAAAGATCTGAGCCTGAAACGAAAGGCTTGTTATTATTGGAAAGACGCAATTGCCAACGATTCGGCGATTGACTGGATTTACATTCTCGACATTCTCCGCAAGCGGATTGAATACCACATTGGCTACCACCGATATACCGACCGGTTCACTAACAGCAGGCTCTATGTATCACGCATGGAGCTCTGTTGCCGTCTGCTCGAATTGGCTTCAGATAACGATGGTATAGAGGGCATATACGTAAACATCCACAATGCCTCCCGATATATAGGACGTATTTTCAGTCAGTATGATTTCGATAAAATAGGCAAAGACAAAGATGACAATCTCAAGGTACTTCGTTTATCAGTTCTTCGCCGGGCCAAAGCCTACAAAATCCTCTGGAAGTTCCTTGACCACAACCTCACCTATTGGTGGGACTAATCAGCTCAATAACCCCTGCAAGGCATGACATTAAAAGAATTATTCCAATCATTGGATTTATCACTCAATAATAATGGCGGGGATATAGCGCTGTGCCAATATTAGCTGCCCTAAGGTGTGTTACGATACGGTGGTGCGGAAGGTGGAGCGGTGTAGCGGGGAGAGTCCGAATTCGGCAATAGCCTTGCGGTGGGCTGCGGTAGGGTAGCCCTTGTTTATTTCCCAGCCGTATTGCGGGTATTCTCCGGCAAGGAGTGTCATGGCTTCGTCGCGGTGGGTTTTTGCAAGTACCGATGCTGCGGCGATGTTTGCGAACCGGGAGTCACCTTTGACAATGGTGAGGTGAGGAATGTCGCCGTATGGTGAAAATCTGTTTCCGTCCACAATGATGTGCTGCGGGCGCGTTTTTAAACCGTCGATAGCGCGGTGCATGGCAAGAATGGATGCCTTGAGTATGTTTATCCGGTCGATTTCTTCTGCTGTGGCTATGCCTACCGCCCATGCTATGGCGGTTGACTCTATGATTGGGCGCAGCAATTCGCGCTGGCGTTCGGTGAGCTGTTTGGAGTCATTCAGCAGAGGGTGGTTGAAGTCTTCGGGGAGTATTACGGCGGCGGCATACACCGGTCCGGCAAGGCAGCCTCTTCCGGCTTCGTCGCATCCGGCTTCAAAGAGTCCCGGGGTGTGACACGGGGGCAGGGGAGATGACAGTTTCCGGCTCATTCAGTTTGTTGTGTCATTCTATGAATCCGTAGCCGAATCCCTGGCGGTTTGTTATGTGCTTGCCGTAGTTGCCGAGTTTTTTGCGCAAACGCGATATGTTTGTGTCAACGGCTCTTTCGGAGCTTGTTTCTTCCTCCCATGCTTCATGGATAATTTCGGCACGGTCGAAAAACTGGTTTCTGTGTCGCAGGAACATTGCCAGAATGAGGTATTCTGTCCGTGTCAGCGACACCGGTTTGTCGTCTATGGTGACTATGGATGTTGAAAAGTCCACGGCGAGGGTTTTGTAGCGCATTACGTTGCTCATTCTTCTGGCTGTCATCATTCTGCGTCGGCGCAGTACCGAGCGTATGCGTGCCACAAGTTCTCTTGTTGAGAACGGTTTTGAAATGAAGTCGTCCGCGCCGGCGTCGAGCGAGTCAACTATAATGTCTTCTCCGGCATGAGCCGACATTATTATGAGCGGGGTGTTTCTTGTGTCGTTGCGTTCGCGTATAGCTCTGGCAAATTTTATGCCGGTGAGTTCGGCATCCATAAGGTCGGACAGAATCAGCTGGTATTCGCCAAGCTGAAGCTCAAACGCGCTGTCCTTGTCGTGGACAAGGTCCACTTTGAAGCCTTCGTTTTCGAATTTGTACTGTAGGAGTTCGCACATCATTTTGTCCGCATCAACAATGAGGATTCTTTCTGCGGCAGCGTTGTCTGAAGTCTGAGTCACGGGCGCCATGTCAATCTGTCAGTGCGATGAATATTGGTTTATCTATACAAAGTTCGGCAAATAAGGTTGACATTATGCTCCGGTAACAGGATTGTTGCCGGTTTGTGACGTGAAATTAACTGCGTTTCCGGTGTCGTTGTCATACGGCAAGAGATCTGACTTGTTCTCTGACAGCGTCTACAACATTTATTATATAGTCGCCCATCTTTTCGAGGTCGGATATGAGGTCCATGTAGTAAATGCCTGCCTGGTACTCGTAGTGTCTGGAGTTGATGTTTTCAATGTTTGCTGTGCGCAGCTGGTTGCGGAAGTTGTTGATTTCACGCTCCTTGTTGTAGCTCACAATGATTTCTTGTTCGCGCGCGTGCTCTATGTCGTTGAGCAGGGCAACCATGTTTGTCATGGCGCTTTCAACATAGCCGAACATGGCGTCGATATTCGTGTAGATTTCGTCGTTGAACTTGACCTGGCTCTGTTGCTTGCGGATGAGTATTTTTCCGGCGCCCACACAGCAGTCGGCTATGCTTTCTATTTCGCTCACCACTCTGAGCATTCCGGCAATTTTGAGTTTGCCTTCATTTGACAGCCTGCCTTCCGAGCATCGGTTGAGGTAGTGGGCAATCTCAATTTCCATGCGGTCAGATATGTCCTCGTACTTTTCAAGGCGAGAGAACAGGTGAGAGAATTCCTCGGAGTCTTCTTTGCCGTGGACAAGCTGTTGTGCCATGCCTATCATGCGTTGAACACGCTCGGCGTATACGGCAATTTCTTTCTCTGCCTGGGTTATGTTCAGCTCGGAGGCGTTCATCAGACCGCCTGAAATGAATTTGAGCTGGAATTCCTCGTCCTCTTTGTGCTTTGCGGGTACAAGTTTTTCCACAATTTTCACATAAAGTCCGGTAAACCAAATCATTATCGACAGGTTTATAAGGTTGAACACCGTGTGGAATATTGACAGACCTATTGATACGCTTTGTTGCATGGCAGCAACTTTGGCAAGAACATCATGACCTTCCGGCAGTGAGTTGTCAAACAGGTGGTTGTATATTTCCGGCTGTGTGGCTTCTATATGTTTTACATATCCGGCAAGGGCTTCAGGGCTGCCCTGTCCGAGGGCTTCGGTGAGCCATACGTTAAGGTGAACGAAGGGGAAGTATAGAAACAGAACCCATACTGTGCCGAGCAGATTGAACAGCAGGTGTCCCATAGCGGTGCGTTTTGCCGCTACGTTTCCGCTCATTGAAGCCAGTATCGGCGTTATGGTGGTGCCTATGTTGCTGCCGAGGACTATGGCACAGGCAAGGTCAAAGTCAATCCAGCCTTTGCTGCACATTATAAGCGTTATGGCAAATGTCGCGGCAGATGACTGTATTACCATGGTGAGCAGTATGCCTACTCCGAGGAATATCAGCACCGACAGGTAGCCCATTGACGCATAGCGCTCCAGAAATGCAAACATCTCGGGGTTGCTTTGCAGGTCGGGTACATACCGGCTTATCATGTCGAGTCCCATGAACAGGAAGGCGAAGCCGATAAGAAATTCTCCGATTGACTTGTTGCGGCTTTTTTTAGTGAAAAGCAGCGGTATCGCAAGGCCGATAAGCGGCAGCACAAAGGCTGATATGTTAACTTTGAAGCCAAAGAGAGCGATAACCCATGCGGTGAATGTGGTGCCGACATTTGCGCCCATTATTACCGCCATTGACTGTGCCAGAGACATCAGTCCGGCGTTTACGAAGCTCACTACCATGACGGTGCTGGCAGATGAGCTTTGTATAAGCGCGGTTATCAGAAATCCGGTCAGCGTGCCTGTAAACCGGTTGCGGGTCATTGCCGAGAGGATGTTGCGCAGACGGTCGCCCGCGGCTTTCTGGAGCCCCTCACTCATCACTTTCATGCCGTAAAGGAACAGTCCGACGGCACCGAGTAGCCCGAGAAAGTCTAAAAAGCTGTAACTCATTTGTCAAATAGCAGTGGGTTATTACGGAAAGACCGGAGAGTGTCTTCCGATTCGTTCACAAAGATAAAACAAACTTTGTGAAATTTAAGTATAGTAGCGGGTAAAATTTTCTCTGAGATTCAGAGGTCGCGGTTGATGATGAATGTCATTATGTCGGACAGGGCTCGTCGGTTTTCGTTATCCGGCAATGTGGAAAGTATTTCCTGCGCTTCTTTGGCAAGGCGGTTCATCACCGAGTAGGCGTAGTCTATGCCTCCGGCTTCTATGGCAAAATCGATAAGTGTGCGTATTTCACCGGCATCGAGTTCCTCTTTTGCTGTCATTTCGCGCATGGCTGCGGTCTGAGGCAGTTCAGTCCGGGACAATGCGTACAGCAGCGGCAGGGTTATTTTGCCTTCACGCAGGTCGTTGCCGGTGGGTTTTCCAATTTTTTCATCGGAAAAGTAGTCAAAGATGTCATCTTTTATCTGGAAGCAGAGTCCGAGCAGTTCCGCAAACCGGCGCATGGGCGCTATCTGTTCTTCGGGTGCGTTTACCGCATATCCGCCCATTTCGACGCATGAAACGAATAGTGAGGCTGTTTTCCGGCTTATCACTTTGAAGTAGGCTTCTTCGTCAAGGTAGTGGTTGCGGGCGTTGTATATCTGGTCTATCTCGCCGAGAGACAGCAGTTTGCCGAGGCTTGAAAGCGAGTCTATGATACGGATGTCGCCGGTGGAGATAGCCTGCTGCAGTGCGCTTGAAACAAAATAGTCGCCGACGAGTACGGCGATATGGTTGTTCCACACACTGTTTATTGTGGGTTTTCCTCTGCGTAGCTTGGAGTCGTCGACCACATCGTCATGAATCAGCGATGCGTTGTGGAGCATTTCTACCGCCGCTGCCGCCGAGATGACTTTGGGAGATACGGAGCCGAGCATTTTTGCGGTCAGTATCACCATTATGGGACGAATGAGCTTGCCTTTGGTCTTGAGATAGCCTTCTACAACGCTAGGCATGAGAGGATTTGACGAAATCAGTGCGTCGCTTATCTGGCGTCGCAATTCTTCAAGTTCGGGCGCAATCTGGCGCTGGATGGCGTTTAAGTCTGTCATTCGTTGTAAATGATGTGCAAAAGTAGTAAAAATCCCGACAATAGCGAAAAAAATAAAGGCGGGCACAAAAAATCGCGCGCCCGCCTTATGGGTTTGAAATGTGGCTGTTTGCTGTGTCAGTCGCGGCTGTTGCCGAAGAAGCGCAGCAGGTAGAGGAAGAGGTTTATGAAGTCGAGGTACAGGCTCAGGGCGCCTATTGTGGCGAGTTTGCCTGTGGCTTCTGCGGGAGCCATGGCGGCGCGTCTTTTGATCGTCTGGGTGTCCCAGGCGGTGAGTCCTACGAAGATAAGTACGCCGAGCCCCGAGATAATCCATTCAAAAGTGCCGTTTGCCCAGAAAATGTTAACAACAGAGCAGAGTATCAGCCCTATGAGTGCCATGAACAGCATCGAGCCCCATTTGGTGAGGTCTTGCGATGTCAGATAGCCGTAGACGCTCATGGCTCCGAAAGTTCCGGCGGTTATGAAGAAAGTTTTGCCGATGGAAACTCCTGTGTACACAAGGAATATGGGGAATAGCGCGAGTCCGTTGACAACGGCGAAAAGATAGAACAGCATGGTGGCTGTTGCCGAACTCATTCTGTTTATTGCGCCGGTTATGGCGAATACAAGTCCGAGCTCTACGAGGAGTATTACCCACATTATTGCCGAGTGGCTCTGGAAAAAGCCGAGAACCGATGGCGAGCCTGCGCAGAAGTATGAAACGAAAGCTGTGACAAGAAGTCCGAAAAACATTTTGACATAGACTTTTTTCATGACCTGGCTCACTTTTGTGTCAAGAGCCTGATCCTGCTGGTAGTAATGGTTTTGATATTCGTTCATCATAATTTTGAGAGATTAGTTTTTTATTACATTCTTTCGGGCACATTGATGCCGAGCAGCCCCATGGCGGTGAGTATGGTGTCGGCTGTGACCTTTGAGATGGCGAGGCGCATCGAGCGGGTGCGTTCGTCGTCCTCTTTAAGTATAGAACAATCGTGATAGAACTGGTTGTATTCTTTAACTAAGTCATAAGAATAATTAGCAATCAGGGCGGGGCTGTATGTGCGTCCGGCTTCCTGAACTACCGACGGGAAATCGGCAAGGCGCTGCACAAGTGTTATTTCGCGCTCGCCGGGCTTGGCTCCGATGAAGTCGTTTGCTGTCATGCCGCTTTCCTGCGCCTTGCGCAGCACGGAGCGTATGCGGGCGTAGGTGTACTGTATGAACGGTCCTGTGTTGCCGTTGAAGTCAATCGACTCTTTCGGGTTGAAGGTCATGTTTTTGCGAGGGTCTACCTTCAGCAGGAAGTATTTGAGCGCGCCGAGTCCTACGGTTTCGGTTATCTGCTTCACTTCTTCCGGGGTGCATCCGTCGAGTTTGCCGAGCTCCTCGCTTACCGAGCGCGCTGTAGACACCATTTCGTCGATGAGGTCGTCGGCATCTACAACAGTACCCTCGCGGCTCTTCATCTTGCCTTCGGGAAGTTCGACCATGCCGTACGAGAAGTGTACCAGGTCTTTGCCCCATTTGAATCCGAGTCTGTCAAGGAGCAGCGACAGCACCTGGAAGTGATAGTTCTGTTCGTTGCCGACCACATACACCATTTTGTCGATTGGGTAGTCCTGGTATCTCAGTTTTGCCGTGCCGATGTCCTGGGTCATGTACACGGATGTGCCGTCGGAGCGGAGGAGGAGTTTGTGGTCAAGCCCTTCGGCGGTTAGGTCTGCCCATACAGAGCCGTCTTCCTTGCGGTACATAAGCCCGTTTTCAAGCCCTTCGAGCACTTTTGCCTTGCCTTCGAGGTATGTGTCGCTCTCGTAGTATATTTTGTCGAATCCCACGCCCATGCGCCGGTATGTTTCGTCAAATCCGGCATATACCCAGCTGTTCATGGTAGCCCACAGGTCGCGTACATCCTTGTCGCCGGCTTCCCAGGCGCGGAGCATCGCGCGGGCTTCCTGCATCAGTGGAGATGCCGCTTCTGCCTCTTCCTTGCTCATGCCTTTGGCTTCGAGCGCTTTGACTTCCTCTTTGAAGTGTTTGTCAAACAGCACATAGAAGTCGCCTATGAGGTGGTCGCCCTTCTTGCCGGTTGAATCCGGAGTGGCACCTTCGCCCCATTTTTTCCATGCGAGCATGGATTTGCAGATATGTATTCCGCGGTCGTTGACAATGTTTGTGCGCACAACCTTGTTGCCGCATGCGGCAAGAATACGGCACAGACTGTTGCCGAGCAGAATGTTGCGCACATGCCCCAGGTGAAGCGGCTTGTTTGTGTTTGGAGAAGAGTATTCCACCATTACGAGCGGCGAGTTTTCTCCGGCTTCGGTTATGCCGTAGTTCTTTTCAGATGCTATGTGTGAAAGCACCGACGCCCAGAATGAGGGCTCTATTGTTATGTTCAGGAAGCCTTTGATGACGTTGAATGCCGCCACCGCCGGTTCGTTGTCGACAAGCCATTGGCCAATCTCCTTGCCTACTGCCTCAGGCGCTTTGCGGGCGGTTTTTACCCATGGAAAAACCATTACCGTGAGGTTGCCCTCAAACTCCTTTTTGGTTGTCTGCGGTGTGATTGTCGCCGGGTCTGTCTCCACTCCGTAGAGTTCCCTGACAGCGTCGGCAACGGCTTTTGCAATAATGTTGTCGATTGACATATCTGTTATTTTCTTGGTTTTGAAGTGCAAAAATACAATTTTTTCTGCGATTGCTTCTAAAAAAGCGGTATGCCCCGTCTCTTTTTATGAAAAATAATGTAACTTTGCCACATTAACAGTACAGGAAATTCATTATGAGTATAAAAAGACTCCTCATTGTAATATTTGTATTATCAGCGGCATTCCAGAACATTGGGGCGCACTGGCTGTACAATCTTTATAAAGACGGTGACCGTCCGTACTTCGGGGTGCGTCTCAACGGCGGCTATGCGTTTCCTTCAGACATCCGTTACGCCCGTATCCCTCTGTCAAGCAAGGCCGTCGGTTTTGACGTGGCGGTGATGGGTCTTTTTCATGCGCCGATGAAACACGGGTTTTATGCAGAGCCGCAGGTCGAGGTGTTTTACAACAGTCTTAAGACCGCCGGCACTATTTCCGAGCAGGTGGCTGAGGAGCAGGTGACATCTGCCACAATGAAGACAATCGGCTTCCGTGTGCCTGTGGCTCTCGGCTGGAGCTGCGGCTTCAGTGGAGTCCGTGCTTCGATTTATACCGGACCGGAGTTTGATTTCCGCCTTCACACCTCGTTCAAGCCCAACCATCCCACAAAAATATTCAACAGCACAACCGCCCGGCCTCTGTACGGCGATTACGGTGTGGACCTTAATCTTCGGAGCGGTATCGGATTCACTTTCGGCAGGGTGTATGTGGGTGCGGCATACATCTGGAAGCTGTGTAGAATAACAGAGAGTGACTACGGTGCAAAAAGGCAGCGTATTGCCGAGCTGAGCGTAGGCTATAACTTCAAGAATCTCTGATTCAGTTTTTTCTCAGAGCGCAGTACGACAGCCTGCGGTGTCCTATGCGGCAGTAAAGGCATTTGCGCTTTTCGCAATAATTGCGGCGCAGCTGTATCAGCCCTTGCGAGCTGAATGCGTCGCGCACTTTCAAACCCGCGCGCTCAAACAGTTCCACAACCGAGTTTTTTTCAGCCTTTATGTCATGGAGCAGCTCTATGGCGGCATCTGTCAGGCGGTGGTCGCCGTGTGTCATGCCGTAAGCCATCATCAGCGGAGCGGCTACGTTTATCACCATCACCAGCGCCGAGCTGCGGCTCAGGCTGCCAAGCTCTCTGCTGCCGGGAGTGCCGAATGAATAGTGCAGCTGCCAGTACTGGCTCATCTCCGGGGTAAAAAGCGCGCAAGCCTCGTCAAGATTGCGTATGTCAAGAATCCTGCTCATCAGGCGAAACCCTCCGTGGAGCATGGCGGCAAGTACGGCGATGCGCCTGTGTGGAAAATTTGCGGGTCGCATGCGCGCCATTTTCCACCCGAGCGCCTGAGGCTGTGAAAGCCCGAACTTGGTAGAGAAAAAAGCATGCTCCTTTTTGAGGCGGGCGGCGTAAGGGTCTATGGCGGTAGCTCTTGCGTTAAGCAGCCCGCTCTGGCCGAACAGAAGCGCCTCTATTGCGGTGAGGCTGTCGCTGTGCTTGCCTATGAACATCAGCGGCAGGCTTAGTGCAAGGCGCTCAAAAGGCTCGCTGTTGGTGCCGAAGCCCAGACCGCGTGCCACTGTGACATAACAGACTTGCTCCCAGTCGCCGGCGAGTCTCTGCCGTATGCTTTCTATGCGTTCAGCCTTGTCGTATATTCGTTCGTATGCGAGGCTTGAAATCCAGTCTGTAATATATATAGGAGGTAGTGAGCTGATTTCGCGCGCACACGGCAGGTCTATGTCGGCGCGTCCCACCAGTTCGCTGTAGCGCGAATTAAGAGCCGGGTCGCAAGGCATCCTCATCTGCGGCACAATCTGCCCGTCTGCCCGCCGCACTATCGCGTCATCCTTGTCAACCACATGGAGTATCACCGAGTCGTAGGCCGGGTCGGTGTTGTGCTTGTGGCGGTGCCAGTCGCTTGCGCGGTAATGGATTTCGACATTGCCCACCCACACTTCGCCGCCTATCGAAACTTTGGCGTTGAAGAAGTCCGGACCGGCATCCGTGTTCAGCAGCCCGGGGTCTATTATCTCGACCTTTCTGCCGTCGACAGTGCGCATCTCTGCCACAGGCAAGAGGCGTTGCTGCCACACATATTGCATTAATTTTTCCATTCAGTGTCCGGATATGTCAGGTTTGCTATTGGCAAATGTACATAAAAGCGGCAGAAAATAATTAACTTTGTGCAATAAACTCACAAAAATGCAACCGATTTTTCTCATAGGCTACATGGGGTGTGGAAAATCCACCCTCGGGCGCAACGTGAGCCGGATTGCCGGCATAGACTTCATTGACCTTGATTCATACATCGAGGGGCGGTATCACGCGAGTGTCAGAGAGCTGTTTGCCGCCCGCGGCGAGGAGGGGTTCCGGGACATTGAAAGGCGTATGCTGCATGAGGCGGCGGAGTTTGAGAATGTGATAATCGCTTGCGGCGGAGGCACGCCCTGCTTTCATGACAACATGGATTATATGAATTCCAGAGGAGTGACCGTTTTCATGAACACATCGCTGCCCAAACTCCATTCAAGGCTTATGAGGGGCAGATACAAGCGCCCTCTCATCGCCGACAAGAACGAGGAGGAGCTGAGAGAGTTTATTGTCAAGGCGCTTGAACAGCGTATGCCGTTTTATTCCAAAGCCAAAATGGTTTTTGACGGAGATTTGCTGGAAAACGAGTGCGAGGTGTCGGAAACGGCTCTCCGTTTTATTTCACTTTTAAATCTGCCGCTCAATGAAAACAGCAAATGATTTTTCTCCGGTGCCGTCGCCTCAGGCGGTTGTTTCCGAGCAATCGCGAAGACACATCACAATCGGGCTGCCCGCAGTGGCTGCCGCAGGTGAACGGCGGTTTCCTCTTACTCCCGAAGGAGCCGGAATGCTTGTCGAAAAAGGGTTTACAGTTAAAATAGAAGCCGGAGCCGGAGCTCCGATTCATTATCCGGACAATGCTTATGCCCGCGAAGGGGCGCGGATTTGCGACCGTAGCGGCGTGCTCGGCTGTGACATCGTGATTTCTCTGGCGCCGCTGTCGGTAGGCGACATCCGCAAGATGCGCCGCGGAGCCATGCTGCTTTCAATGCTGGCGCAGTGCCGTTTCGCAAAAGATTCGGTAATGGCACTTCTTGAGCGGAGTATAATGGCTATAGCGATAGACCTTATAGAGGACCAGTATGGTAACACTCCCTTTGCCGATATTCTTTCGGAGATTGACGGCAGGGCGGCTGTGGCGATAGCTTCCGCGCTGTTGGCTGATGCGGTTCACGGCAAAGGCATTCTGCTTGGTGGTGTTGCCGGAGTAGTGCCGTGTGAGACAGTGATTGTCGGCAGCGGAATAAGCGCCTGTGCTGCTGCAAGGGGCGCTGTGGGTGTCGGCGCGAGTGTGAAGATATTTGACAATGACATATACCGTCTGAGAGAAGCAACGCGCGACCTTGGTGCCTGGGCGGTAGGCTCGACCCTGCATCCGAGGGTTTTGCGCGGGGCATTGCGCAGCGCCGATGTAGTGATTGTCACTCCTATGGGCGATGTACCCGTATTCGGTGCCGACGTGGTTGAGGAAATGAAGAAAGGGGTGATAATTTTTGACCTTACCGGCGATTATGGCAAAGCATTTCCCTCATTGCCGACAACAGACCTCGGTGTGAACTCTCCCGCAACGGCGGCTCATGCTTCAAACGGGCGCTGCTGCTACATAAATGCCGGCGGGGCAGTGCCGAGAACGGCGGCTATGGCTCTGAGCAACACCTTTCTGACTTTTTTCAATGACA
Source organism: Muribaculaceae bacterium Isolate-104 (HZI) (assembly GCA_003762715.1). Lineage (GTDB taxonomy): Bacteria > Bacteroidota > Bacteroidia > Bacteroidales > Muribaculaceae > Paramuribaculum. The sequence continues at coordinate 40,137 of RIBJ01000044.1, read as the reverse complement.
TAACGGCATGTGACGGCGTGCTGAACGCTCTGAAACTGTTGCCGGGGCTCCAGAAAGCCGCGATGACATTCATGGGCAAGGCTGTCAATCCGGCGGTCGCTTCGGTTGCCGGCACCAGAAGCCGCGATATAAACCTATATCTGACACTATCGTAATGGGTAAGAAGTACTATGTTGTATGGGCAGGTCACGACACCGGAGTGTTTGACTCCTGGGATGAATGCCAGCTTGTTGTAAACGGTTTTCCCGGAGCAAAATACAGATCGTTTCCAAACAGAGAGGCTGCCGTTGCCGCCTATCGTGGCGAGTCGGCGGCGAGTGATGTGGATTTGCTTAAGGCAATAGCCTCGCGCCCGGTCATATCTGTGAATTACGAGGCATTTTCGGAGATAGACAAGAATGGAATAGCTGTAGATGCCGGTTGTCGCAAAAATCCCGGTCCGGTAGAGTATCGGGGCGTGGACTTGGCTACCGGTCAGGAAATATTCCATGTCGGGCCTCTTGAGGGCGGCACTAATAATCTTGGCGAGTTTCTTGCTGTGGTGCATGCGCTCGCGCTCCTTGACAAACAGGGCAGGGAAGGGGTTACAATCTACTCCGACAGCGCCACAGCTATGGCGTGGCTTAGAAACAGACACGCAAAAACAACCCTCGCGCCCACGCCTCAGAACTCAAACATAAGAGCGCTGGTAGCGCGGGCGGAGTCTTGGTTAAACACCCATGTGCTGCGAAATCATGTCACGAAATGGCGCACAGAAGAGTGGGGCGAGATTCCGGCTGATTTCGGTAGAAAAGGGTGAGAGAAACCTATTCCGGTTTGCGGTCCTTCAGCAGGTCGCGTATTTCGGTGAGCAGCACCTCCTCTTTGGTCGGTTCGGACTCTGCCGGTGCCGGCTCTTCCGCTTTCTTGCGGCTCAGCTTGTTGACAAACTTTATCATAACGAATATGCAAAACGCTATTATTATGAAGTTGACAACGGTCTGAACCCATGTACCCCAGTTGAGGGTCACTTCCGGTTTTATAACCTCGGTGCCGTTCATTACAGCGCTCTGGATAACCCACTTGTAGTCGGTGAAATTCATACCCCCGGTAGCTACGCCGACAAGCGGCATGATGAGGTCGTCCACAAGCGATGACACAATCTTGCCAAACGCCGCTCCGATAACAACACCTACTGCCATGTCGAGCACATTGCCGCGCATCGCAAACTCCTTGAATTCGGTGATAAACTTAGACATCGGTAAAATAAACAGTTAAAAATGGATGATTGAAATTATGAGTCTATAATTTCTATAACTCCAACAAATATACGAAAAAAAAGTTTTTATCTCCGAATCGGCAATTCCAATAAGCGAAATTACTATATATAATAAGGTGTGTGCATGCCCGATTCCTCCCCCTTGCCGTATCTTGCCCCGGTTTCATTGCGTTTGGCTCCTCCTTGACCTGTCAAACTATTAAACAACTATTAAAAATGCTTGTAAGAGTCAACTTTTGTTTCTGCCACGCTACAACTTACGAAAATAATTATTACTTTTGTGACGCGGCAAAAAATGTGCCGTCGCCAGATTTATTGACCTGACAATATTCTAACCCAATTATATTTAAAAACTATGACAAAAATAGGTATTAACGGTTTCGGCCGCATCGGTCGCTTCGTTTTCCGCGCTTCAACCAAGAGAGACGACATCGAGGTAGTTGCTATCAACGACCTTCTCCCCGTTGACTACATGGCTTACATGCTCAAGTATGACACAATGCACGGTCGCTTCGACGGCACTGTAGACTATGACCTGGAAAAAAGCCTTCTCATTGTAAACGGCAAGACTATCCGTGTTACTGCATGCAAGAATCCCGCTGAAATCGGCTGGGGTGCTGTAGGTGCTGAATACGTTGTTGAATCTACAGGTCTTTTCCTCACAAAGGAAAAAGCTCAGGCTCACATTGAAGCAGGTGCAAAATATGTGGTTATGTCTGCTCCCTCTAAGGACGACACCCCCATGTTCGTTTGCGGTGTGAACGATGCTACTTATGCAGGTCAGCAGTTCGTTTCCAACGCTTCTTGCACTACCAACTGTCTCGCTCCTATCGCTAAGGTGCTCAACGACAAGTTCGGTATCACAGAAGGTCTCATGACAACCGTTCACTCTACAACCGCTACTCAGAAAACCGTTGACGGTCCCTCTATGAAGGACTGGCGTGGTGGTCGTGCCGCTTCTGGCAACATCATCCCCTCTTCTACCGGCGCTGCTAAGGCTGTAGGCAAAGTTATCCCCGAACTCAATGGCAAACTCACCGGTATGTCTATGCGTGTCCCCACTCTCGACGTATCTGTTGTTGACCTCACTGTTAACCTTGCTAAGCCCGCTACCTACGACGAAATCTGCGCAGCTATGAAAGAAGCTTCTGAAGGCGAACTCAAAGGCATCCTCGGCTACACAGAAGACGCAGTCGTTTCAAGCGACTTCCTCGGCTGCCCCCTCACTTCTATCTTCGACGCCAAAGCTGGTATCCAGCTCACACCCACATTCGTTAAGGTTGTGTCTTGGTACGACAATGAGATCGGCTACTCAAACAAAGTTCTCGACCTCATCGCTCGCATGAAGAAAGTTAACGGCTAATCAGATTACCGAAAATAACTCGATAGGGAGTCGCGCCGTAGGCGCGGCCCCCTATTTTTTTAACAACCTCTAATATGAAAATATACGCACGGCTTCTGCTTGCTGTAATCCTGGCTGCTGCCGGGGCGGCGTGTGACGGGTGTCAAGGCTATCTTGGCGACTCGCAGCAAATTGTGGTTGACAGGCTTACAGGCTGCCAATGGTGCATGACATACATGCATGCTCCAGACTTCGATCCGGTGGAATATACGACAGAAGGGTTTGTGTATAAATTCAACCGCGACGGCTCCGGGTGGTACAGGTGGGCAGGCTGGACCGGCGCGGAAACCGAGTCCGCACCCGAATACTTCAGGTGGTCGTTTACAAACCCGAATTTTGCCGTAATCCGTATTGCCGGCGACATTCCCGAATACTGGCTCATAGAGTCTCTTACCTCCTCGGCGCTTAATGTGCAGTCATCATTTTCCGACCCGGTGATATATCCCGACCAATCTGCTGTGGAGAGGCGGTTTGTCGCTGTGCGGTGACAAAACCGAAACATAGCGGTTGGCCGTGTTCGTGATTTCCGGTCGCGAAAGCGATATTGCATCACTCTGATTTTTTTTGTAATTTTGCGTTTTAATTACGAAATACCCCAAACTCGTGGAAACCAAATACATTTTCGTGACCGGAGGCGTTGTGTCCTCCCTTGGCAAAGGCATCATTTCTGCCTCTCTTGCTTGTCTGCTGAAAGCCCGCGGATACCGCGTGACCATTCAGAAGTTTGACCCTTATATCAACATCGACCCGGGAACCCTCAACCCCTACGAACACGGCGAATGCTATGTGACCGTAGACGGACATGAGGCTGATCTTGACCTCGGACACTACGAGCGTTTTACAAACGTACAGACCACACGCGCCAACAATGTCACAACCGGCCGCATTTACCAGAGTGTCATTGACAAAGAACGCCGTGGCGACTATCTCGGCAAAACAGTCCAGATTATTCCCCACGTTACCGATGAAATCAAACGCAATGTAAAGCTGCTTGGCAAAACAGGCAACTTCGACTATATCATAACCGAGATTGGCGGCACTGTGGGCGACATCGAGTCGCTGCCCTACCTCGAAAGCGTGAGGCAGCTGCGGTGGGAGCTCGGGCAGAACAGCCTTTGCATACACCTGACATATGTGCCATACCTCAAAGCCGCCAAAGAGCTGAAAACCAAGCCTACACAGCACTCTGTAAAGCAGCTTCAGGAAGTGGGCATACAGCCCGACATTCTTGTGCTCCGCACCGAGCAGGATATTCCTGTGAATATGCGCAAGAAAATTGCACAGTTCTGCAATGTCGCTCCCGATGCCGTGGTGCAGTCTCTTGACTGTCCGTCAATATACGAGGTGCCCATAATGATGCACGCGCAGCACCTTGACGAAATAGTGCTCCGTAAAACCGGCGTGGTTCCCCAGGGCGAGCCGCACATGGCTCCCTGGCTGCACTTCCTTGACAAGATGCACGGAGCCACCGAGCAGGTAAACATTGCGCTTGTAGGCAAATATGTAGAACTTCAGGATGCCTACAAATCAATAAACGAATCGCTGTTTCATGCCGCCACATACAACGACAGACGTCTGAACCTCAAAAGCATACACTCTGAAAAAATAACCCCCGAAAACGTCGGTGAATACCTTGATGGTATGGACGGAGTCATTGTGGCGCCCGGATTCGGACAGCGCGGAGTGGAAGGAAAACTGACCGCTCTCAAATGGTGTCGCGAAAACGATGTGCCCACATTCGGCATCTGTCTCGGCATGCAGTGTATGGTCATCGAGTTTGCCAGAGATGTGCTCGGGCTCGCCGATGCAAACAGCACCGAAATGGACCCCTCCACAACCAACAATGTCATTGACCTTATGGAGGAGCAGAAAAGTGTCAGCAACATGGGCGGCACAATGCGTCTCGGCGCTTATGACTGCCGTCTGACTCCCGACTCCACCGCAGCAAAGGCCTATGGCGCCCTTGAAATAAAAGAGCGTCACCGTCACCGTTTTGAATTCAACAACGACTATCGCGACCGGTTTGAACAGGCGGGCATGAAGTGCGTGGGTGAAAATCCTGCCACCCATCTGGTGGAAGTGGTTGAAATTCCCGAAAAACGCTGGTGGGTAGGCACGCAATACCACCCCGAGTACTCAAGCACCGTGCTCAATCCCCATCCGTTGTTTATCGACTTCATAAAAGCAGCCGTTGCCTACCGTGGCGAAAGGCTCATGGAAGACTTCGCAGAATCTAAGAAATAACTTGACATGGATAAAAATACCCTTACCGGGGTGCTGCTCATGGGAGCGGTGATTCTCGGTTTCATGTGGCTTAACAAACCCTCCGAAGAGGAAATAGCACGTCAGCGTCAGCAGGCAGAGCAGCTCGCCCGTCAGGCAGAAAGTCAGGCAACTGCTCCGGTTCTTGCCCTTGACAGCATAAGCGCCTCTGAAAAGAGTCGTATAGCCTCGACAATAAAGCAGTTCGGAGTGCTGGACTCTCTCACAGGCACCTGCACCCTCTCCGTGGCAGATGCCACTCTGACCCTCTCTGACGGTGGCGCAATCGCAGGCTACGTCTCAACTCCCGGTGGCGAGGTAGCGGTAAAAGACATACTCCTTTCCGACTTCGGAGGCATGAGCCGCGACAACGCGGCTGCGGCGGTGGCAACACTCAGAAACGCCGTGGCTTCGGCTGAAAGATACAAGGAGTTTGCCCGGCATCTGTCAGGCACAGAGCGCACCGTCCGTCTCGAAAACAACCTGCTGTCTGTCGACGTAAACACCCGTGGCGGCGTAATCTCGGCTGCCGTGCTGAAAGAATATGACCGATATGACTCTACTGCGGTTGACCTTATGGCAAACGGCGTTGACTCATACAGCTTTACCCTCACCACGGCAAACCAGCGGTTCAACACATCCGAATTTTTCTTTACCCCTGTCGAAGTTTCCGACACCTCTGTTACAATGCAGCTTGCCCTTGGCGGCGGAGCAACATGGGCAATACGTTACACCCTCCCTGCCGACAGCTACGTAGTAGGCATGGAGATTCTCCAGAACAACATGCAGTCTGTCATTCCGCCGAGTGTGGCTGACATGGAATTTGCATGGCACCAGAAAATGGCGCGAAACGAAGCCGGACGCATGTTTGAGGAGCGCAATTCGGCTCTGTACTACATGTTTGCAAACGGCGATGTCGAAAACCTCAGCGAAGGCAGTTCAGACCACAAGGAAGTGAGTGAACGAGTAAAGTGGATTGGCTATAAAAACCAGTTCTTCACCGCGCTCCTCATTGCCGACGACTACTTCACCACTGCTGAATTCGACTCTGAAGTACTCGAAAACAATCCCGCTTACATAAAAGAACTTGACACCAGGGCTTCTGTCGAGTACTCCTCTGCCAACCCGGTTCCCGCTTCGTTCAAATTCTTCTTCGGTCCCAACTCCTACCCCCTGTTGAGCGACCTGCAGTCAGAACTTGCTCCCGGACAAAACCTGCACCTGACAAACCTTATTCCCCTCGGCTGGGCTCTGTTCAGGTGGATAAACACCCTCATTGTAATACCGGTGTTTGATTTCCTCGGTCAGTTTATTGGCAACTACGGTATAATAATACTGCTCCTTACCATATTTATAAAGATTATACTGTTCCCGTTCACATACAAAAGCTACATGTCGCAGGCGCGCATGAGAGTTCTCGCACCTGAGATAAAGGAGATAAACGACAAATATCCCGGCAATGAAAACGCCATGAAGCGCCAGCAGGAAACAATGGCTCTCTACAGCCGCGCCGGCGCGAGTCCGTTCTCCGGATGTCTGCCCATGCTGCTGCAGCTGCCCATTCTTGTGGCAATGTTCAACTTCTTCCCCTCGGCTATCGAACTGCGTGGCGAGCCTTTCCTTTGGGCTAAGGATTTGTCTGCCCCCGATGCAATAGTGTCGTGGTCGGCTCACATTCCGTTCATTTCATCGACATTCGGAAACCACATCAGTCTCTTCTGTCTTCTTATGACAGTGGTGAACATAATATACACCCGCATAAACATGCAGAATCAGCCCGGAGGCAACTCAATGCCCGGCATGAAATGGATGATGTACCTTATGCCCGTGATGTTCCTGGTGTTCTTCAACAACTACGCCGCCGGTCTCAGCTACTATTACTTCCTGTCGCTGCTCATAACAATTGTGCAGACATACATTTTCCGCAAGGTGGTGGACGAAGACAAAGTGCGTGCGGCAATGAAGGAAAACGCAAATAAACCGCGCAAAAAAAGTGGATTTATGGCTCGTCTCGAAGAGGCTCAGCGCAAGCAGCAGGCTCTTCTCAGAGAGCAGGAGAAACAGCGTTCAAAGAAAAGAAAATAAACCCTCAACCTCTTAATAAAAATGCTAAGCAATAAAATTCAGGACGCTCTAAACGCCCAGATTAACGCCGAATTGTGGTCGGCATACCTCTACCTCTCAATGTCGCTCCACTTCCAGGCTGAAGGCAGAGCCGGTGTTGCCAACTGGTTTGCTATCCAGTTCAAGGAAGAGCAGGCTCACGCTCAGATTCTCATGAACTATGTCAACCAGCGCGGCGGAAGAGTGATTCTTGCTCCGATTGACGCCGTGCCTTCGTCATGGGCTTCCATTCTTGACGCCTTCAAGGCTACCCTCGAACACGAGCGCAAGGTAACATCGCTTATTAACAGCCTGTTCGCTCTCGCGGAAGAAGAAAAGGACTACGCCACTCGCGACCGGCTCCAGTGGTTCGTATCGGAGCAGGTAGAGGAAGAAGACAACTGCCGTACCCTCATCGACAAGTTTTCGCTCGTCGGCGACAACGGCATGGGCATATACATGCTTGACAACGAGCTTGCAGCCCGTACCTACACCGAACCCTCCCCGCTCGCCGCTCAGTAAAAAGGCTTTATAAAGACACAACACCTCATCCGCACCGGGGTAATGCCTCCGGTGCGGATCTGTTTTTCTGTCCGCGTGGGGCGGCGGTTAATTTTTCTCAAATTTGGTGTCCGATAAAAAATATTGCTGTATATTTGCATCGGACAAATAGAGTAGTCCCTTTTTTTGCAGAATGACTGACTGTTGGGGTCTCGCCCGCTTTGGGAGAGATTCTTTCTTTTATTCTGCTTTTTCTAACATCTATAACATTTTAAAATATAATATCATGGCAATAACCTACATGACCAAAGAAGGTTACAAAAAGAAAATGGAGGAGATAGCATACCTCGAATCCGTTGAACGTCCCAAGATTTCTCATGCCATAGGCGAGGCGCGCGACAAAGGCGACCTCTCTGAGAATTCGGAGTACGATGCGGCGAAAGAAGCGCAGGGCATGCTGGAAATGAAGATAGCTCAGCTCAAGGACCTTGTGGCTAATGCACGCATAATAGACGAAAGCACTCTCAACAACGAGGAAGTGCAGATACTCAACAAGGTGAAGATTAAAAACACCGCAAACGGCATGGCTATGGAGTACACCATTGTCGCCGACAGCGAGGCAAACCTCAAAGAGAAAAAAATCGGGTCAAGCACCCCGATTGCCCAGGGGCTGCTCGGACACAAGCTCGGTGAAGTGGTGGAGATAAAAGTTCCCGCCGGACTTATGAAATTTGAAATTGTTGAAATAAGCTTCTGATTATGCCTTCCATATTCACCCGCATAATAAACGGCGAAATTCCATGCTACAAGGTTGCAGAGGACGACGCTCACATTGCATTTCTCGACATCAACCCCGTGGCAAAAGGTCACACTCTGGTGGTGCCAAAACGCGAGGTCAGCTATCTGTTCGACCTTGACGAATCCGAATACATAGCGCTGCAGCTTTTCGCAAGAAAAGTGGCAGGCGCGCTGCAGCAGGCAATTCCGTGCGCCAGAATAGGCGAGGCTGTGATAGGTCTCGAAGTGCCTCATACCCATATCCACCTCGTGCCCATAACAGTGGAAAGCGACATGAATTTCTCTCGCAAGCTCTCTCTCCCCGCCGATGAGATGAAACAGATAGCGGAAAAAATTAGCAAAGCCTTTACAGAGTTATAAAAAGCACTAAGGTATCATGAAAAATCTATTGAAAATATTTATTGTGCCGCTGCTCGCTCTATGTGTGGCGGCAGGCTGCGCCGGCTCTAAAGGAGCTGAGTCAGCACCGCAGTTTGTCACAGTGCGAGACGGCGAGTTCTATATCGGCGATTCGCTTTACCGCTTTGTCGGTGCCAATTTCTGGTACGGCGCTATTCTCGGTGCCGAAAAGTATGGCGACCGCGACCGCCTCGCGCGCGAACTTGACTATCTAAAGTCTATCGGCATAACCAACCTCCGCGTGCTTGTCGGAGGAGATGGCGAAGAAGGTATTGAGTCGCACATTTCGCCCGTGCTTCAGACAGCCCCGGGTGTCTACAACGACACTCTGCTGCAAGGACTTGACTATTTCCTCGCCGAGCTTGAAAAACGCGATATGAACGCTGTGCTGTACCTCAACAACGCTTGGGAATGGAGCGGCGGCTACGGTACATACCTCGAATGGACCGGTCACGGAAAAGCACCCCTGCCAAAGGACGGCTACCGTGAGTATGTGGAATTTGTCAGCCAGTTTGTTCTGGATGACTCCGCCAAGGCTCTCGCCCTTGACCATGTCCGCAATATCGTGGGCAGAACCAATACCGTCACAGGCAAACCATATTCGCAGTCACCGGCTATAATGTCATGGCAGATTGCCAACGAGCCGCGAGCGTTCAGCCGCGAGGGCAAGCGCGCGCTTGCCGACTGGCTGCGCGCCACGGCGGCTGCCATAAAGGAAATTGACCCCAACCACCTTGTGTCGACAGGCAGCGAAGGCAAATACGGCTGTGAGGTAGACCTCGACCTGTGGGCTGAAATCCACAACTACCCCGAAATCGACTATGCCAACATCCACATCTGGCCCTACAACTGGAACTGGATTGACAAGTCTACCCCCGCAGGCGTGGTGGCAGACGTGGATTCGGCATGTAAGTACACTCTCGCATATATTGACGAGCACTATGACCGCCTCGGAGGTGCAAAACCCATTGTGCTTGAAGAGTTCGGCTACCCGCGCGACAGCATGGCTATCGCTCCCGGCTCGCCAACTACCGGTCGTGACCGCTATTACGAATATGTATTCTCTATAATACGCGATTCAGGCAAAATCAACGGCTCAAATTTCTGGGGCTGGGGCGGATTCGCCTCTCCCGCCCACCGCACATGGCTGCCCGGTGACGACTATTCCGGCGACCCCGCGCAGGAGGATCAGGGGCTCAACTCCGTTTTTGCCGCCGACTCATCTACTGTGGCTGTAATCACTAAAATGACCAATTCTTTGAAACGATGAAACAGATTATCATAGCCCTTGTGGCATTCGCTCCCGCTATGGTGTCGTGTGGTTCCTCGGCTTCCTCTTCAACATCTGACGCCGACACGATTACTGCCGCTCAGACAATGAGAGCGCGGCTTGACAGCATTGCCGCGGCAGGCAAAGTGATGTTCGGTCATGACGATGACCCGGTGTACGGACACTCGTGGGTAGGAGACCGCGGACGCTCCGATGTGCTTGAGGTTGCGGGCGACTATCCCGCTATAATGAACTGGGATCTCGGCGGCATTGAGAAAGGCGATGCTGCAAATCTTGACTCGGTCAGCTTCGAACGCATGCGCGAGGAGGTTATTGCCCAGGACGCGCGCGGCGGCATGAACGCTTTCAGCTGGCACTCGGTAAACCCCGTTGACGGCCGCGACAGCTGGGCGTGCGAAGACACCACTATAGTCAGCCGCATAATAGCCGACCCGCAGGTGGCTGCCGCTTTTGACCAGCAGGTGCGCCGTGTGGCTGCATTCTTCAAAAGCCTCACACGCCCCGACGGCACCCGCATAGGCGTGGTGTTCCGTCCGTGGCACGAACACACCGGAGCCTGGTTCTGGTGGGGAAGCCGTCAGTGCTCGGTTGATGACTACCGTAAGCTGTGGGCGAAGACACGGCGCATAATGGACGAGGAAGGGGTTGACAACATCCTCTGGGCTTACTCTCCCGACCGAGTTGTCTCGGACGAAGAATACATGGAACGTTACCCCGGCAACGAATTTGTTGACATAATGGGAGCCGATGTCTATGCCTACGGTGCCGAAAAAGGCATTGAATCATACCGCAATGCGGTTGACGCCACTCTCGGTGCCGCTACCCGCATGGCTGCTGAAAACGGCAAAATAGCCGCGTTCAGCGAAACCGGTCTCGAGGGCGTTACTGTGCCCACATGGTGGATCGACGTGCTGCTGCCGGTTATTGAAAAATGGCGTCCCGTATATGTCATAACATGGCGAAACGCCCATGACAAGCCCGGTCATTTCTTCGGTCCTTATCCCGGACACGACAGCGCCGACAACTTCAAAGCTTTTTATGCCGATTCCACAACCCTTTTCGCTAAGGATGTGGCACGGTTTAAATAAAAACCACTCTTAGAAAACAACACTACGAAAATGCAGTCTTTTGACCAACGCAAAAACGAAGTAGAGAGCCGTTACGAGGCTCTTATCGCCCGCATCAACGAACCCGCGCAGGGCAATGGTGTGTACACCCGTTACAAATACCCCATTGTAACAGCCGACACAGTGCCGCCAATCTGGAAATATGATTTCAATCCAGCCACAAACCCCTTCTTCATGGAACGTATCGGGGTGAACGCTACCCTTAACTCCGGCGCTATAAAATTCAACGGCAAGTATTATCTGATGGTGCGCGTGGAGGGTATGGACCGCAAGTCGTACTTCGCGCTTGCCGAAAGCGAGGACGGCATAAACCATTTCCGTTTCGTGGGGCGTCCCATTACTATGCCTGACACCGACAACCCCGGCACAAATGTCTATGACATGCGTCTGACCATGCACGAGGACGGCTGGATTTACGGGTTGTTCTGTGTGGAGCGCCACGACGATTCCTGCCCCGGCGACCTTTCGGCGGCAACTGCCGCATGCGGCATTGCACGCACTAAAAACCTGGTGGACTGGGAGCGTCTGCCCGACCTTGTCAGCAAGAGCCAGCAGCGCAACGTGGTGCTTCACCCCGAGTTTTACAACGGCAAGTACGCGCTGTACACCCGCCCGCAGGACGGCTTCATAGACACCGGCAGCGGCGGCGGCATTGGCTGGGCGCTTATCGATGACATGACTCACGCCGTTGTCGAAAACGAAACCATCATAGACCCGCGTTACTACCACACCATCAAGGAGGTCAAGAACGGCGAGGGGCCCCACCCCATAAAGACACCCCGCGGCTGGCTGCACCTTGCCCATGGTGTGAGAAACACAGCCGCCGGACTCCGGTATGTGCTGTATCTCTATGTCACAGACCTCAAGGAGCCGTGGCGCGAAATAGCAACACCTGCCGGCTACTTCATGGCGCCTGTCGATGAGGAATATGTGGGCGATGTGAGCAATGTGTTGTTTTCCAACGGCTGGATTGCCGACGAGGACGGGCGGGTGCTCATTTACTACGCTTCGAGCGACACCCGTATGCATGTTGCCGAAAGTACTGTGGACCGTCTGCTCGACTACTGCTTCAACACCCCCGCCGACGGACTCATATCCGCAGAAAGTGTCAAAGCCATTAACCGACTGATTGATTCCAACCTCGAATATCTGAAAAAATAACTCTGCCTCTCTCCTCCATCCTCTCTCCTCTCCTCCCTCCATATCCTTAAATTGCAACTATCATGACACCCCTGAAAGAAAAAATCGGTTACGGATTAGGCGACATGTCGTCGTCGATGTTCTGGAAAATATTCAGCTATTACCTGCCGTTTTTCTACTCAAACATTTTCGGGCTTTCGCTTGCCGATGCCGCAACACTTGTACTTGTAACCCGTATATGGGACGCCGTTTCCGACCCCATGATGGGTATAATCGCCGACCGCACAACCACCCGCTGGGGCAAGTACCGCCCCTACCTGCTGTGGGTGGCTGCTCCCTTCTCCGTGTGCGGAATACTGCTCTTCACCACACCCGACTTGAGCTACGCCGGCAAAATGCTGTGGGCGTATGTGACCTATGTGCTGATGATGACAGTGTACACCGGCATAAACGTGCCCTACGGCGCTATGCTCGGCGTGGTGAGCGACAGTTCGCGCGAAAAAACCGTGTTCTCCTCTTTCCGCATGTTTTTCGCTTACGTCGGCTCATTCATCGCCCTGGCTTCATGGGAGCCGCTCTGCGCCATGTTCGAGCGTTCGTGGGGCTTCTCGGTGCAGTCGAGCTGGCAAGCAGCCATGGTGGTCATAGCTGCTGCCTGCTTTGTGCTGTTTGTGTGCTGCTTCAGGCTCACCCGCGAGCGGATAAAGACTGTGTCGCAGGTAGGGATTGGCAAGGATTTCAAGGCTCTGATGCGAAACCGCCCCTGGTGGATTCTCATAGGAGCCGCGCTGTCGTTCAACCTCTTCTGTACGGTGCGCGGTGCCACGGTGGCATATTTCTTTGCCGACATCATCGGGTCCGACGCCCACATAATGCTTTTTTCGGTGGCTCTGCTGTTTTACTCCGGGCTGTTTCTCAGCATCGGCGAGGTGGCAAACATGGCGGGTGTGGCGCTTACCGTGCCTGTCGCCGCCGCTCTTGGCAAGAAAACCACATTCATTCTGGTAAACATAGCGCTGATAGCGCTCAGCATAGCGTTTTTCTTTGTGCCGGTGTCTGCCGCCGGCTACTGGTGGATGCTTCTGCTGCAGGTGCTCATTTCGGTGCTTACAGGCATAATGAGTCCGCTGGTGTGGTCTATGTATGCCGATGTGAGCGACTACTCTGAGCTTAAGAACAACACTGCTTCCGCGGGGCTTATATTCTCTTCATCCTCCATGGCTCAGAAGTTTGGCGGAGCTGTCGGCGGCGCTGCTGTGCTGTGGCTGCTTGACGCGTGCGGCTATGTGACTGCCGAAGCCGGCAGTGCCGATGTTTCGCAGACACCGGGCGCTCTGTCGTGCCTGTGGATGCTCATGACATTCATTCCCGCGGGGGTGTCGCTGCTTGCCGTGGCTGTGGTGTCGTTCTACCCCCTGACAACATCTGTGGTCGAGTCTGTGACCGCCGGGCTTAAGGAACGCCGCATGTCGCGCACCGTGCCGGCTCAGGCAGATGAAATGACCGATTTCGCAAATACAAACACATAATGGATACCGCTACTCTCAAGCTCTTTGCAGAGCAACTTTCCGACAATCTCAACAACAACATCCTGCCTTACTGGACGGAGCGCATGACCGACCCCGCCGGCGGGTTCTACGGCCGCCGCGACGGTTTCGACTCCCTGCATCCCGATGCGGCAAAAGGGGCTATTCTGAACGCCCGGATTCTCTGGACTTTCTCTGCGGCTTACATAGCCACACAGCGCCCCGACTGCCTCGAGGCTGCCACGCGCGCAAAGAATTATATTCTTGACCGGTTTGTCGACCGCGAGCATGGCGGGGTGTACTGGAGCCTTAACGCCGACGGCTCTGTTGCCGATTCAAAGAAGCAGTTTTATGCGATAGCCTTCACGGTGTACGGTCTTGCGGAGTACTACCGCGCCACTGCCGATGACACCGCCCTGCAGCAGGCTATAGAGCTGTTCAGGTGCATAGAGCGTCACAGCCGCGACAATGCAAGGGGGGGCTATCGCGAGGCTGCCACACGCGAGTGGGAGCCGATAGAGGATATGAGGCTGAGCGAGAAGGACAGGAATTTCAGCAAAACCATGAACACCCATCTCCACATTCTGGAGGCGTACACCGCTCTGCTGAGAGTGTGGCGCACAGACGAGTGTCTGGAGGCGGCGCGCAATATCCTTTCGGTGATGACTGACCGCATCGCCGACCGCTCCGGCGGGCATCTGGGGCTTTTTTTTGACGATGACTGGCGGCGCGCCGACAGCGAGCAGTCCTTCGGTCACGACATAGAGGCTTCATGGCTGATGCTTGAGGCGGCTGAGGTTATCGGCGACGGCGATCTGTACTCTTCAGTGCTCGCTCTCACGCGCACCATAGCCGATGCGGCGCTCGAAGGGCTGTGTGCCGACGGTTCCATGGTTTACGAGCGCCACGGCAACGGCGGCTATGACAACGAAAAGCACTGGTGGGTGCAGGCTGAGGCTGTGGTTGGGCAGGCTTACCTTGCGGTGTATCACGGTGTGGCGCGCGGCTGGGACGGCGCGTGGCGCACATGGCGCTACATTGCCGAAAATCTTGTGGATGCCGGCTGCGGGGAGTGGTACTGGAGCCGTATGTCCGACGGCAGTGTGAACCGCGCCGAAGACAAGGCGGGGTTCTGGAAATGCCCGTATCACAACGGGCGCATGTGCATGGAAACCCTGCGACTGCTGCGTTCGCTGCCGCTATAGGCGGGTTTTTCCGCCGCCGGAGGGTATCTCCTCCCATTCGGCGTCTGTAATCTGCTCCTCGTCAAACTTTGTGCCATGCTCCTGTTCGGGAGCGTGGCTTTGCTTTTCAGCAGCGGAGGTGTCTGTCACCTCCTCGTATGCCACATACTCGCCCATGTCGCGGGTAATCACTTTCTTTTTGTCGTGTTGGCGGGGGGTGTTGTTCTCCCGATGTTGTCTGCCTGCCGACTGTGTGCGCGGGTCGAAGCCGAAAGCGTCGTTCACCGCTTTTTTATAGCGGCGAAACATCATATACACTTTTATTATGGGGCGCAGTATGATGGCAAGGAGTATTATAAGGAATATGGTGGCTATGGACATTTTCGGTAATAGTTAAGAGGTGTGGGGGTGATGTGTGTGTTTCAATGATGCGGCGGCGCGGAGTCTGAGGCTTAGTCGCGGTTGCGGCTGGCGGCTGACATGGCTATGTACAGGATGATGCTCCAGGCAAATCCGGTGACTCCCTGGAAAATCAAGAACAGCAGCGCGCCCGCGAGCAGTATGTAGCGCTTGTAGTTGCTGCGCCAGTCAAACGAGGTGAACTTGAGAGAAAACATGTGCAGCCCGCACACCATAAGGGGGCTGAACAGGGCTATTATCAGGGCTACAGCCGCCGCGCCGGGGTAGGTGTTGGCGTGAATCCATGCTATGGCACCTATCCAGAACAGGGCGTTTGCCGGCACGGGGAGTCCGATGAACGAGGTGGTCTGGCGGGTGTCGACGTTGAATTTCGCCAGGCGTATGCCGGCAAACAGGGCTATGAGCAGTGCGGCAAACGCCCACGGCGAACCGGGGCTGTAGTAGCTTACGGTGTTGTACATCAGCATTGTCGGAGCAAGACCGAAGCTGATAAGGTCCGACAGCGAGTCAAGCTCTTTGCCTAAGTCGGAGTACATGCCCAGAAGCCTTGCCGCCGCGCCGTCGAGGAAGTCAAACACAGCCGAGGCTCCTATGAGTATGAAAGCCCACTGGTAGCCTTTGAGGGCGCCCGCAGGCTCGTTGTAGCTGAATGCCATTATGCACGCCGCCGCTCCGCAAAGGAGGTTGAGGCAGGTTATGGCGTTGGGTATATTTGCGCGGATACTGCGAAACATCATGCGTCTTTGTTATTTGATTTCAGGCGCGCCACGGTGGTTATGCCGCCGGTGGTCTTGTCGCCTATTTTCACGAACACCTCGGTACCCAGAGGCAGGAAGATGTCCACGCGGGAGCCGAATTTTATAAAACCGAGGTGCTCGTCTATGCCGCACTCCTCGCCGGGTTCGGCGTAGGTGACTATGCGGCGTGCCACAGCCCCGGCTATCTGGCGCACGAGGATTTCCTGTCCGTTTTCGGCGCGGAGCAGCACTGTGGAGCGCTCGTTTTCGGTGCTGGATTTGGGCAGGTACGCCGACATGAAGCGCCCCGCGTGGTGGCGCACCAGCAGCACCTTGCCGTTTACCGGAAACCAGTTGGCGTGTACGTTGAACACGCTCATGAACACCGACAGCTGTATTACCCTGCGGTGCAGGCATTCGCTTTCGTACACCTCTTCAAGCGCCACCACGGTGCCGTCTACCGACGACACTACAACATCTTTGCTGTCGCCGTGAAAGTGACGGCGCGGCGAGCGGAAGAAGTTCAGCACAAGCAGGTAGAGCACTCCGGATATGGACGAGAACACAACGGGAATAGCCGCCGGACGGATAAACATCCACGCGGAGGCGTTGATGACTCCCAGTATCAGCAGCAGAATCACCAGTATATTTGTCCCTTCTCTGTGTATCTTTACTTTCATTTTTTCGGGGGTGTACCTGAATCAATTCACAAAGGTACTAATTTTTTTGTAATTCACGCCAAAGTTATAATTTTGCAGCGTTATGAACAGCAATTCCGCAATTTGTCTGCGCAATCTCACCACCGGTTACCCCGGCGGCAAGACTCCTCATGTGGTGTCGTCGGGGCTTGACGCAGAGCTGCGTTGCGGCGAGATGACCTGCCTGCTCGGCAGCAACGGCGCGGGCAAGTCGACACTGCTGTCTACCGTGTCGGGATTTCGGCCCCCTCTCGGAGGCGAGGTGCTTGTGCACGGCAGGAGCATTGCCACGCTCGGCGCGCGTGAGCTGTCGCGGCTTGTAGGGGTGGTGCTCACCGACCGTTCCATGACCGCCGACCTTACCCTGCGCCAGGTGGTGGAGCTGGGGCGCAGCCCCTACACGGGGTTCTGGGGGAGGCTCTCGGGCAGCGACAACGCGGCTGTCGACGAGGCTATAGCCATGATGGGACTCGGAGAGCTGGCACACCGTGCGGTTGGTACACTCAGCGACGGCGAGCGGCAGAAAACATTCATAGCCAAAGCTATAGCGCAGCACACCCCCGTAATTATTCTCGACGAGCCAACAGCGTTTCTCGACTATCCGAGCAAGGTGGAGATAATGCAGCTGCTCGGCAGGCTTGCGCGGAGTACCGGAACGACGGTTTTTCTGTCGACCCACGACCTTGACATGGCGCTGCAGCTGTGCGACAACGCGTGGCTGCTTGACCGCCGCCTCGGTCTTGTCACCGGCACACCCGCTGCCCTCGGCGCTTCCGGCGCGATAGGTGCCTATTTCAATCGTGGTGGTGTGAGCTATGATGCCTCCACCCTGCATTTCACAATCAACCGCCAGTAAGAGCCTCATTTCAGGAGCCTATTTACTCTTAAACATAAAATAAAAAGAGGTGCCGTAGCAAAACGGCACCTCTTTTTTATCAAGTTGGCTGATTATTAGTAGCCGGGGGTCTGAACGAGGGTTGTGTCAGAACCTAACAGGGTGTTGTCAAGAGGCCAGAGCACGAGGTGCTTGTTTGCGGGGTCAATGACAATCTTGTTGAGCTTAATGGGATTTGCTTTAGCAGCGTCCTCGTTGAGACCGTTTTCGGTCATGTAAGGAGTGATGTTCTTGATGGAGTTTGCCATGCATGCTTCCGGACGGAACACAAGGTGGTCGGTCTCAGAGCCGTTCTTGACAGCGGTCATGCGGCGGAGATCCCACCAGCGGTGACCCTCCATGAGGAACTCACGGGTGCTTTCGTTGAGGATAGCAACCTCGTTGTCGGTGAAGTTGCCGTTTGACACGAACTTGTTGCCTGCAAAGTTTTCACCGTAAGCACGAGCACGCACAAGGTTGATGTATTTCTCCACGTCAGAGTTGTTGCCTTCGTAGTTGGCGATTTCAGCGAGTGCGAGGTAGGCGTAGGGCAGACGGTAAACAGCAATGTTGTTGGTACATACGAGTTTGCCGGCTGTGTTGAGCTGACCTTTGAACTTCCATGCGAACGCACCGCCGAGGTAGTGGGTGTTGGTGTCAAAGTCGGGAATGCTCTGTACGCCCAGCTCCTTTTCCTGGTCGTTGATAATCCATGCGGGCTGGAACATTTCGTCGCGACGGGTGTCCTCAGCGTCAAACGCGAACCATACAGAGTTCAGGTAAGAGTAACGGCACACACCGAAGGCATTCTGTACCCAGAGGTCGTTGCTTGCGCCTTCAAACTGACCGAGGCGGTAAGCGGTAGTGCTGGGAGTAACACCGTCTTTGCCGTACAAAGACCAGAAGTTGCCCTGTGCTGTACCTGTTGATGCAGTCCACATGTAAGCCCAGGCAGCGCTTTGGTAAGCCTCGTCAAGACCATAGTAGAAAGCGAAGATGTTTTCAGTGTTGCTTGCTTTCTTAGATACTGCAAACGCATCTTCGAAAGTGGGCATCATCTGGTAGCCGTAGTTGTTCACAACGTTTGTGAAGTACTGCTTTGCTGTGGCAATTCTTGAGGGTTCTGCCTGGTAGTCATACACCTCGTTGCCCTGCGCGTAGGTAGATACTTTTCCTGCCCAGAGGTTGAACTCACCGGCGAGCATTTCTGTAGCTGCCTTGTTCCAGTAGAGGTAGCCTTTGCTGGCGTTGAAAGTTGAGTTGGAGTAACCTGCCGCAGCAGCGAAGTTGTCAAGAGACGCCTTGATCTCAGAGTCAATGAACGACACCATTTCAGAAACCTTGCACTGACGCTTGTAGAGCGTCACGGGGTCGTAGTTGCCCATAATTACGTCGGGGTCTGTGCGCAGCGGACCGGTGCCGTACATTTTGTGAATCTGGAAGTAGGCGTAGGCTCTGATACCGTGTATCATGCCGAGCATGTAGCTCTTTGCATTGTCGGGCAGTACGGAGGTTTCGTTTGCGCGGTAGATGAACTCGTTGCAGTTTGCAATGAGACCGTACCAGCTCGCATAGTTGCTGAAGCCGGGAGACTGTGCAGTGAAGATGTTGTTGACAAAGTTGAGGCTGTTGGGAGAGGAGCCGTCGAGTGTACCTGTGTAGTAGATACCTGAGCGGAGCTCGCCTGCATTCAGGAAAATGTTTGACGCGTAGTCACGGAACTGGTTCATCACAGCTGTGATGTTTCCTGCAAATTCTGCTTCGGATTTCCAGAAACCCTGAGCACCCATCTCGTTGGGGTTCTCCAGATCGAGAGAGCAGGACGCAACTGAGAGTCCGGCGAGACCGATTGCTGCAGAAGCCGCTATTGATAAAATTTTATTGGATTTCATTTTGATTCTGTTCAAACGTTTTATTAGAAAGTTACGTTGAGACCGAAGAGAAGGGTCTTCGGAAGGTTGTATGTACCACCCCATCCGGATGTAGCCCCGTTTGTATAAGTGGTGTTGTCGGGCAGCGGATTGGTACATTTCTTAAGATAACCGAGGTTCTGACCGGTCACAGAGAGTGACAGACCCTGGCAGTAGAATTTGCTGCAGATGTTTGCGGGGAGCTGGTAGCTGAGTGAGAGTTCGCGGCAAGCGAGGTATGCGCCGTTCTGTGCGATAACGTCGCTGGTACGAATCCAGGCGTCCGAGCCGAAGTTTGAAGCCCATACATAACGGGGGTATTTTGCATTGGGGTTTTCGGGAGTCCAAGTGTCCTTGACAGCGGTAGGCATTGAGTAAGAGCCCTGTCCGCAGCCCATCCACCAAGCGAAAGGACCGTCATATACTGTGATGTCGAAGCCCATGTCGAAGCGGGCGTAGAGGCTGAGACCTTTCCATGTCAGGTTGGTGTTGAAACCGCCGGTCCAGTGGGGGAGACGGTTGCCGAGGTCATACTGGTCGCGGCTGTCGATGATGTTGTCGCCGTTGCGGTCCTGCCATATCACGTCACCGGGCTGGAGTTTGTAGTTGGTGGTGTAGCCCATCGCTTTGAGTTTCTGAAGACCTTCGTCGTCGGTGTACAGACCTGAGCCGGACGAGTTGGCGATGTCTATGTAGCCTTTGGGCATGTCAGCCTCGCTGCGAATGATATGGGCTTTCTTGTAACCGATAAGGTGCATCGGTTCCTGACCCTCCTGGGTGCCGCCTATAAACATTGTTTTGTCAGAGCCGTCGCCTACCCATACTTCAGCTCCGCCCTGACGGTTGTTGGGCAGACCGTTGTTGGGGAGTTCCACAACGCAAGTGCGGTTGTAGGTGAGGTTGGCGCCGAGAGTCCATGTGAAGTTGCGTGTGCGGAGGAGAGTGCCGTTGAAGTCTATTTCAAGACCCTGGTTGCGAACCTTACCGTTGTTGCTTACAACAGAGGAGAAACCGGTGGTCTGAGGGAGTGACAGGTTTGCGTACTTGTCGGAGGTGAGACGGTTGTAGTATGTGAGACCGAGGTTGAAACGGTTCTGGAGGAATCCGAAGTCAACACCTACTTCCGCAGTGCGGGTCTTTTCCCATTTGAGGTTTTCATTGGGAAGACCTGAGATACGGTAGCCGTAAACGCCGTTGTACATGGCGGGGCTGTATGAACCCTGAAGGGTGTAGTAGCCGATGTAGTTGCTGTTTACCGAGCCGTTAAGACCGACAGACGCACGGATTTTGGCGTAGTTCATCCAGTTTGACACTGAGCTTTTCTTGAAAAATTCCTCGCTTGAAGCCACCCAGCCGGCGCTGACACCGGGGAAGAAGCCCCAGCGGTGGTTGATGAGTCGGCTGTAGCCGTCTTCACGGAATGTAGCTGCAATGAGGTATTTGTTCTGGTAGTCGTATTCTACGCGTCCGAAGTACGACATGATTTTTTCCTGAAAGCGGCTTGAGCTCATTGTGCGCTTGCCGGCTTCGGTTGTGGTGAGGTTCAGGTTGGGGAAGTAGTCGGTGGGAGCGCCCTGACCGCCTGCAGAGAATGCCTTGTAGTCGCGGTTGTAGTACTCGGTACCCAACATCGCGCTTACATAGTGCGATTCGTTGAAAGTGTTGGTGTAGTTTGCAACAAGGTTGTAGGTCTGGTCAAAGTAGCGCAGGAAGCTCATTGAGGTAGAACGGGTGGTGTTCATTGTGCCCTGCTGGTTTGTCTGGAAGTCCTTGTTGAAAGCTGATGTGAGCTGCTCGTTGTAGTACCAGCTCATTGTGCCTTTGAGGCTGAAGCCTTTGAACAGGTTTGCGGTAAGGCTCTGGGTCATAGAGAACTTGTCGCTCTGGTTGTCGCGCTGGAACTTGTCGGGCTGGAAGTTCAGGTTGGTGTTGTCCGTGCTCTGACCGAGGAGCGGGTTGTTGTCTTCGTCAAGCAGACGCAGAGTGTGAGGCACAGAAATGATACGGCCGAAGAAGAATGCGTTGTCGCTACCTGCTATGAGCGCGTTGTTCTGCCAGTTTGAGCGGATGTAGTTGAACACAGAGTTGCTTTCCAGCCAGTCGGTAATCTTGTAGCTGCCGGTGAAAGCGAAGTTGTAGCGTTTGTAGAATGTGTTCTGAGGAGCGCCTTCTGCATCATAGTAACCGAGACCGGCGTAGTATTTGCCACGGTCGTTGCCGCCTGAGAAGCTGATGTTGTAGTCCTGAGTCTGCGAGGGCTGACGGAGGTTGATTTCAAGCGGGTCTATGTCGCGGAAAATGATGGTTGCGTCAGAAATGGGGTCCTTCATGGACTGCCAACCTCTTTCGAGCAGGTACTTGTTTTCATCGGTCATTGTCATGATGTTGAAGTTTGTACCTGCGTCAAGCTGGGTTCTTCCGATACCGGCGGGAGAGTTGCTGCTTGTGAGCTGGGCCGCGCCGCCACGGTTTTTCCACTCGGTGTCGTTCACGCCGCGACGATACCAGTAGATGAACTCTTCGGCATTGGTGAAATCGTATCCGAGGTCGCGGTTGTAGTTGAGACCGTACTTGATGTTTACGTTTACAGTTGCCTTTCCTGACTTACCCTGCTTGGTGGTGATGAGGATGACACCGTTTGCAGCGCGGGCACCGTAGAGGGCTGTTGCGCCGGCATCCTTGAGGATCTGCATGTCCTCGATGTCGTTGGGGTTGATGTCGCTGAGGCTTGAGCGGATTTGTCCGTCGATGACGTATACGGGAGAACCTGTGCCGTCAAATGATGTACCGCCTCGGATTACGATGCTCGGAGTAGCGGAGGGGTCACCGGAGGTAACTTTTACCTTTACACCGGCAACGGCACCTGCAAGAGCCTGCGCGGGGTTTGCGTTGGCACCTACTGTGAGGGTTTTCTCGCTCACCTTGGCGATTGAGTTGGTAACTTTAGCACGCTTCTGTTCGACGCCATAACCCATTACTACAACTTCTTCAAGGTCATTGACATCTTCCTGCATGTTGATTTTCAGGGGTTCACCTTTCCAGATGACGTTCAACGGCTTGTAACCGATGAATGATACGGTGACTGTTGCGCCGTTTTTTACTCCGGCAAGTGAAAATTCACCGTCGATGTTGGTTGATGTACCGATTCTGGTACCGGGTACTCGCACTGATGCTCCCGGCAGGGGTTCTCCGGTTTCATCGTATACGATACCGGTGCAAGTGCCTGCCGTTTGCTGTGCAGCCGCGGGAGCAACAGAGGGCTCCGCGTTGGTTGATGCCGCGTAGACAGTGCCTGTGGAAAGCAGACCTGCCAGAAGTAGCATCGACCAAGTCTTCACATTCTGGGATTTTGACATCTCAAATAGGGATTAGGTTAAAAAATTAAGGTTAAAAACCGTTGCCGGGAGGATGCCCGACAGCGGGTTTTGCACAAATGTTTTGCAAATATAATCTAAAGTGGCGTGAATATTTCCGGGGAGGGGTTAAAAGATGTTAATATATGCGCAGAAGAGCGCATATATGTTATAAAACATAATTTTGCGGCAGAAATTCGTGGGTTTGTGTGTTTTGTGTGGGGGGATGTGTCAGCGGCGTGTGTTGCGGGGGTGGTGCTGCAGTATTTCGTCACGAAGCATGGAGCGGTCGAGGTGTATGTATATTTCGGTGGTGGCTATGCTTTCGTGTCCGAGCATCTGCTGGATTGCCCTGAGGTTGGCTCCTCCTTCAAGGAGGTGTGTGGCGAAGGAGTGGCGGAGTGTGTGGGGTGAGATGGTTTTGAGTATTCCGGCTTGGGCGGCGAGGCGGCGAATTATTGTGAATATCATCTGGCGTGTGAGCTGTGAGCCGCGTCTGTTGAGAAAGAGTATGTGTTCTTCGCCGGGTGCTACGGGCAGGTGGGTGCGTTCGTCAAGGTATTGGCGTATGGCTGCTATTGCGGGGAGTGATATGGGTACTATGCGTTCTTTTGATCCTTTGCCTGACACTACTATGTAGCCGTCGTCGAGAAAGAGTCGCCCTATCTGGAGCGAGGTGAGCTCTGACACTCGGAGTCCGCAGCTGTAGAGGGTTTCTATAATGGCGCGGTTGCGGGTGGCTTCGGCGCTATCGGCGGGTATTGCGTTTATAAGCGCGTCTATTTCGGCAACGGAGAGCACTTCGGGCAGGTGCAGGCCAATGCGCGGGGTTTCGAGGAGTGCGGTGGGGTTTTGGGTGATGGTGCCGTTGAATTTGAGGAATGCGAAGAATGATTTGAAAGCTGACACCATGCGTGCTTGTGAGCGGGGAGCGATGCCGAGGTCGTGGAGGTCGGCGCAGAATGCGCGGAGGTGGTTGACGGTAACGCTGTCGGGAGCTATGTCGAGATCTGAGAGGTGGGCGGCGAGGCGTGTGATGTCCTGGGCGTAGGCTGTGCGTGTGTTGTCGCTGAGTCCGCGCTCGAGGAGCAGGTGGGCATCGTAGGCGTCTATAGCGTCGGAGTATTCGGGAGACATCAGATGAGGATGTTGAATTGCTGGCGGGGGAGCGAGCTGTCGCCTACTATGATGCCCATGCGCAGTCCACGGAATGTCATGCCGCACTGTGCGGTGGCGTCGAGTATTTCGGCTGAGGCGGGGTTGCGCAGGTCGGTGAATATGACGCATCCGCCGTCGGCGAGTATGCGGCGGAGGTAGGCAATGCCCACAATGGCTTCGGGGGGTACTATGACGGCTTTGTGGCGCAGTGGGCGGGCTTCGGTGTGGGAGAGTGCGGTGTCGATTGCGGTGTGCTGGGTGTGGGAGAGTGGACCGGAGCGCACCACTGCGGAGGGTGCGAGATGGAGCAGTACGCGATACAGGCGCCGGTCGTGGGGAGAGTTGCCGATGAGTGAGTATGCGTAATAGGATGCGTCGCAACGGAGCACGGTGGTGACGAAGCGGAAGGCGAACGGGGAGTGTATGCCGAATCCGCGTGAGCGCCAGGCGCGCTTCGGTATCGAGGCGAGGGTTTTAAGCCATGCTGCCGGTTTCATCTTTCTTGCCGTTGTAGCGTAGTATGGCTGTGGCGATGCCTGCGAGGGCGAGGAGGTAGATGATTATAATGGCGGTTGTGGCAGCGGTAGTGGTTGTTTTGAGCGAGGTGGGGTCGAACCACATTTCCACTGTGTGCTGTCCGGCGGGTATGTTTATTGCGCGGAGTATATAGTTTACGCGGGCAATGTCTACCGGTGTGCCGTCGACAGTGGCGTGCCAGCCCCAGGGGAAGTAGACTTCGGAGAATACCGCGAGGGCGGGAGCTGCCGCCGATGTGTGGTATGTGAGCCGGTTAGGGGCGTATGATGTTTCGAAAATGGTGTCGCCGGGCGATGTGGGTGTGGGCGGGGCGAGTGTTTCGGCGAATGCTTTGTCGGCTACAGCGGCTGTGCGCACGGGTATGAGGGAGAGAGCCGCCATTTCGGCGTCAGGACCGTCGGCGAATGTGAGTGAGTCGACGAGCCATGCGTTGCCGAAGGCTTCGGGGTTGAAGAGCGCCGAGCGGTTGGGGTCGATGATGTAGCGGGCGTTGAGCATGTTGAGCACGTTCCAGTCGGCATCGGTCTGTGTGCCGGACAGGAAGTTGGCGAGGTGGGTGTCGATGATGTCCTGGTAGCGTGTGAGTTTGGCTGCGTGGTAGCCGCCGATAGCCTTGTGGCGGTAGGATGGCGCCGCCTGCCAGAAGCGGGGTATGTCCATGACGCGGTAGTTGGCGGCGGTGTCGGCGAGTATGGTGCGGTCGGCGGCGGTCAGGGGGAAGGGGTCTTCCTGCGCGAGCTGTCGCGGGAGGAATGACTGTGTGTCGAGGTAGCGTTTGTCGACAGTGTACAGGTCGGCGAGTATCAGTGCGGCGCATGCGAGTACTGCGGGAGCTGCGGAGAGCTTGCGGCGGAAGTAGAGCAAGAGCAGCGCGCCACCAGCCGTGAGGAAGAGGAGGCTGCGCAGTGCGTCGGCTTTGACCATGGAGTGGCGCAGAGACTCCACTGCGTTGTATATGCGCGGGTTGGAGAGGCTGAACGACTGTATTGCGGCGGAGTCGTAGCCTTGTGCGGCGAGCTGCTGGGATAGGATGGTGTCAATCTGCCTGTCGCCGTCGGTAATCGCTGAGCCGAACATGCCGGGAGCCACGGCTGCGAGGAGGCATATTGCGGCTGTGATGCCGAATGTCCAGAAGAACGGTTTGCGCCATGTGTGCCATTTGTCGCGGTTCGTGACTGTTTTCTGCATGGTCATGGCTGCGAGCAGGGGCATTGTGAATTCGGCTATTACGAGTATTGACTCTACGGTGCGGAAGCGTGAGTACATCGGCATGTAGTCTATCATCAGGTCGGTGAGCCACATGCAGTTGCGTCCGAGGGCGAGGAGTATGGAGAGGATTGTGAGGGTGAGGAGCGCCCATTTGAGGGGACCTTTGACTATTACGCATCCGAGGAGGAAGAGGGCGCAGACGAGCGCTCCGACGTAAACGGGTCCGTTTGTGCCTTCGGGTTCGCCGAAGTACTGGCTGATGAAATCGAGGTACTGCGACTCCATGGGAGCGAGTTCGCCGGAAGCAGCCATTTCTTTGGCTTTGGGGAGCGATGAGAGCGAGAGGATGTTGTTTTGCCCCTTTTCGGGTTTGTTGGAAGCTCCGCCTTTTATGTCGGGAATGAGGAGTGACAGAGTTTCGGCTGTGCCGTAGCTGTACTGGGTGATGTAGTCGCGGTCAAGCCCGTCGGTGGCGGAGGGGGATGCTTCGCCGCGGTTGAGCTCGCTGTGACCTCCGCGCATTGTGTGGCGGGAGTACTCGTAGGTGTTGTAGAGGTTGGGGAGGTTGGCTGTTACGCCGAGCGCCCCGGCAATGGCGAGAACGAGGGTAGCCACGCACCATTTGCGCAGTGTGTGCCGTTTTATCGCTTTTGCGAGGAATGCCAGTGACAGCCCGACCATGACAAAGAGGAAGTAGTAGCTCATCTGTACATGGTTGTTGCTTATCTGGAGCATGGAGAAGAGCGCGGTGAGCGCGGCTCCGGCAATGAGTCTTCCCCGGTAGCAGAGTATGAGTCCCGCTATTGTGGGGGGGATGTAGGCGAGTACCACGAATTTCCAGATGTGTCCGGCACCTATTATAATAATGAAGTAGGAGGAGAATCCGTAGGCTATTGCTCCGAGCAGTGCCACATACCAGCGCATTTTCATTGCCATGAGCAGGATGAAAAATCCGAGCATCATCATGGCAAGGAGGTTTGCGGGGTTGGGGAGTCCGAGTCCGAAGATGGTGTTGAGCCAGGAGAACAGGGAGTCGGATGGGTACGACGGTGAAATCTGGAATGTGGGCATTCCGGAGAAGAGTGAGTTTGTCCAGCGGGTTGTTTCGCCGGTGGCTTCATGGAACAGCTTGGCTTCTTGTCCGATGGCTGTGCCCTGCTGCATGTCGTGCTGGCGCAGCTGGTTGCCCTGGGCTGCATCGGGGTAGAAGTAGATAAACGCAATTGCGGCAATTGCTATTACGGAAATTACGGTGCCGACAAATCGGCTGCTTGTGATGAATTTTCTGAGCTTGTCCATGATCGGGAGTGTGTGGGGTAGGAGGCGGGCGGTCAGTGTCTCACCGACCATTCAAATCCGTCCTTGGTGTCTTTGACATCGAAGCCGGCTTCGTTCAGGCGGTCGCGGATGAGGTCGCTTGTAGCCCAGTCTTTCGCGGCTTTGGCTTTTGCGCGCACTTCAAGGAGCAGGTCTACTGCTTTCTCATAAGGGGCGAGAGCCGAGGAGTCGCCTTGTGTGGCGGCGGCAGTTTCGGGCATTATGCCGAGTATGGAGAACAGGAATGTGGAGAACAGGCTTTTGAGTGCGTCGATGTCTGCCTGGGTGGCGGACAGGGAGCCGTCGTTGATTTTGTTTATGACTGACGCGGCTTCGAACAGGGTTGCTATTACAACCGGGGTGTTCAGGTCGTCGTCCATGGCTTCGTAGCATTTTGCTTCGAGCTGAGCAATGTCGGTGCCGGAGGTGGCTGAGGGTTTCAGGGCTGCAATGCGGCGGTAGCTGTCGAGGAGTCTCTGGATAGCTTTTTCGGCACCTTTGAGCGCGTCGTTGCTGAAGTCGACAGTGCCGCGGTAGTGAGCCTGAAGAATGAAGAAGCGCACTGTCATCGGCGAGTACGGCTGGTCGAGGAGTGGGTGGCTGCCGGAGAAGAACTCGTCAAGAGTGATGAAGTTGCCGAGCGATTTGCCCATTTTCTGCCCGTTGATTGTAATCATGTTGTTGTGCATCCAGTAGCGCACGGCATCGTGTCCGTTATGCGCCACAGACTGGGCAATCTCGCATTCGTGGTGAGGAAATTTGAGGTCCATTCCGCCGCCGTGGATGTCAAATGTCTCGCCGAGGTATTTCTCGCTCATCACCGAGCATTCGAGGTGCCAGCCGGGAAAGCCGTCGCTCCAGGGGCTTTGCCAGTGCATTATGTGTTCGGGCGCGGCTTTTTTCCAGAGGGCGAAGTCGGTGGGGTTGTGCTTCTCGGACTGTCCGTCAAGAGCGCGTGTGGTAGCGAGGAGCTCCTCGATGTTTCTGCCTGATAGCTTGCCGTAGTTGTGGTCGGCGTTGTACTTTGGCACATCGAAGTAAACGGAGCCTTCGCTTTCGTAAGCGTAGCCGGCATCAAGAATGCGTTTGATGTATTCAATCTGCTCTATGATGTGACCGGACGCGTGCGGCTCTATGGACGGCGGCAGCACATTGAGCTTGTCCATGGCTTTGTGGTAGCGGTTGAGGTAGTACTGCACCACTTCCATGGGTTCAAGCTGTTCAATGCGTGCTTTTTTAGCGATTTTGTCCTCACCTTCGTCGGCGTCGTGCTCAAGGTGTCCTACATCTGTTATGTTGCGCACATACCTGACTTTGTAGCCGAGGTGGGTGAGGTATCTGAACAGGATGTCGAAAGTAATGGCGGGTCGGGCGTGTCCGAGGTGTCCGTCGCCGTAGACTGTCGGCCCGCAGACGTACAGACCCACTTTGCCGGGATGAAGCGGCGTGAATGTCTCTTTGTTGCGGGAGAGGGAGTTGTAGATGGTGAGGTTGTTGGGTTTCATTGTCTGGTGGTTGGGGGTGAGGGGATGCCTTTGTCAGGCGTTTCCTCCTGAGATGAAGGGGTTTGGAATCTCTCCGTCAGGAGTGTTGCCTCCGTTTGCGGGAGTGCGCGGGGTTACGGGTTTGATTTCGCCGAACATAGCCTCGTACTTTCTTATGTTGTCGGAAAGCGCGAAGAGGAGGTTTTTGGCGTTTTCAGGAGTCATTATCACTCTGCTCTGCACTTTTGCCTGAGGCATGTTCGGAGCGAGGGCAATGAAGTCAAGGAAGAACTCGGAGGGACCGTGGTTTATTACGGCGAGGTTGGAGTAGCAGCCTGAAGCCACTTCCGGAGAGAGTTCTATTTTAATTTCCTGTGAGGGTTGCTTGCTCATGGCTGTGTCAGAGTGAGAAGTCGAAGTTTGATACGCCGTTAGAGTTAGAGTTGTTGATAATCAGAGTGAAGCCCGTGTACATGGGGTTCTGTGTTATCTGGGAGATGTCGAAAGAGGCGAAATATTGTCCGTTTCCGATTGTTTCGGGGGCCTCAAGTTCGTAGATGAGGTACAGGGTGGGTTTTTCGTTCTGCATGGTGCTTGCGTCGGCAACCAGTCTCATTTTTGATTTTTCAGCAGATGCGAGTCCGGTAATGTCAATGTAGTCGCCGGCTCTTGAAACGCTTGTGAGGTAGAACTGGGCGCCGAAGGACACGCCTCCTGAAAAAGTTTCGGAGGTGAGAGTGCCGGAAGCGTTGAGCTTGCCGATGCCTACGCAGTCAAGAGTCATGTTGTTCTGAATCTGGATGTTGTAGGGTACATTGAATACGCCTATCACGCGGGTGCCTAATGCCGGGGGTGTATCGTTGAAGTTTACCTGAGAGAGAATGTTGATTGATTCGTCCTTGTTTGGCTCGGTATATTTGAATACATGGTAGCCTTCGTTTATTCCTTCGTAGTTTACAAATACTATTGCATTGTAGGAGTCCTGCGCGTCGTTGCCGTTGCTGCATGAAGAAAAGGAGAGTGAGCTTGCAGCAATGAGCGCTGCGGAAAGTAACTTGCTGATTTTCATAATTGTCAATATAGTTTGGTTTTAATATTTCGTTGATATTCCGGTTATTGCGCCGTCTTCCATCTTGATGCATCTGTCGGTGTCGGCGGCGAGGTTTTCATCATGTGTCACGATGATGAATGTCTGGTTAAGGTCGCGTCGCAGGTCAAAGAACAGCCGGTGCAGCTCTGCTTTGTTTCGTGAGTCGAGGCTGCCTGAGGGTTCGTCGGCGAGAATCACCTTGGGATTCATGACTAGCGCTCTTGCCACGGCGGCTCTCTGGCGCTCGCCGCCAGAAAGCTCGGCGGGTCTGTGGTCGGCTCTTGAAGTGAGTCCGAGGTAGCCTATGAGCTTGCGGGCCTTGTCAAAAGCTGTCCGGCGGTCGTCGCCTCCGATAAGCGCCGGCAGGGCTACATTTTCTTCAAGAGAGAATTCGGGCAGCAGTCTGTGAAACTGAAACACGAAACCGATGTTGGCGTTGCGAAACGCGGCGAGTTTTCTCGAAGGCATGAGTAGCGGCTGCTGACCGTCAAAGTCGACTGTGCCTGAATCGGGCTTGTCAAGGGTGCCTATAATCTGCAGCAAAGTGGTTTTGCCCGCACCGCTTGGCCCGACAATGGATACAATTTCGCCGGGAGTGACGGAGAGGTCAATCCCTTTCAGCACCTGCAGCTTGTCAAAGCTCTTTGATATGTCTCGAACCTGAATCATAGCAAATGTGCAGCGGTCGGGACTGCCGCACAGTTGTGCAAAATTAGTAAAATAGCATTACACGCCACCGGGGCGCAGTGTATTTTAATTGTATTTCACAAAAACAAACGGAAAAGGTGTGATGCGTCAGATAATCTTCTCAAGGTCCGCAATGTTTTTTGCCACTTCCTCGTTGGTAAGCTCGTAGTTTGCAAGGTCGCCGGCAAGGTATCTGTCATAGGAGGTCATGTCTATGAGTCCGTGGCCGGAGAGGTTGAAAAGAATGACTTTCGAGCGTCCCTCCTCATCGGCTTTGCGCGCCTGGCGTATGGCTGCCGCGATGGCATGGGCGCTTTCAGGGGCGGGTATTATGCCTTCGCTTTTGGCAAACAAAGTTGCGGCGTCGAATGTTTCGAGCTGGGGAATGTCAACGGCTGTCATGAGGTTGTCGCAGATGAGCTGGCTTACAACAGAGCCTGCTCCGTGGTAGCGCAGACCGCCGGCGTGGATGTTTGCCGGAGCGAAGTTGTGACCGAGGGTGAGCATAGGTATAAGAGGCGTGTAGCCGGCTTCGTCACCGAAGTCGTACTGTATGACACCCCGTGTGAGCTTGGGGCAGGAGGAGGGTTCGGCGGCAATGAACTCCGTAGATTTATCGCCGCTGAGATTGTGACGCATGAACGGGAAGGCAATTCCCGAAAAGTTGCTGCCTCCGCCGAAGCATCCGATAACCACGTCGGGATAGTCTCCTGCCATTTCCATCTGTTTTTCGGCTTCCAGTCCTATTACAGTCTGGTGCAGCGCCACATGGTTCATCACAGAGCCGAGGGCGTATTTGCAGTTGGGGGTGCTTATGGCAAGTTCCACCGCCTCGCTTATTGCGGTGCCGAGCGAGCCCTGGTGATTGGGGTGGTCGGTTATGATTTTGCGGCCTGCTTTGGTGGACATGCTCGGCGAGGCTACAACCTCGGCGCCGTAGGTCTGCATAATCGACCGGCGGTAAGGCTTCTGGTTGTAGGAAATCTTGACCATGTACACGGCGAGGTCTATTCCGAACATTTTTGTGGCAAGCGACAACGCCGCGCCCCATTGTCCGGCTCCGGTTTCGGTTGTTATATTGGTGACACCCTGCTGCTTGCAGTAGTAAGCCTGCGGAATGGCGGAGTTCAGCTTATGCGAGCCTACCGGACTCACACTTTCATTCTTGAAGTATATGCGGCATTTTGTGCCGAGTGCCTTTTCAAGACCCCTTGCCCTTACCAGCGGAGTGGGGCGCCATATTTTGTATATGTCGCGCACCTGTTCCGGAATTTCAATCCAGGAGTCTGTTGTGTTCATCTCCTGGTTTGCGGCTTCCTGAGAGAGCAGCGGGTATAAGTCCTCTGCTGTCAGCGGCTTTTTTGTAGCCGGGTCTAACATCGGGCGCGGTTTTGTGGGCATTTCCGGTATGATGTTGAACCATGCCGTGGGTATGTCTTTTTCTTGCAGCAAGAATTTCTTTGAGTCCATAGCCATGTTTATTGTTTGATGTAGAAATACAAAGATAGCGCAAAAAATGGTTACATCAAACAATAGGCTGGCAAATCGTTATAATTGCCGTGCGTGCTAAGCTGCAGAATCTGTCATACCGCTATTTTCTTGCGGGTGTTTTTTACAAACGGAGCCATGTAGGCAACCCATTTCTCGCGGGTGACAACTGTGCCTGTAGCAAGCTCGCGCGCCACGGCGCTGAAACGGCGGTAGATTTCTGCCTGGAGCCGTGCAGGAGTGGGCAGCTCTTCGGAGGGATGCTCGCGCCACCATGCGGCTACCTGCAAGGCAAGCTCCATGAGCAGCGGTTTGTGGTACATCCTCAGATTTTTCACGGAAGAGTTGTTCACAACTGCGGCTACAACCTCGTTAGCCTGCACAAGCTCTTCGAGATTTTCGGGTGCTTTCTCAGGCAGATAGCCGGGTACAGGCGCTTTTTTGGCGCGGCGCTCGGCGGCCTTGCGGCGGCGCTGCTCGGCGCGGGCGTCAATATCTTTTTTGATGTCCATAAACATCTCGGCGGCATCAATGTTGTCAATCTTTGTTACGGTGCCGTCTGTCAGATAGGCAATTACGGCGTTCATTACATCGAGCTGCAGCGATGATACGAGGGTGGCAATTGTTTCAATCCATTCAATGCGGAGGGTGATTTGTTTTTTCTTTCTCATGTTTGTGTGTGTTTAAGTGTTTTTTGTGTGTTTGTGTGAGTGCAAAGTTACGACGCGAAAAAGCCGGATGTTGTCTTAATTTTCACACTCGTAAATGTTAAAGTTTTAATTGGTTAATAAACAGAGTAATATCCTTGCAAAGACTTTCAAATGTTAAAAATGAGAGATTGAAATGTTAAAAGAACGCGTTGCTGATAAACTTTATATTGTTTAGGTTGTTAGTAATTTCAAAGAGAAGGCATTTTGCTGGCGTTATTAAAAAGCCGCTTCACCTTTTCAGGATAACCTTCTCAACGCGCCTTTCGGTTCCACCACCCTTTGGCGCGTTCTCTTTTTATCATACTCCAAGTCAAAAAAATAGCCCGCTTTATAGGCGGGCTATACATATATTTATGGTGTGGGTGGTTATCTTTTCTGGCGGGCGTGCCGGATGTACTCCTGCATCTGTGCAACTACATCGGGGTGGGATGCTGCGACATTGACGCGTTCACCCTTGTCGACAGACATGTCGTACAACTGAGGTTCGGGCGAGTTGCCGGTTTCAATCTTCGGGCCCCAGGGAATCATTTTCGGACCGTCCGAAGGCTCGATATATTTCCATTTGCCGGAACGCACGGACAGTACATGGTTATTTGACATCTCGGAAACATATCTGCGGGAGTCGCTGTTTTGTCCGAGTATAGTTTCGATATGGTTTTCGCTGTCGCAGGCGCTGCCTTTGGGCAGTCGTGCTCCGAAAAGGGTTCCTAATGAACGCATCAGGTCAATGTGGCTGACAAGTGCGTGGCTTTCTGTTCCGGGAGTGGTGTGTCCGGGCCAGCTGACAATGAACGGCACAGCTGTGCCACCCTCAAACGAGCTGTATTTGTTGCCGCGGAAGGGTCCTGCGGGGGAGTGTCCGTTGAGGAGCTCCTCGGCTTTGTCGTCGTAGCCGTCGTCAAGCACCGGACCGTTGTCGCTGGTGAGTATAACAATGGTGTTGTCGGCGACTCCTGCCTCCTCAAGAGCTTTCATAATATGGTCGACAGACCAGTCGAACTGCACAATCGCATCGCCGCGCAGTCCCATAGGGTTTTTGCCGCGGAAACGGTCGTGCGGGAAACGGGGCACATGCACGTCGTTGGTAGCAAAGTACATGAAGAACGGCTCGTTTTTGTGCTCCATTATGAAATTGACAGCTTTTGCGGTTATGGAGTCGGCAATGTTTTCGTCTTTCCAGCGCGCTTTGCCGCCGCCTTTCATATAGCCTATGCGTCCTATTCCGTTTACAATGCTCATGTCATGCCCGTGGCTGTGGCGGAGATTGTAAAGCAGCTCGGGATTTTCGGCTCCGGTGGGTTCGCCTTCAAAATTTTTCCGATAGCTGACAAAAATAGAGTCGGAGGGATCGTAGTTTGCCACAAATCCTTGCTCTATGAACACGCAGGGCACGCGGTCGGAAGTAGCCGCCATTATATAATGGTAGTCAAAGCCCAGGTCGGCGGGCGAAGCCGCCAGAGGGGCGTTCCAGTCCTGTGTGCCGGTTTTATCGCCAAGACCGAGATGCCATTTGCCGATTGCTGCGGTTGCGTAGCCTCCGCTTCTAAACATGTCGGCAAGAGTGAACTGCTCCGGGCGTATTATCATGCCGGCGTCGCCGGGTGCTACATCGGTGCCGGGTCGTCTCCAGGGGTATTCGCCGGTCAGAAGCGAGTAGCGCGAGGGTGTGCTTGTTGCCGCTACAGCATGGGTGTCGGTAAAACGGATGCCGTTGCCTGCAAGCCGGTTGACAGCCGGGGTAGATACGTTTTTGGCACCGTAGCATTCAAGGTCGCCGTAACCGAGGTCGTCGGCTACAATCATAACCACATTCGGTTTGGTGTCGGCTCCTTTTGCAGCGGCTATGAGTCCGCTTGCCATGAGGAGGGTGAGATAGCGATTGGTCATAATGATGAGTTGTTATGGTATTATATAAAAGTCTTAAGTCAGAGCGATTTGCGGAATGCTCTGCGGCGCCGGTGCTGGCGCCGTTCAAAGTACTGCCATTGCAGCTGCACATTGGCGTTGTCCTCAAGCT
Organism: Muribaculaceae bacterium Isolate-104 (HZI); assembly: GCA_003762715.1. GTDB lineage: Bacteria > Bacteroidota > Bacteroidia > Bacteroidales > Muribaculaceae > Paramuribaculum. The sequence goes on along the minus strand of RIBJ01000044.1, from coordinate 5,457 downwards.
CCAGATTGCTTTCTGCCCATTTGTATCCGTTTTTCTTGAAAACGGGTATGAGGTCGGCAAACAGCAGTGCGTTCACACCCTTGCTTTGATATTCAGGCTTTATTGCCACAAGCATGAGGTCTACGACATCGTTTTTGCCTTTAAGAGCTTTAAGCAGATGAATCCAGCCGAACGGCATCAGTTTGCCGCGCGATTTCTGCAAGGCTTTTGAAAAGGAGGGTATGGAGATGCCTACCCCCACAAGAGAGTTGTCTTTGTCGACAATGATGCTCACACAGTCAAGCCGCAGAATACCGAGGTATTTGTCAATATAGTATTCAATCTGGGCGGGAGAGAGCGGAGAGTAGCCGTATAGCCCGTCATACGCCTGGTTTATAAGTTCAAACAGGGCAACGCCATAGTCGTCCTTGAGTTTTTTTCGCGAGGTGTAGCTCAGGTTGCGGAGTCCGTATTTTTTCTTGACAATGTCGGTTATGCGCAGAAACTTGTCGGGCACGCTGTCGGGCACCGTCATGCGAAATTCCACCCAGTCGGTGTCTTTTGTATAGCCGAGGCGCTGCATGTGTTCGGGGTAGTAAGCGTAGTTGTATATGGTAGCCATTGTGCCGAGCTCGTCAAAGCCTTCGACAAGCATCCCTTCATGGTCCATGTCTGTAAATCCCATGGGACCGATTATCTCTGTCATGCCTTTGGCGCGGCTCCAGTTTTCGGCTGCATTGAACAGGGCATCTACAACTTCGGCATCGTCGGTAAAGTCGACAAATCCGAATCTGGCTTCTTTTTTGCCGGTGCGTTCGTTTACCAGTTCGTTTACTATGGCGGTTATGCGTCCGGCAGGCTTGCCGTCGCGGAAAGCCATGAAAGAGCATGCGTCGCAGTATTCGAAAGCCGGATTCTTGTCGGGCATAAGGGTCTCGGTCTCTTCAGACACCAGCGGGGGCACAAAGCAGTCGTTGCCTTTGTACAGGTCTATGCCGAAGCGTACATATTTTTTAAGTTCCTTGCGGGACGGGGTGATGATTTTTACTTCAACACTCATAGCAAAATTGTAACAAATTATAAAAGAAATGATGATGACCGGACTAATGCTGCCGGCAAGGTGTCGGGGCGGGCAGGGGCTCCCGCCGAGTTGAGCCATATCAGTATGCCGATCATTATAATCAGAAACGCTATTATGGCTATGTACATTTTGTTGCCTGAACGGTTGGCGAGGTCCATGCGCAGGCTGTGAATGTTCTGGTAGCGGTTGCGCGGATTGGGGTCGGTGCACTTTGCCGCTATTTTCTTCAGGCGGGCAGGCGCGTCCGGAACCTGTGACAGAACCTGTGACAAAACGTTGCCGAAGTTCAGGATGTCTTCCTCCGCGTCTGCCGGGCTGAGGTGCTCGCGCTGGTCAAAACCGACGTCAATCAGCTTGAGATTGCCGATGTTCTCGGTGAATATTATGGTTTCCGGCTTTACGGGAAAGTGGACGATATGGTTGCGCTGTATATAGTCGAGAGCGTCCACGAGCTGGGTGCATATTTTTTCAAGATGTTCTCCGGTGACCTTTTTCTGCTCAAGGAGAGTGCTTAGAGAATCGCCGTAGACATCGTCGGTGATGATGCATCTTCCGAGCCCCGGCACATCCTCGAAGTCGTTTATCATGACTATGTGCGGATGAGCGAGGTTGTAGCGCACATCAAACTCCTTCTCTATCATCACCATAAAGCGGGGGTCGTCTTTATAGTGACTCTTGAGTGTTTTGAGCATCACCCATTTTCCGTGTTTCTTCGCGGTGTACACATCGTAGTACTCCTCGTCCCACTTGGGCAGGTGCTCTATTTCAGTCCATTTTTCGTTTTGTGGCAGTTCGGGCTCGTTCATTTTTCTTTTTGAGAGAGCCGGAGCGAATGTCTAATACATCTGGAATGTGAGCAGGCTGCCGGTGTCAAGGTCTCTCAGATACAGAAATGTACCGTCTATATCCCATTGATATACCCATTGTTGCCCGTCACTGAAATTGATGTACAGCAGGTCGCCGTCCGGTTCCCAGTAAATTGCGTAAGTATATTCGTTTCCCCAGTCGTAGTCGGTATAGGTGCCGCTGCCGTCGGTATAGAACTGGAATATCGGCTGGTCGCCGTCAACAGGTCCGTACTTGTCGGCGACAAGAACCCAGTCGCCTATGAGCGGGGAGTAATAATAGTCGTTGTCGTCGCTGCATGCGCCCAGCGCTACAGTCATGAAAGCAAATGCGATAAGGCTAAGAACTTTTCTTGTCTTCATATCGGCTATGTTTTCGTTTGCAAAATTAATAAATATCATGAATAAAACGCGACGGACAGAACGGTAACGTGTGGAGTAATGTTCATCCCTCGCTTATAAAACGTGTCTGCAAGTCGGTTTGTTCCTTGATTTTTTATACTTTTGCGTTGATTGAACAGCATTATTGTTATGAATCTTACCAGATTGCTCAGACCTTTGTTTGTGCGCCGGGCGCAAAAGTGTGTGGATGCGGCAGTAGACGCGGAGGCGGTGCAGCGCCGGGAGCTTGCGCGGCTTGTGGCAGACGCCGGGGCGACGGAGTGGGGCAGGCAGCACGGCTACGGTGCCGTCCGCTCATATTCCGATTATGTGCAGGCGGTCGGTGTGACTCCTTATGACGAGCTGCGTCCCTATGTCATGAGAATGATAGCCGGAGAGCGCGATGTGCTGTGGCGGGGCGTTACACGCCGCTTCGCGCAGTCTTCCGGAACCAGCGACGGCAAGAGCAAGTACATTCCGGTTACAGCCGAGTCGCTGAAACGGTGTCATTATCGCGGAGCGTCCGATTCGGTGGCGCTTTATCTGTCCTGTTATGACGACAGCCGTATTTTTGACGGCAAGTCGTTTATTCTCGGAGGCAGTTATGCGAATGAACTTAATCTTGAGCGCTCGGGAGCCAAGGTGGGCGACCTGTCGGCAACCTTGATTGACTGCATAAATCCGCTTGTAAACCTTGTGCGCGTGCCGTCGAAAGAAGTGGCTCTCATGCAGGACTGGCACCAGAAGCTGCCGGCTCTTGTGCGGGCGGCTTCGGAGGCTGATGTGACCAATATCTCAGGTGTGCCGTCATGGTTTCTGACGGTGCTTCGGGAAATCATCAAGGCAAAAGGCGCCCGGAACATACATGAGGTGTGGCCTCGGCTGGAAGTGTTTTTCCACGGAGGCATAGCGTTCGGCCCGTACAGAAAAGAGTACATGTCGGTAACAGACCCCGCAAAGATGAGGTACTGGGAAAATTACAATGCGTCTGAAGGCTTCTTTGCCGCGCAGCTACGTCCGGATTCGCCTGAGATGTTGCTGATGATGGACGCGGGAGTGTTTTACGAATTTGTGCCGGCAGGCAGCCCCGAAGCCGAGCCTGTGCCGGTGTGGGAGGTTGTCAAAGGCGAAAAATACGCATTGGTAATCACCTCGTGCAACGGTTTGTGGCGATACCCGATTGGCGATGTGGTTAAGATTGAGTCGGTAAATCCTCTTACAATAACAATAGCTGGCAGAACAAAGAGTTTTATAAACGCGTTTGGAGAAGAAGTGATGGTCTATAATACCGATGCGGCAATCAGGACGGCGTGCGACAGGTTGGGTTGCGCGGTCAAGGACTATACCGTGGCGCCTGTTTTCAGCGCGGATGGCAACAAGGGTCGTCATGAATGGCTGGTTGAATTTTCCACGGCTCCGGCAGACATGATAGCCTTCGCGAAGGTTCTGGACGATTGCCTGAAGGCTGAGAACAGCGATTATCAGGCTAAGCGCGCCGGAGATATATTTCTTGATAATCTCACGGTTGTCGAAGCCCGCAGGGGCTTGTTTGACGCGTGGCTTGAGTCGACCGGAAAACTCGGCGGTCAGCGCAAGGTGCCGCGTCTTAGCAATGACCGTTCGCTTATGGAACAGATGCTGTCGTTTAACAATTAAAACCATACTTTTATGAAACTAACAAACATTATTGCTTCTGTGGTGCTTGCAGCGGGTCTGCTTGCGCTTGGTCTTTGTGTCAAAAGCGGATTGAACTCATTTACCGACCGCCAGCGGGTAGTTGATGTAAAAGGGCTTGCCGAGCGCGAGGTTAATGCCAATCTTGTGACATGGCCTATTATGTTCAAGGAGGTGGGCAATGATTTGCCTACGGTGTACCAGAGAGTGACGGCTGTCAATAATCAGATTGTGGACTTTCTTGTGGCAAACGGGCTGTCGCAGGATGAAATAAGCATAGGAGCCCCCAAGGTGCAGGATTTGCAGACCGACAGATACAACACCAATCCGCTGCCATACAACTATGCGGTGACATCTGTTGTGACTGTCAGCTCATCCAAGGTCAAGCAGGTTCATTCTCTGATAAACCGGCAGGGCGAGCTGTTCAGCAAGGGCATCGCTATTATAAGCGACTACAGCACTACAATTACCTATGATTTCACCGACCTGAACAGCATAAAGCCCGAAATGATTGCTGAGGCAACGCAGAATGCCCGCGAGGCGGCAAAGAAATTTGCCGATGATTCCGACAGTCGTCTCGGCAAGATAAAGACCGCGCGTCAGGGTCAGTTTTCTATCGAGGACCGCGATGCTACCACACCCTATATTAAAAAGGTGAGAGTGGTTACATCGTTGACATATTTTCTTGAAGATTAGTCCTGTTTGCTGAACCTTGCCATGTGCATCGGCGTTTTAGTTAGTGAAAATCGAGTATAACCAACAACTAATAATCAGGATATGGCAAAAGCAAACCTAAAAGGAACCCAGACAGAGAAAAACATCGTCTCTTCCTATCTCAATGAGTCTCAGTCATATGCCCGCTATACATTCTATGCAAAGCAGGCTGACAAGGAAAATTATTTTCCTGTCGGTGAAATTTTCAGAGAAACCGCAGACAACGAATTGCATCATGCAAAAGTTTTTCTGAAGATGCTTGGCGGCGGATCGGTTGTGGGCACGGTAAATGTCGATGCTCTCCCGCCGACAACCACAGAGGAGAACCTCATGGTGTCAATGGGCGAGGAAGAGGTTGGCGGAGTACAGGCTTACCACGAGTATGCCAAGATAGCAAAGCAGGAAGGTTTTCCTGAAATTGCCGAGCATTTCCTTGCCATAGCTAAGGCAGAGCAGCATCATCTTGACCGCTTTGCACGTTTGCATGAGCAGGTTAAGGCAGGAACTGTGTGGAAACGCGAAAAACCGATTTTGTGGCGCTGTCTTGTGTGCGGATATGTGCATAAAGGCACAGAGCCGCCTAAGGAATGCCCGGCATGTGACCACCCCTATCAGCATTACATGCCTTTGGATCTGGAGTAACTCAAAAGCAAAAAGAGGCTGTGTCGTAATTAAGGTTTACGGCGCAGCCTCTCTTTTTTAGTGCTTTGAGATTATGATATTTTTCAGGCAACTGATTTTTGAGGATTTTTCCAAAATATCCGATTCTCACGATGCAAAATT
>RIBJ01000043.1 GCA_003762715.1 Muribaculaceae bacterium Isolate-104 (HZI) | reverse complement strand
GATTCTGAAACATGGAAGAAAGGCAAAGTCGCTTGTCAAATATGGATTGGAAGAGATTTCGACCATACTTATGCGTCCGACTTATACCCCAAAATTCGATGTTTTCAAATTTTTGTCATGTACTTAAAAATTTTCTAAAAGTAAGTCTTGACGGCGAAGAGGAATTGGTCGATGAAGATGCGTTTGAAGGCTGCGATATTGTTCTGCTCGTAGAACATCAGCATAGCCTTTTTGTAGTCAATCGAATCCACTGTGCGGAATGAAATCGGGCAATAGCCGTTGGCGATTAGAATGCCGTTGCTCACAATTCTGGCTGTGCGTTTGTTGCCGTCGGTGAACGCCTGAATATAGCTGAGTAAAACGAGCGCGAGCAGAGCTTTCTCGAAGATGTTGCTCTTGCCGTTTATTAGTCGCACTGTATCTTCAAGTGCCTCACGAATCTGAAACTCATTGTCAAGCGGAGTGTAGTTTGTTCCAGTAATACCTACACGGCGGTGACGGATGTTTCTCTCAACACCTAATTCTTTTGTAAGTAACGCGTGAATCTCCTCGATACGAGCGACTGTCAAATCTTTAAGATAGTCCGGCACATCAAGAATAAAGTCGAGAGCATCCTTGTGATTGAGTAGCATCACGGCTTCCTCCTTGGTTTTTCCGCTTGCCGTTTGTTTCTCTTTCAGCAGCCTTTCAGTTTCAAGCAAAGAATAAGTGTTGCCCTCTATCTGCGAAGATTTCCATGACAAATCGATTCCGAGACGTTCCATCTCTTTACGATATTCCAACTCTGACATTTCCGAAAGATGCTTACGGAACAGTTCCTGTGCGTCATCAAGCCGTTGCAGTTCCTCATCGGAGAATAAATCCACCTTTGAAAGAATTTCATTTATGAGCTCAAAATTGAACGACTCCTGCACCTGACGCTCGTCGATATCCTTGTCAAAGTATGTGTCAAGGTTCAGCTCCATAGTCACATGAGCCTGCGGAGTAAGTCTATAACGAGTAGCCGGACCACGACCGACAACCTCTATGTGTCCTTTAGCGACGCCATCGGCAATCAATCGTTTGAGTGTTGCCGGACTTGGTGAATTGGTCAATGACGAGCCTATTTCAGCACGTGATGCCTCTGGATTGTAGTGAAGGAACTGAAGGATTTCAATCTCTTGAGTCATATCTGAAAGTTTTTATCGGCTCAAAATTACGCATATTTATTGGATTATCGGCTCGATTTGAGCCGATTTTTGCCATATTTGCACGTGATTTGAGCCGATATATTCATAGTGTCTATGAACTATGACTTCTTTGACGCACGTTGGCGATGTTTGAGATTTAAATCCTGTAAGCTGCGTCCGAGTGTATCCTCCTTGGCAATCAAAAGAAGATCATCATCAAGTTGCAGAGCATAAAGAACACGGGCATAGATTCCGATTGAAACCGTAGGAGAACCTTTCTCGATGCGGGTCACAGTGAGTGGCGAACAGGTCGCACGTTCAGCAACCTGCGCAATCGAAAGATTACGACGCAGCCGGGCGAGCTTAATCTGCTCGCCCATTAGAGCCATTTTCTGCTCCAGTTTCCGGGGTAACTTAGTACCCATTGTGTTCTTTGCCATTGTCTTTATTGTAAAGTGCAAAGCGGCTAAGCCGAAGACTTTGCCATACTCAATCTATCTTTTAATACTGCAAAGGCAGTAAAAATATTTATTATATGATATATTGAGTAGCGAATGATTGCTTCTTTTGCCTCAACCTACCTATGCCAAATGCTTAATTTGTGGATTGACAGAAAGAAGTTGCCGGATAAATTCCTCTTGACGCACGGGCGATATAATGAGAGGAATGGAGCTTTTGAGAATCTTTCGGTCGGTGAAGGTGATTGCCAAACGATGAGACAGCGATGTTGCCGGTGATGAGAGTATACTTTTTGTCGGCTTAATCTCCTTAATCTTATCAATGGGGTAGGCGGTAGGGATAAAAAAAGAATATACCACAAGTGTATCTCCGTCAATGCGGTAGTAGATACTGAGGAATGTCACTAAGACAAACGCCAACATCACAAGACAAATAATCGTCGGCCAAATTCCGTCATCCAAGAGATAAGGAACAGCGCAGCACACAGCAACCAGTCCCAGAATGAACCATGTCGATCCATCCCATTTTGAATTATATCTTGTCCCTTCATACTTTTCCATAATCAATACTTCATGTTACTATACCGACAATGTTACTTGATGCTGTTAAAAAATAGCGGCTATTTCAGGATTATCCATCTGCCGGTCTTGTCAGAACCCTCGCGCCCTAACAATCCGAAGTCTCTTAATGCTTTTGTGGCTCGTTCAGCTGTTTTGGATGTAACGGAAAGAGCTTTTGCCATTTCAGAATGGGTGATGCTTTGATTTGCCTGTATCAACTCATATATCTTTCTTTGTGTGTTGGTAAGTTTTACACCGACACCATTCTTGTTTACACCGACATTTACACCGATATTTACACCGACATTGTTATTAATCAAGCCATCGCCTTCTTGATACTGTAAAACCCGACGTTTGAGGTTCGATATATGGTGACGAAGCATCATATCCTGCGCTATGGTAGAATTATCATTCTCACGGCTATCAACCAACGACTGGATATACTCTCCCTTGTCTTCTTTTCTGACTATGGAAGGAACCAGTCCCAACTGCCGTTGAATCATATTCATCACCAACCTTGTAGTCCGGCCATTACCGTCCACCCAAGGGTGGATGGTAACCAGCCTAAAGTGAGCCTCAAAACTCAGACGGTAACATGTCGCAATATCCGTTGTGTCAACATTTGCAACTTCTTGATTAAGCCATCCGCAAAAATCATCCACGGCTCGTGAAACCTTATTATATGCAAGATAACTCCTGCCGCCGATTCCTGCACTGACATTACACAACCGAAATTCGCCCTTTGATGAATCGAATTGTCCGGCAATGGTAGAGTATTCACTTCCTGTGCGTCGCATCACGAGGGCAGACAATTGTTGCAATAACTGAGGCGTATATATGGGATTCTCGGACGCTACCTTGAAAGCATAAAGATAAGCGTCTTTAAGATCGACGTTCATCATCTGCTCAGTCAAAGAGCGCCCCTTTGCTGCAATACCCTCATCGAAAAGAAGTTGGTTTTCAATTTCAGTGACAGTAGAACCCTCAATTGCAGTTGAGTGGGTCACGATGGAATAGAGGTAAAACTTCTGATAGTCCACCTGATCCTCAACTCCCGAAGCCAGATAAGCTTTAAGAGCCTCCTTTATCTGTGTGTCAAGGTCTTTATTCATTGTTTCTGTCGTTAATTTGAGGGTAAAGTTATCCGATTATTTCTTTCGTCGGTACTTCTGATTCGGATCATTGGGCTTTTCGGGGATGGTGGGTTCAAGTACACCAGCCTCAACCAAATCATAGATATATTTCTTTCTATTATCAAAATGCGCAGAAACTCCAGCACGTTCCAATATCTCTTTACGACTTCTTGGTACGGAGCAAAAGTTGCGAATATCCTGTTGCTTTTTTGATAATTTTAGCCTAACTGGGTCGGTAGGTAGGTCGGATTTTGATGGAACTGGGTCGATAGGTGGGTCGGCTTCAAAGTAAGCTGGGTCGGTTTTACTAATAACTGGGTCGGGAACTTGGTCACTTTTGCGGTGAGGTTGGTCAGTAACTTGCTCACTTTTTGAGGATGCTTGGTCGGTAACTAAGTTACTTTGGTCAGTAACTTGGTTACTTTTCCGGGGAATGGTGATGACGAACTCATTGGAGGCATGGGTGATTTCCTTGTCGGAAACACCATTCGAGAAAACCGCATCCGGGTCATATTCCAACGCACGGCGTAAACCGCTTCCGGCTCCCGTGTATGGAAGCAGATAATTTGCATTTGTGAAAAGGAACACATTACGAGGCATGGAGGTTCCGTTCTTCACATCTTCGATAGTTAGACCATTGGGGAGTGAACCGGGACTGTGTATCTCTACCCGGTCATCAAAGATGAAGATACGAATCGGAGTCTTTATATTCAGCGACCGATGCACCAAGGCATTGACAACATACTCCGTCAGACTCTCGTAGGGAATCTCCATTTCCCCGAGAGAATTGAACTCGCGTTTTACCTGCACCTTCCGTAGATTGCGGGTAAAGAAGTTCATGATGGTACGGTACTGATGAAGCAAATTTCCTTCGATTTCCATGTCGTGCATCTTGTCGCGGAACTGAGTGCCTCCGACAGAATTACCGAAGAAGCAGATACATTTGGCCGTAATTTCCGGCAACCAACGCTGAGTGTATTTACCGAAAAGCATCATCGCCGCCTTCGTCATTTGACCGTCAGGACGAATGAAACGAAGATTCCGCAAAAGCCGCTCGATAGTCGCTCCCTTGATGACGAATCCCGCCATCTGGTCAAGCGAATAATCCTTCATTGTCAGTTCATCAATATTCTTGCCTCGGAACACCGGGGAGAAACGCTCCATCATATACAGTTTGATGGTATCGGCATCAAGATCTTCAATGGAAGCATCGCGCACTGCCTCTTCATCGGCATAATATCGACCACAGTCACCCATCATGTCGGCAAGCTCCGAATTGTCAAATACCTTACGCTTGTCCGCTCCATTCTTAACCCATATTATACCTTTATTGTCATGATAAGGCTTGTTTTTGCCTTCTGGAATTGTTGCTACGACAACCGCTCCACCCGTAGTCGGTACATTCTCAACGTCAATTAGTACATTAGGAATCACGTTTTCTGAGGCAATGCTCGTCAGCAGATTGGTTGTTTCCTGCAACTCCATATATGACAGTGCATTGATCTCTCCCGACTTGTCATTGATGCCAATAACAAGTCTGCCGCCACGAGAGTTACTGAATGCCACCATCTCGCAGCCGATGTCATATTTATCCTCTTTATTTGTGATACGTTCCTTAAACTGCACCTGTCCGGCCTCAGCCAAGTCGCGCAATTGAAGTATTTCTTTTTCAGTCATAATCGTTATTCTTTTGATAAGATTTCCCACCAGCCGTTGCGACGACCGTTGCGACGACTTATTATGCCTTTTTTGACGAGGTCAGAGGTAATGCGCTTGACTGTAGATGCTGATTTCTTTATAGATTTTGCAATCTCAGTCTGGGTGATTTTAGGATTGTCTTCGATAGTCTTGAGTACTGCCAACTCTTCCAAAGTACAATCCAAAGTGTCAAATTGATACTTTGGATTGGGCATCGTGATACTTTGGGCAGATGTTGTCGGAAGGGATACCCCGACGAGCATATCACGGTTGCGGAGTTCATTCTTTTCGCCGAGAATCACATTGCGGAGAAATCGTTCCACAAATTCGGTTGTAGGCGAGATATTCAATCCTTTATATGATGCTCTGACGAGGGCATTGCGGAAATACCATGAATGTTCCTTGAACATATCGTTGGTTACCGGAATACCCATCGAGCGGAGATACTTTATGAGGAATACCGCAGTTGTGCGAGTGTTGCCCTCACGGAAAGGGTGTATTTGCCATAGGTCTGCAATAAACTGAGATAGGTGATTGATAATCTCCGTCATTGGACGATTTGAATAGTCAAACTCTTTCTCCCGTGACAGGTCATATTCGATAGCTTCGCGTAAGTCAACAGCCGGTTGGTAACTCACCGAGGCATTTCTTCCAAGCACCCATTCCTTTTTGCTAAGTTCGACCTGTCGCAATTGTCCGGCAAACTTGAATACACCATCAAAGATACGGCGATGAATAGAAGTTAGTCCAATAAGGGAGAACGCAAAGGACGGCTCCATGATAATCATAGCGATATTGGCAGAAACTTTATCGCCTTCCTCATCCACAGCATCATGTCCGGATTTAGTTTCATAATATGACTTGATACGGTCGCGAGCCTCATCAATGGATATGTCGCCCTCGATATGCTGACGCGCAGTGTCAAGCAGATAGGTCGAAACTTTCAACCCATCCACATCCTGAAGACCGATAGCCGTCTGCCAAGCATCAGCCTTCTCCTTCTGTCCCGGCTCGCCATGGACTATGTACTCATCAAATTCGCTCATATTACATTTTTAAATCTTTTGACATCGTGAAGCCCGATAGCCGTCTACCAAGCATCGACCTTATTCTTCTGCCTGATTCTCCGTGGAATATGTACTTGTCAGATTCATAGAATATAACTTTGGCTTTATTTACATTTGCCAAGCCCTTTATTCTTGAAAAAATCATCAAAATGATTTTTTAGTAACTCATATAAGAAAGTTAGACAATTGTATTTTCCAAACAGTATAGTCATATCATTTAGCCCACCTCCTCTAAAACAAGCATATTCTCTACCATTAAATGTAACAGTATCTTTACTAAATAAATCTGAAGGTGAGGATAAATTATTCTCCTTCATAATTGCTGAATCGCTTATATCTTCAACAGTTATGATTCTTTCATTATATGGCTGTATGCTTCGATAATAATAGCTGTAAAATATAAACTTTTGTCCGGGATCAGAATAATCGACTATAACCGATATTAGATTCCCTCCATAAAATATATCAAGCTCGTTTACTAATAATGGGAAGTCAGATTGTATAAAATTTTGGTAGGCGCGAAATGTATTCTGAATTACTACCCGTGATTTTTCCAATGCTGTAGACGGAGAAAAATAATCATACACCATACCAGTATTACCATAAGAACCTTTTGAAGGGTACGGACATTTGATTAATGTATACCCCATATTCTCAAGACTTTTAGCAGCCTCATATACAGTATTAAGATATATGGTTTTGCCTCCAGACACTAAATGAACAGGGTATATTTCTATATTAGGGTTGCTTGATTGAAAATGTTTAATCAAAGAATGAATATTTATATCTGAATTCTTTTTCAAATGCAGATGTCTGCTGTTTGCCTCTATAAATTCATAGACATATTCGATTAAAAAAGTCTCATCAAATGGTATAATTCTCCGTTTCTTTATAAAGTCTTCTACATGATTTTTTATTATGGAAAGAGCATATAATTTGGGGTTGATTTTAATTTTATTCTCTGCTTGAGAAAATGATGCATAATCATGCTTATGGGTTAGTTCGAATATTGAACACTTCGGCATTTGTACTATTGGAGAAATCAGTTGCCCCATATTAATATTATATAGGGAGAATTCTAATGAATCATCAGAATAGGCATAAATTGCAATACCTCGTTTCCATACGTTAGAAAACAGAGCCCGTTTTAGGCAGTTAAATTCAACGTTAAGAAGTTTATTATACTCGTCAGAAAAAATTTGAATTTCTTGAATGTCGGAAGATGTTAAATCAGTAACCGCATCTGGCATACTTAAGAGATAGGATTTAAGCTCCTTGTTCTCTTTTATAATTTCTTCCCCATTTGCTAAGAAATGCGTACGGTTATTGCAAATCCCTAACCATTCTTTAAGCACTGCGTCGATATTGTCTTTGCGCAATTCTTCGTTTTGTGTGAAATGCAATGTAATGGTTTCTTGCTGCTCTTTATCGCGGTTTTCGTTTATAAGTTTTGGCGAAATATACTTATACAAAACTTTGTCCTGAGAATGATCTACCGCCAATAAGAAAACATTATCGGTTGTCGCTTCGGCGTATGCAAATAGAGATGTCGGACAAGGGAATTTGTTAAGTCCCTCATCTCTTTTTGTCACTGTTTTAACCTGAACTGTAATTTTCCCACTAACTCTATTCGAAGAGTCGAGTAATTCTATGTAGCCATCAATATTGGATTGGGTGGTACCCAAATCAATATTATTAGATGTTCGGCCAAGCAGAAGAGTACGTATAAATAATACAGATCTTTCTTCTTTAATGCCGTTCGCATCTATTGATACTTTTGCTTTGAATGACATAGTCTTAAATAGGTCTAATCATTAATTCGATGAAGTCTCTGTGGTATAAGATTACTTGGAATCCATTGAGTTACTTTGGCGGAGTCGACAAACAGTATCATTACCGAATAGTTCAAGAATTAGTATCGGTTAAACTATTGTTAGAGCAACGGTGGGATAAGAACATATTCAATTTAAAAATAAGTGTAATGAATATCGTTAAATTAGAGAGTCAAACCCCATAGTTTGTACCATATTGTCAGCATCTGACATTTTCTCCATGGCAAGAATAAACGCATCTCCTGCTTTAATCATATCTTTTGCCAAATTCCAATCTTCTGGTATTGGTACAATCATTTGTTGAATATGACGTGGTTGTAAATGTTGTTGAACTGAACCATACTCATCCAATAACATTAGATGGAGTGCAGTTTTAGACATAAAATAAGTCAAAAGATAAGCTCTTAATTGTCTGTCTTTTACGCGAACTCTAACTAAATCATCGCTTATAAGAAAGTCTTCTGATAAGCGTTTTGTAGCATAGGTGACTTTGCCAATAGTTCCAGAGCGAGATATGAGAATATCTCCCTCTTTAACTTTTAGCATATCCATGTACATTTGTTGCTGTTTTGAAGCCTTGAAAGGATTCATCCATTTTATAGAAAATCTTCGTAATTCAAGAGCGGCATTAGCAGTAAGAAAGGGTATCAATTCAGAAGTGTCCGTAGGATTATCAACCTTGATAGTAGATGAATTCCAACGTGGGCCAATATAAATTTTCATATCGGCTTCTAATTGCCCAACCGTAGTAGTGGACCATCCCTCTTTATTATCGAAGTCTAAGACTTTACGAAGTGCTTCGTTTAATTTTGGACAATAATGTTGAGGATTAATATTATAGTGGTCCTTTATAGCACTGAGTTCGGTTGAAAATATATAATCTGAATCAGGATGTGGTTCACCTTTCTTAAAATCGACAAAAGCCTGTGCTATTTCGTCAAGATCTTGATTTAATATACCAGTACTTCTACCGTTGCCATCTAATATATAAACGGGATTACCTTTAGAGTCTTGACCTATTCTTTGTGACTGAGCCATAAAAATAGGATAATTAGATGGTAAATCAGACGAAATCAAAGGTTTTGATATGAACAATACACAAGTCCTCACACCGGTGTCAGGTTGAAAAGTATCTTTATGAAGAGTCACAACACCATCAAGTTTGAAATTAGCAAGTAGCCATTGACGATATTGCTCATAGCTTATGTTATCTAAAAAACCTTTTGGCATAACTATACCAAGTCTACCTCCGGGCTTTAACCGGTCGAGGCATCTTTCCAAAAAAAGAATTTCAGGTGCTTGCCTCAACAACAAATCATCGTCTGAGTTGGCGAAAATATATTCGCCATTATCTTGAATCTTATAAGAATGACCGAAAATATAATTACGGAGAATCGTTCTATCAGAAATCATCGACTCCACCTTTTGACCTGAAAAGGGTGGATTGGTGGCGATAACATCAGGCGCATTAGATTTTCCCTTACAGCAACGTGATATTATCCAAGGGTCAAGTCTATCATAGCTGTCAAGAGAATTGCCTCTTGTCATGCCAGATTGACCATCTCCTGTCATAAGCATAGCACACTTGGCGATTTTTACCAAACGTTTAGCAATTTCGACTAAAAACACATTATCTTTAATCAAAGATAGTTGTCTTTGTCGAGATGGTGAATTGGGTTGAGTAGATTCTAAAACCTTTCTACGCAAATACCTAAAAATTGCTGTTGCAAACCCTCCGCTACCGCCTGCTGGGTCAAGAGTATGTTCTCCTATTTTGGGATCCAATACCCTAATCATCATAGATACGACTAATCTATTTGTAAAAAATTGACCCTGTTGCCGTTTAAGATTAATATGAGTAAACTGTTCATAGGTTTCGCCCATTAAATCCCAATCGTCAGCATCATCGATTCGAGCGGCTAAACTCCAATCTTTCAGAATCCCAACAGCTTCTGCAATGCAATCATCGCCTACTTGAATTTTTTCGTGTTCATCGAATATATCAGGATATTGATTAGCATATTCTCTAAATAATGATTGTACTTCCGCTGCCGCTCTCGCTCTACCATCTGAAGAATGATACTCAGAATTTGTTATCCAAAATCGCGGATTCTCACCTGGCGCAGTTTCATCTTCAATTTTAGCGAGTAATATGCGAACCATATCCATTGCTAAGTCAAAGTCTTCATTTTCCATACCGCGCCCGTAAAGCTTGTTATGGCAACTTGCCAATAAGAAGCGAATATTTTGAGGGCGAGGAAGTGAAGATTTATTGGGTATTTCATCCCCATCCTGCCATTTTTCTCTGTATCGTGGAAGAGAAAGAATTTCGTCAAGTCCAATATTAGACTTATTCTTTCTATATACAGAGATTCCCTCCCCATTAGTCCACACTCCACCTATCGCAGATGTGTTGAATATATAAGAAACAAGTTGTGCGTAACCATCAGTAACATTAGGCTGCTTACATTCAACAACAAATAAAATATTACCTTGGTCTCTATTTACAGCAGCCTTTTTAGAATTGTAAATGACAATGTCTGCTCGGATGTGTGAGCCATCAGTTTCATCAAGCAAAATACTGGAGCCCGACTGAATAGGCACCTCCCTTTGGATCACTTCTTTAGGATATCCATAGTCACTTTGGAGGATAGTAATAAAACGTTGACGAACTCTTTCCTCAGGTGTATCACGAAGCAATACTCCAGTAAGGGAATCAACGATGAGTCCGTCATCATTATACTCTATTTCTTGCAATTTCATTCGGTAACTTGAAAAAAGTAATAATTGAGAACCCCGGCGTAGCATCTGAAGGCCGACCAAAGCCCGTAACGACTACGAAGGGGTTCTCAAAGTTTTCTCGGCTCTCGCCGTATGTCTTTGTGTTAAAGATTGGTCATTTTCAGATTAGCGTTACTATTCCTAATTACAAAGTTACAAATAATTTCTGACATAACAATCGTATATGCTTGAATATATCTATAAATGCCCCGGCAATGCCCCGGCAAGAGTTGGGGTTTCTTGCCGGGACGTTGGATGGGATTAGGGATTAGTAGAGGCGGAGGCAGGTGACGTCGGCTTCTTTGACGAAGCGAAGGTCGTCACTCTCGGTCTTGTTGAAAGCGAAGGCGAGATGCTGGATGCGGTGCTTGGGGCAGAGCTGCATGAGGAAGTTGGTGAACTTTCTCAGTTCGGGGCCGAGCCATTTTACATCGTTGGTCGATGTGATTCCGCCGAGCAGCAACACGTTGTCGGGGAGATGGGCGGATCCGTTCGTGGTCGTCAGAATTACGAGCGATACGGCAAAGGTCGCAGCTTCTGAGGTAAGACTGGCTCCGTTAGTGTACTCCTTATATTGCAGCTTCGCAGTCGGTGTGCTGTAGTTGTCGGCGAGATATTTCTCGATGTCGGCGAGTGCGGCTTTCAGTCGCGGGTCGCTTACGACCGAGATGTCGGTGGGGGGCTCTGCCAGAGAGGGCGTGGCTGTTGCGGTGGTAGCCTTGTGGCCGAAGATGTTTTTTACACGCGAGAGGAGGTTGTTGAGATTTTTCATTTTCTGGAATTTTTGTTGTTGGTTTTGGAATTGAGTTCGTTGATTTTTTCTTCGAGGCGGTGCTTCTGGTCGAGGGCGCGGGCGGTTTCCTGCACACGGTCTTCGTAGTCTTTCACCTCTTTTTCGATTTGCTTGACTCGTTCAGGGTCGCGAAACCAGCTCTGAATGCTGTCAAGTCCTTCGGAGTTGACACCACCGTGCATCAGGATATAGTGATACTTGATGTCGGAGATACGGGCTCGTTCGATGCGCGACTCCTGCCAGATAGTGGCAGCTCCGAAGAAGATGAAGGTGAACACCGAGATGAACATGGCGAGATAGACTTGCCATGATTCCTTGGCGATACGGATTGTCTTTTCAATCTTCTGCACCGGCGGATTGGCGGTGAAGTCATCAATCTTATTGGTGATTTCGGTCTTCAGGTCATTGACCTTGGTAGTCAGATTGCTTCCGATTTCGTTGACTGTCTGCATCTGGGTTTCGATGGATGTCTGCATCTCATCGACTTTCTCGGTGACGGTTGACGTGATGGTGGTACCCATATTGTTCAGGTCGTCAGCGGTGGCGCAGTTGAGTTGCGACTCTTTGATTTCGGTACAGGTCCCGTTGATTGCGCTGAGGTCTTCAGCGATGTTCTGGAGAATATTCTCCGTGGAATTTTCAAGATTTTCTTTCATGTTTTTCAAATTTTTGGAATTACACACTTCTGCCTCTTTTTCTCCTTTGGCGGCGTTTCATCTCGTTGATGAATGCCTCCTCTTCCGGGTCGTAGACAGGCCCGACTTGGAAAATACCGCCGATTGCAGTGCCGAGGCCTTC
Source organism: Muribaculaceae bacterium Isolate-104 (HZI) (assembly GCA_003762715.1). Classification (GTDB taxonomy): domain Bacteria; phylum Bacteroidota; class Bacteroidia; order Bacteroidales; family Muribaculaceae; genus Paramuribaculum. Next base: position 50,163 of record RIBJ01000043.1, on the reverse strand, counting down.
GACAACATCGGCTCCGGCTTCAAGCACTTTGCTAACTGCATTCGATTCCTGTTTAGGCTGCTGTCGCATCGGTTTGGGCGAGGGCGATGTCGGCTGGGACTGCCGTTTTTTGTTCCGGTCAAGAGCCTTGCAGATGACATCGTAGGAGCATCTGCCGTTGCGGTCAACCTGCGAAGCCTTGAACTTTTGCCCGTCCTTGAAATAGGAAAGGCCATCGACTTCGGTGGAACCCCGCCGGAATTTTTTCCTTACGGTAATGCCTTTCTGGGCGAGTTCTCGCTGAAAAGTAGTCCAGTCTTTTGCCGATCTTTTGGCTGCTTGAACGGCGAGATAAATTTCCTGACGGGTCTTCGGTCGTCCTTTAAGAAGCTCAGTTTTCACTTGGTCTTTGTTCTCACCATAGGTCAGACCGTACTTCCTTTTCATCTCGTCGCATATCTCGTTGTTGCGGTAATATTCGAAACTGTCGCTTACACATTTACCGTCATTGTCCACCCGATTATAGACGATGTGGCAGTGCGGATGCTCCTTGTCAAGATGCCGGGCTATGATAAACTGGGTGTTTTTGATGCCCATTTTATCCATGTATTCCAGCGCGAGTTTCACCATAAATTCATCGCTCATGCGCTCCGCATCTTTCGGAGAATAGGACAAAGAGATGTGTCCACACCAGTGTTTGACCCTGCTGTTGAGGTGCCGCTGACACTCGAAACCGTTGATAATATCTTTTGGTGTGTCGGTCAGCAGACCCTCGGAATAGAGCAGACGCGCCTCTTTGTTTTTCTCTTTCAGCGCGAGTGCATACTCCACGCAGCCGGAAAAACAGCTCCCTTTAGTTATGCCTCCAATCATAAGACAGTCTTGAATAAAGTGTTTTTATTTCCTTGCTCATACCTTTGAGAGACCACTCCACGAGTTTGAAACCCGCTTCGTTGGCTTTCTTTGCAAGTTGATTCAGATTATTCGCCATGCTCCCGATCTGACGCAGAATCGCCATATCATCGGGTGTGGCTACTGCCGTAACATTGGCGTTGAGCAGAGCGTGACGCCAGAAGTCTGATAACTTTCTGCCGGATTTTCGACAGTTTTCCTGCACGGTCTGATACTGTTCTTCATTGAGTCTGACACTGACAACGTATGACTTGCCAGACTTCTCTGTTGCTCCCGGAGGAGATTTCTTTCTTCTTGTGAATGTCATTGTATTGGGATTTTGGAATTTGACATTGTGACCATCGGGAACGGACTCCAGCCGCCCGGTAACGGAGGATGCAAGGTCGGAAATGTTTACATTGCCACTACCTTGCTATCCTCCTATTCCTTACAGAATATCCGGATACCGGCGTTGCCGATGGCTTCGCCATTTTCACTGCCTTGGGGCAGTGGTCAGAACGATTTACTGATTAGGGTGAACCAGCCTTCATAGTTGGCGGCGTTATTGTCGAGATGCTCATTGATGATGTGCTCGACAAAGTTGCTGACGCTATAACCGGGGCCGCCGAAGAATCGGGCAGTGCGTTCGACACGGTCAAACGTCTCATTGCTGATGGCTACCTGATGCTTGTTGTCCTTGCCGAGCTTAATCGGGGCAAAGAAAGCGGTGCGGTAATCTTCGAGTTCGCTCTTGCGCTGCTTGGCGGTGGGGCGGGTTGACTTGGGTTGAGCGTTTTCACTTTGTTCAGCGATGGGCTGAACTTCGGGGTTGGTAGGATTTTCCATAGTTTCAGAGAAAATTGAATTGTTAGACATACCAGTCATTTCGGATGACTGAGGATTTGAGATTTTTGATTGTGCCATTTTATTCAGATTTTAGTGAGCTTTCGCTCGGTTTGTATTCTTCGATGCCTACGAGTTCCAGCTGTAGCGCGTCAACGAGTTGTCGCAATGCCGGATTTCGTTGCATCATTTGTTCAAGGATGCCGTGTGGAGTTTGCTCGGCTATCAGGAAGTCGGCAATGTCGAGACCTTGTTCACGCTGCTCATCGGTAGCCATCTGTTCAAGCGATTCAAACAGAGTTGCCTTTATTCCCGAATCATCGAATAGCGTCAGTTTCTTGCGCCAATCGTCGGTAGCGTTAAGGTCGGGCACCAGCATCACCTCTCTGCCTCGGAGTGCCATGATTGCCTCGCGGTTGAGACAACTGCACTTGCCGCCTGTGGCGAGCCACATATATTGCGGGAGGTAATGAGTAGCGAGTATTGCAGTCTTCTCACTCTCCACAATGGCAACCGGTTTGTCGCGGATGTATGGGAGCAGATGCTCACCGAAGAAACATTGGGTTAACTTGAAGTCGGGCAGTCTCAACACCGAGTGTACCCAGTTGATGTGTGGAAAGGGTTCCTGCACACGATGTCCGGTCAATCGGTCATACAGCATAATCTTACCACCACGGACGTTACCATCAGCCGAGATTTGCCAGAACACCGTGGCACCTTGCCAATGCTTTGATGTGCCTACGCGATACATCTCCATCAATCGCCGTGCTTCATTACTTCCAATTATCGCCGATACGAAAGCGAACAGATTGTTTCGGTCGTAGCCACGCATGGTGGCCGCCACCATTGCATCATCAATCCTGCTCATCGGTGGTAACTTTGTTAGCGGAGTAACACGACAGTTTCTTATACCTCCCTTGGCGTACACGGCGGAACAGAGTGTTGAGATTGCGTGTAAGGAACATCTTGAAAGTATGGTCTTTCATCCCGAATCGCTCGGCAATACGGATACCGTCGGCGGTTGAAAATTCCTCGGAGAGATGCTCATACACGGTGCGGTGCAGTTCATTCAGTTTCTCCTCGCTGATGCAGGTGAGTACGCTGAGCGCGTTGCCCCGGAAGTATTCAGCCAATTCTATCGCTCCCGCCACGTCATCATCTTCGATGTCCGAGGGTCGTGAATCTTCATCGCTGACAGCCCAGCGAACAATCCGGAGTATCAGACAGAACCGGAGCACATAGATTTCGAGTTTGCAGAAAAAGCTGACCACATTGTCGCTCATCTCGTTGTCGCATAGCGCGGCGTTCTCATGTTGCCACTCATAGAGTCTGCGTTTGGCATCCGCAGTGAATCGCATGACAGTGGGTATTGGCTCCTTCTCCTCGTTGACCACACACTCCACTGAAAGAAGACGGTTGAGTATGCGTTCCCATTCACGGTCGAGGTCGTCGCGCACTTCATCCTCGTTCCATCTCGGTTTGCCGTTGCTCTTGGTCATCGCAAAGAGTATGCGGTCAATGAAACCGTTGGCTGCTCTCTCACCGTTGGCAAGTTCGGTGAGCAGTCGTTTCTGGATTGTTCCGACCACCGAAATGAACGGACGCTTGATGAAGATGGAGTTCTGACAATTCTTGCGGTCAGACATTGTAGTGCTGCCGTTGAAAGCCGAAAGCCAGAATTGTTCTTCCGAGCCGGTGTTGTAGCGGGTGAAGTTCTTGAACTATGCCGACAGTTCATCAACCCAAAGGCATAAGCCACGAGGATTGTGGGAGTGAATGACACTGAGACCCTCCTGCGTCACGTCCGACACCAGGTAGCGCAACCGTTTCGGCTCTTTCGGAAATTCTTCCAGTCCGGCACTGATGCGCTCCTTGCGGCTCATCGCTATAGCCTGCTGATATTCGCAATGCTTTTTCTGAAACTGCGTTGACCGCCAATCTCGGCTGCACTCGGCATAGCTCAAGCAAGCTTGGCTCTGCACTCGTTGGCACGAGATTTCCTGATTGTTTTTCCAGTCGGCATTGACAAGCGGACGCATCACGAATGTAAGTGGGTGGGATTTGCAATCTCCGGGACGTCCTACAATCGCGATATACACGATTGCCGATTCCTGCCAGTTGCGCTTCACCTCGATTCGGTGGGTGTTACCGATTGCCACGGATATGGCGGCAATCATAGCTGATGCCGTGTAGTCAATCGGAAATCCGCAGGTGGTGTTGAGCTCAAGGATAATCCTTTGCATCTTGGCGGGGAACACCTGCACCGGGAAATCACTGTCGGATGTCTTGGCGTGATTCATCAGTGCACTGATTACAGAGTCCGGGGTAATATTCTTTTCCATAGGCTCAGAAATTATAGCCCCCGCGGGGACGGCGTTTCATACCGGCAGTGATGGCCGCTGAGGTTTCGGCGAGAGAAGGAGCGGCGGAATGTTTGCGACCGCCCTCGATCCATGCGTAGATTTCATCCTCATAAAAATAGAGGAGCTTGCCACGCTTGTAGCTCGGAATGGGGTCATTCGGAGCTTTTATGCCGCGGTAGAGACTCGAAAGTGACTTGCCTATTATCTGGCAAGCCTCTTTCGCATACACGAGTCTACGCGAGGGCTTGGACTGTTTGGAGTGGCCGGTGAAGCCTGCCTTTTCAAGCAGCTCAAGCACTCGGTCGAGTTTCTCGGAGAGACCGCCTACCACGTGGGGCAGCTGGTCGAAGGTGATTGTGGATGCTTCCATTTTAGTGCGGTTTTATATTGTTTACGGAAATAGAACCGCACTGATTGAAAGTGAGTTGTCAGTGTCATACGGACACCTTGAAATAACCGAAAATAACCTCATTTGATCCTGTAAACTATTGAGTATCAATTCGGGTCGTGCATAAACTTTTTGATTGGTGATTAAATGAATTTTTGAGTGATTTTATGGTTAGGATTACAGATAACCTAAATTTAAGCGATCTTGACTTAATGCAATATTAAGTTGTTCGATGTCGGGTTTGATGTAATGATGTAAGTTTAGACAAAATGAACTTCACAAATTTGTGAAGTTTGAGAACTTTTTATATCTTTGCATCGTAATAGAATTATATGATAGTCGAATTTGAAGAAGAGTATTTAAGAGACCTCTATACGATAGGTGTTAGTAACGATAAAAAACGTCGTTACAGAATTGACGTAGTCAAACGTTATAAACGAGGAATCGATTACTTGAAATGGGCATCTCGCAAAGAGGACTTATTTCGTATCAACTCTTTGAATTTTGAGGCATTAAAAGGAAATAAAGTTGGACGGTTTTCTATTCGGGTGAACGATCAGTATCGAATAGAGTTTACCATGCGAGAAACTACTGAAGAGCCGATTTTGACTATCTGTAATATTGTTGAACTCTCAAACCATTACGATTGATATGATTACATTACAAGGCGTTGCTCCGGACATGATAGCTAACAATCTTACTCCGTTTGAACCCACTCATCCGGGAGAACTTATCCGAGATGAACTTGAGGCAAATAGTCTTACTCAGGCAAAACTCGCCGAGAATATAGGTGTAAAGCCTTCTCTGCTTAATGAGATAATCAAAGGGAAGAGAGGGGTTAATACCGAAATAGCTTTACTTATAGAAGCGGCATTGAATATACCGGCTGATTTATTGCTTAATCTGCAAAGTGATTATAATATGCAGATGGCGAAGTCAGACGCATCTTTTATGAAGCGTCTTTCTTCAATTCGTAATATTGCGGCAGTGTTGTAAAGTATTGATTTTTGAATGATAGTTATTGAAACAGACCGATTGATTCTTCGCTCGTGGAAGCAGGGGGATTTACCTTTGTTCGCCGAGATGAACAAGGACTCACGTGTTATGCGCTATTTCCCGGCAACACTGAGTGATGCTGAGACAGAGGCTTTTTACAATCGTATTCAGAATGAGTTTGACTCTAAAGGATGGGGATTATATGCTGTGGAAATAAAATCCACAGGTGAGTTTATCGGATATGTTGGACTGCATGAGATTGGTTTCGATGCTGACTTCACTCCCGGAATCGAAATAGGGTGGCGTCTTGCCGCTGATTATCACAATCAGGGATATGCAACCGAAGCTGCCAAAGCTGTGCTGAGTCTGGCAAAGAGTGCGGGAATTGAAAGGCTGTTTTCTTTCACTGCCAAGATAAATGCACCGTCAGAGCGTGTGATGCAAAAGATTGGAATGGTAAAGGTCGGAGAGTTCAGGCATCCTAATCTGTCGGATGATTCTCCGCTGTGTGTTCATGTGCTTTATAAGATTGATTTATAACAAAAGGGCGAATAACCATGACAAAAGTCACGGCTATCCGCCAATACTATACCGGAAAGTTCCCTTATTATTTCCTATTCTTCTTTTTAGCTGTCTCTAATTTGGCTTTAACCTCTTCCTCTGCCAATCTCTTGGGGATAATGTCGATATTAATGGTCTTATAGCGTTTATAATGCTCGAAAAGATAATTCATTTCTTTGGCAGAGAGTAAAGGGATGTGGTCTTTCCCCGGATTCCTATCGGCAAGTTTCGCAATAATAGTTCCCACCTGCACGGTGCCGAAACTTTCAGCAAATACATTCTTGATGAATAAGGCGATGTTTTCGCCTTTCAGTTTCAGGAATTTCCCGACATTATAGCCAAGATGCTTCAGGTCTTCTTTTGACAGGTGATTGCTCCGTAGCTGAACAGCATCGAACCGGGCTAACGGATTGACTGTCCAGATTTTTGCATTATTGTGTAGTTTGTCCAGTTCGTGAGACTCCATGAACTGTTCCATCGTATGTGTGATATATGCACATATAAACGACACTTGTTCAAGATTATATAGTTCTTCGTGACGTTTTAGTTCGTTAAACGCCTCATCACATCGCTGCTTTCGTGTCATTATCTCCTCATGCGATTCGATATTGTCTTTGTGTTTTTCATAAAAATCACAAATTGGACCCATGTCCTCAAGATAATACACCGAACCATCGGGAGTAACGTAGACCTCTTGCTCTGTTTCCTCTATCAAAGTAGTTCCATCCGGATTCTTGTGAACATCCTGCATGGATACCGATGAGAAAAAACCTACATCTTCGTCGTATTCCCGCTCTTTGTGAATACGGGTAATGCGATTCTCGTGATCATATCTTTCTTCATCAGTCATTGAATCAAGGTATTCGTTGTATACCTCTTCAAGTTCGGCTTCATAGTCTCTCGAATCATTATATGATTTCTCAATCAGAATCTCATCGTCAGATAATTCCATGCCTACATAAGCTTCTTCTCCATCAGGGAAACGTATATGACGCATATCGTCTACGATTTCCAATACCTCAAACGGTCGGTTTTCATTCATAGGAATGGCAACTTTCGATTCTCCTTTGTTCTCTGCTACACAAGCAGTTTCTGGAATTGGCTCAGAGCATTGCTCCTGTATTTCCGATACATCTGTCGTGGTGATTGATACCTTTTCACCGGTCGGAGTTTCGGCAATAGCCATTACTTCACGGCGGCGAAAAAGTGTCGAGAGACGATTGAACACATCTTCGATTACCGATTGGAAACCGCAATAAAGACCGATTGAAAGGACAAAGAAAACAGCAAAGAGAACATTGCCGGTAAATTGGTCGGTGCCAAAACGGTGAATGGCGGCGTGACGACCAAGTAAAGCCATGATGCCGCATCCGGCAACAACGGCACTCCAGATAAAAATTTTGTCCCGGGTAGGGGAGGCATAGCTCCTCGTGCGCTGGGGCGTATTTCTCATAAGCAAACAGTGGATTAAAATTTCACGTCTTTATAGACAATTTAACCCACTGTTTTGTTCACTCAGCAACAAGAGGATTCGCACTCCTGGTAACCTTCTGTGGTCGTATTCACCTCTATTAGACCGAAAATAGGATGATAATAGCTCAAACTGCGACTGTCTCGCATTAAATATTTTTCATCCTAACTAATGTTTATTGTCTATCGAAAGGCATCTGATTATTTCCCACTCGGTCGGTGTGAAGATGACTGTGGCAGGGTTGACTGCAAACGCAACGCGGCATCGATGCTCGGCAGAGTCTCAACGAAGATGTAGTTGAGTTCAGAAAATGGAAAGTCCATATCTTATGTCAATCAATATTCCAGCACGCATCTGGATCTCCCTCGAAAGCATCCATATAGGAATCTCTAACATACTCGTCATACTCTTTCTTGCTCTTATATGAGGAAGCCGATCTATTAGCACTTATGTTTAGTTGTCTTTGTTTAGCAGTAGAATTTACATGAATAAAGTTTGGCAAATTATCACTATTATGTAATAAAAAGAATAAATTGCCACAATAATCAATTACGACCGAAATAACAGGATTGCTTAAGAAATCTTTACCATATACTAAACCCCAATCCGAACGAATAGTTTCAAAAAATAAAAAGCCTCCGGGATGCCGTTTTACATATATTTTATTAAGGCAGAAAAAATCCTTGAAGTCATCAATGGAATATGTCTTAATATATTTAATATGATTTATAGACACGCTTTTAATGCAAGTCTCATTCCAATCTTTGAAAGTATCTTTGATAAACATATTGATTGTAATATTTTCTGAAAAGTTACAGATAATTCGCGAGATATATAAAGAATTCTTAGAGGTCGTTGACACGGAAGATATAGCAGTTGCATATCTTGCGATATTTCCCGGAGGCAAGTAACCTTACGTTCCTCCAATCTCCGTAAAAATGTATCGCAGAGGTTTACAGGATTGTCAGAGATACACGTCTTCCAAGACCCTCAAAGATTCGGAAGAGGGTATTGAGCTGAACGTCGGCTTTTCCGTTTTCCAGACGGGATATATAGGTTTTCTTTGTGCCGATACGCTCTGCAAGCTGTTCTTGTGTCAGACCAGCTTTAAGACGTTCTGCTTTGAGCGTCTCAGCCAGACAAAAGGCAGCTGCGTCGGCATCAAATTGTTCACGCTCCGGGGTTCCGGGGTTACCGTATTCTGCATCAAGAAGCTCGTCGAATGTACGCGCGTTCATGATGGCTTCTTTCTTTGCTTTATCCATTATCTTTATTGTTAAAGTATTCTTTCATTAATTTTTTAGCTCGTTCGATTTGCTGCTTGGGAGTCTTCTGCGTCTTCTTCTGAAAACCGTTGAAGAGAATTACAAGAGAACCTTCGTCAAAGCAACAGAAGATGCGGAATATGTTATTCCCGACTTCAATGCGGATTTCATATAACCCGTCGGCATCTTCCATATTCTTCAGAATGGTCTTTGGAACTCTATCTACAGTCCTTACAACATTGATGCAGTAATTGATTTTGCGTCTTACCGCATCAGTCTGAGCCACGTAGAACTCCTTGAAGTAGTCTTTGTATAGCTTTATGGTTCGATTCGCCATATCTTATTATGTAACTGCAAAGTTAACTAAAAAGTTTACTTTGACAAAATTATTCATGAGTTTATTTCAGGGTGATTGAGTTGGCGGCGTCGCGTTTCTTTTGATTTACGACTTTGGCGTAAATTTGAGTTGTGGCCACGTTTTTATGCGTTAGCATTTTGCTGACGGTATAGATGTCGGTACCGTTGGTAATCAGGAGTGTAGCGTATGTGTGGCGCAGGCCGTGAAATGTGATTTTCTTCTTGATGCCGGCATCTTTGAGCCATTTATTGAACGGCTCGCGGGTGTGGGCACGACTCAGTCCTTTGAATACCATGCCTCGACCTTGTTCACCGCAGTACGACAAGGCTTCATCGCTCAATGGCAGTGTTGCCTGCGTCTTAGTTTTCTGGGTGCGGATACGCATACAGTAGCCGCCATCGGGCGACAACTCAATATTCTCCCAACGGAGTTGCAGAATATCACTTATGCGAAGTCCGGTCATACAGGCGAAGATAGAAGCTCTTTTCAGTACCTCAACCTTGCAGGGGGTAGCAGCCAACTTCTTCACCTCCTCGATTTCGAGATAGTTGATTTTCGGTTCTTCCCAGTCGATGCGGTCAAGGTAGTCATTGACATTCTCACGGAGCCAGCCTTCCTTGTAAGCCAGTTTTAACAATGCTCGGAAGGTGGACCAGTATCCAGCTGCTGAGTTGCGCGAGATAATATTGCCGGTCTGCTTCACACGGATTTTAAGAATGTATGTGCGGAAGTCATTGCACAGGCCGATGGTCACATCTTTCATCAGACATCTGCCGTTGCAGAAGTCCTTGAAGTGTTTATAGACGATTTCCCATTTCTGATATTTCTCTTTGGTCTTGCTCTCGAAGTATTCAAGGAAGTCCGCCTGTTTCTTGGTGCGGTCAAGAAAACCGAACTCCTCGTTGATGATAGCCAACTCACGTGTGGCACGTATGCCACGTGCTTTAAGCATGATTTCCTCGTTGTAGTCAAGCTCGAACTTGTCCTTAGGACTGCCGATGAGATACAGACCGAGAAACTCCCTTCGCGACATCTTCTTGATGTGTGGATTCCAGATTGGAGGGTAGTAGTCGAGATAGAGCGACAGTTTGCCGCTGCGGAGCTTTTCTTTCCGGAGGGTTACTTTGGTGATTGTTGCAGATTCCATATTTATTTGTTTTAGATTTATAATGTGTAAGGGAAAGAGGTGGTTGCCCGGTGAGAAAAATCACCGGATTATAACTCAATCTTGGGGTTGAATAACTCGGCTAACTCTTTGGCGTTCAGTTTGACATACTTGCCGCAACGGAGCTTGGTTATCTTGTATGTTTTGACGTAGTGATACAGCTGGTCACGAGTCAATGAGTATTTCTCCATGGCATCAGCCACCGAAATAAACTCTACATCCTCGGCTGATTTGGCTCCCTTTGCCACATCGAAGTGATATTTGGAATAGTAGACCTTTGAACCCTCTTTGCGCTTCGGTATCCCGATTTTGGAGACTAGAGAATATATCGCAGATAACGTCATTCCATACTTTGATTGAATATCCTCGACAGAATACCACTCCGTTATTTCCGGATTCTCCTTTCTCGCCGAGAAAAGTAGGTCGATATGGCTCTTGCTGAAATATGCCTTACCACGAAGGATTGTCTTAGGCACATTGTTCTCAGCAACGACCTTGTATATCCACGAATCCTTTACGCCATACTTCTCCCGAATTTCGGCTCGGGTATAGAAATCAGAGATTGACTTTGCTTTTCTCTCGGTTGATTCCGATGACTCCGTTTCTTTTGGTGTCAGAAAATCAAACATCGCCTGAATATCCGCTTTGCTGATTAGAGTCTTTCTTCCGATTCTTGTCACCTTGATTTTACCCCGGTTGATGCTGTCATAAATATATGTCCGGCACACACCGAGAAATTGCGCCGTTTCTGTCGGAGTCAAGAAATCCTTATCACGGCTTTTTCGGTCGGGATTACACTGGCTGGTTTCCTGATTGGAAAGAGCCATCTTCTTTTGCCTCATGCGCTCTTTGTAGGAATGTTCCGCGCATCGCTTCGAGCAGAAACGTGTAACCGTTGTCTGAGCCATAAAACGGTTGCCACACCACTCACAGATTCTTTCAATTTTAATGTTGCTACTCATTTCTTTGGTGTTTATTTCGCCTTAGTTTGTTCGTGCGCGTCCGTTGACGTCCGTCTACGTCCGCAAACCTCCACCACCTTGCTGACGCTTGTGGTGAAATGAGTCGCTGTCGTACAAAATCCGTACAAAATAGTGCATAAAAACGCCTAACACTGACAGTTATCAGCATTAGGCGTTCTTGTAAGATTTAAGTTTTATCGTTCAGTAACAGTCAGTTACTATTAATATAACGCATTGATAATCAACTAATTACTTGCCGATGCAGCGCGTAGAACATCTTGCCGCTCAGCGGATTGCAAATCTTCGGGTACAAAAGCCCGAAGATGCGCCGTTTTTACCTTCTGAAAATCGCTTTTTCCGACCCTCTCGGGCCTGTGTTTTTGTACCCGCAAAGTTAGCTGTTTTAACTAAGATGTGCAAACGGCGGATACGAGGTCATTATCGATTCGTTTGAAAAAGTGTAGCAATCCCTCGGTTGTTCGTTTGAAAAAGTGTAATGGAGGCATGGTTATTCGGTCGAAAAAGTGTAACTCTTGTTCTACTCAATTGAAGAATCCAGGCCTTAAAAAGAATTTAATCAATCCTCTGCGTATTCGTAGTAGATGTCCCACAATGTATCCGGAAAGCCATATCCACAACACTCCACAGACTTAATCATCTTTTTCATGCGTGGCGAGTATTCGGGCATCAGTCCGTTGATAGATATGAATTTGACCGCTTTGTTGAAATTGTTTTCAAGAGCGGTATAAAACGGATCGTCGTAATCGCCGTATTGTGCGGTCAGGCTGCATCCTTGTTCCACATAGTAGAGCATCAGGTCCGCAATGGCATGTGGGTCAGGTACAAGTTCTTTGAATGAGGTTATCAGTTTATTGCATTCTCTGAAACTCGGATCTTTAGGCCAGTCGTTACGACCAAAGAACTGATTGCGGATTGTCTTCTTGTATTTTTCAAGCTCGGCATCGCTATTGGGTTCCATATAGAACTCAAGCCATACGCTCGCTTCCTTGCTCGCATCGTATAACTGGAGCATTATATCGACTACCTGTTCTTTTGAAAGAGCCGACATATATTTTTTTAATTTTGCTTTTGACATTTTGGTACAGTTAAAGTGGGATTATTCGGATGATCTGTTGAAACGGCTTATCCGTTCATTTACAATACGGATGTAGTTGCGTTTCAGTTTGTCGGTGAGAAAACTATGGTCAACAAGTCGCTTTGCACCTTCAGGGAAAGCGGTGTATTTGTTTAGGATTCTATCAATACGTTTTTTTACCAGGCCAATTTTCTCTCCGAATTTCTCAAAGTCGAGGCGGCATGGGTGTCCGGTTCTGTCGTAAACGTCGCTTTTTTCTATATCGTATGCCAGTCCACCGTCAAGACCGAAGTCATCGCTATTGACATGCAGGCTGGTATTGATAAGGTCGTAAGCAGGAGCCAGACGGTAATCGTGCTCAGTCAGAATTAGCGAGAAATTTTTAAGGTGATCATCGCCATTAGCATAAATGTAATTGAAAACCACAAGTTCAAAGAACCGCTCCATGTCAACCATCCATGCGGCGACATTTGCCCTGATCGCTTTGGCTATATCCTCATAGCAACCGTTGTATTTGAACTGAAGGCCGGCGGTCTGTTCATTCTTGCCTATTATCGAGGCGAAATCCTCCATCGGGAGTTTTGACCCGTCAGGGAGGATGTCGAAACGGCGGGTAATATATACCGACTGACCTTTGGGCGTAAAACAAAGACCATTAGCCGCGGTCTGTATTCCGTAAATCTGTGAGGCAATCTGCATCGTAAGATGCTCGTTGGCAGGAATCATCTTGCGGTCACGAAGAGTCTTGTCCCACGGTGCAGGTTTCAATATATGTGTCGAACGCTCATTGTCGCCTGCTATATTGATTGCATCTGCATTTATAATAGCCGGGAATTTTTCCTGAACGCCGGAGACCGATATGCGGTGCATGGCATCCGCAATCTCGCCGACATTCCGGAACTCGTCAATGTCAAATCCAAGTACCGGATTCACTTTTGTTTTACCAAATAGTAATTTGGCGTATTTCGGGCTATAAGTGTCAAATCCTTCCACAAGAGAAGAAGGACAGTTCTTTATTTCAATCATTGGTAATCCTCCTTACATTAACGGCTCCTATAAAATCTCTGTCGGCCATCGCTTCAAGCAGTCCGAAAAAATCCTGTTCATCAATTTTCAACGAGCGGCAAATCACACGACGGTTTGCTCCCTCCGGAATCATATTAGAGAAGAAAGGGAACAAGTACTCAGAATAAAAAGCATCTGTTCTTTTGGGTAACGTCGCGGAAATCGGGGGCATGGGAGAGTCAAGATAATCTTTACAATATTGGAAAGAATATCCGATTCCCGGATGCTTCTCCGTCAATATACCGGCTTTTATTTCATTGAAATATACCTCAAGCTGTTTCATAGGGTCTGCCTTATACGATATTCAATCTCAATGCCAAGAACATCAAGAATTTTCTTAACGGTGCTAAGTGCAGGATTACCCTTGCCACGCTCAATATCCTTGATTGTGGCAAGACCCACTTGCGACATTTCAGCAAGATCCTGTTGGGTGAGGGAAAGCGTTTCCCTACGCTGTTTCATTATATCCATCAGTTCCATGGTTTGACATAATAAACTTTTTCGCAAAAATAAGGAGAATTTCTGAAACCGCCAAATAAAAGTATAATAAATCATACTTTCGACCATTCTATTATAGTTGGTATTGAAATCGGTCGAATAAAGTATAGTATATCATACTTCTGTCGCTTGTGAAAAATTTATTTGGTGGATTTGTGAAAAAGTATTAACTTTGCGGCCACAAAAAAAAGAAACAAATGGCAAGACAGCATTGCAATACTCTAATTAGCAAACGTATTCAGAGCTTAAAAGGCTTTGAACGCAATGCTTGTGCGCTTATGCCGTCAACAACAGGCACATCATATTGCGGATCTGTCCGACCGTTTCGTTTCAGTAACCCAACTGACATAAGTTAGTCTACAAATACAGACTACTGAGATATAACGACTGTCGGAAAGTCCTTACCAAGCTTCCCGACAGTCGTTTTTTGTGTCCTCACCGATATAACCTTCTCCATCGCGATTAGCTGCGGACACACATTTCAATAATCGCGTCTTATGACGCATAACCCGAATGAAAATGAAGTTTAATGATCAAAAGAAATTATATCGCCAAAATGCTCTGACTCAGACAGACATCCTCTACCTCCCCGACAGTCGCGGTCTTGACGTGACTGCCGTTTCAAGTAAGTGTGCTGATATCATACGCAGCATACATGGCTCGATGAGTCGTCTGGCTCCTATGGGCGATGATGAGAGGAGAAGTCTTTGGTTTGAGGTCAAGGGTAAAAGATGGGAGTGGTATAGGTTGTCGGTATCAACCTATAAGGATCGCCATTATCTCTATATCACCGGAGACACTTATGACCATCATGTATTTTGTGACAAGGATGATTGTAATTCCCGCCATTGTTTCTATGAGGATGAACTCGTCGGAATATTCTCAAAAATCGAGAAGTATGTTGCCGGACTCGTTGACAACATCTTGTCTGCGCCCGAACAATATAATTTGTATGTTGAGAAATATTTGAGTTACTACCGGAGAGAAGGGTTGATAAAGAGATCAGTCCTGAACTCTTTGATACCTGACAATAGCTATGACGGAATCGATATACCTCGGGTAATCAACTTATACGAGAATCAGGTCGAGCCTACGCAGTTTTCCGAGATGACCCTCAGACGCTATATGCACTATTGGCGTATAGCATACGAAGCTGTATATGGCAAGATGTCGGGAGATGATGTCGAAGTCTTCAGGCATTCAAGCAAAGGGCATGAGGCAAGAGAATATAATCTTGATTCTGAGGATGATTTCAGAAGATGGAAGTCCGAGGTCTCACCTTATCACGGCTTTGATGTGGTGTATGCGAGAGTTCACTTGTACCCTACATATACCAATGGTCAATGGCATTTTTATGTCGGCACCGGTAGCTATTGGAATCTTGATGATTGCTTCCGAGCTGTCATAGGATTGTCTGATGCCGGAATCTCGGTTGAATTGGGAGAAGTCGATCATATTCTCGGAATCTTGAAGGAAACCGACTACGTAGAGATTACCCCTTATGCGTATCGATATATGCAGGGCGATGACATCGGTAGCCAGATGAAACTCCCTTATGCGGACGAAGTCGGCAAGGATGTTATCAAGGAAATAATCGCAAACACTGAATGGAATAAGCTTGAGAAGGTAAGTCCTCTCGCTTAACAACTTAACAATAAGGAAATATGAAAATACAATACGCATCTGACCTCCATCTGGAGTTTCATGAAAACAGCCGTTGGCTTAAAGAGAATCCGCTGGCAGCAGCCGGCGATGTTCTGATATTGGCCGGAGACATCGGCTATCTCGGTGATGACAACTACGTGCATCATCCCTTCTGGGACTGGTGTGCAGAGTCTTTCCGTCAGACTATCGTAATTCCCGGCAACCACGAGTTATACAAGAGTTTCGACATCAACGACCTTCACGAAGGCTGGCAGCAAGAAATACGTCCGAATGTAAAAACTTGCTATAACTGTGTGATTCAGTTGGCTCCCAACATCGATCTCATCGCATCGACTCTTTGGGCAAAGATTCATCCTTATGATGAGTATCAGACCGAACGCGGAGTAACTGACTTTCATCGTATCAGAAACGGACAGTTCCGTCTCTCGGCCCAGCGTTTCAATCAGGAGCATAAGCGTTGCCGTGAGTTCATCGAGCGGAGCGTAGGGCAGAGTAATGCGGAGCACATTATAGTCGCCACTCACCATGTGCCGTCTTTCGAGCTCATGGCCGACGAGTTCAAGGGTAGCCCGATAAATGGAGCCTTTACATCCGAACTTGGCGACTTTATTGCCAACAGTCGTATCGAGTATTGGATTTATGGCCATTCGCATCGAAACATAAACAAAACCATCGGCAATACCCGGTGCATCTGTAATCAGCTTGGTTACACCTTTCATGGTGAACAGGCCGATTTCCGCCGGGATGCTGTAATAGAAATAAATGACAATGAATTTCAAATTTGACGGTGACCGGTTGTTTTTCACTTCCGATACACATTTCAATCATACCAACATACTGCGATATTGCAATCGCCCTTTCAAGACTGTAGGGCAGATGAACGAAACAATCATCACTAACTGGAACAATGTGGTTGGGCCTGATGATGTAATCTTCCATCTCGGAGACTTCTGTCTCGGTGGAGCTGAAGAGTGGAATAAGATTCTTGACCGTCTAAACGGCAGAATCTATCTCGTTCTCGGTAATCATGACCTCAAGAATATCCGGCAAGGATTCATAGACAGGTTCGAGCACGTTGCAATGTCAATGTGCATTCAGGTCGGCAAAAAGAAAATCTATCTGAATCACTTTCCTTATCTGTGCTTTGATGGTGGCTATCATAACGATGTATGGCAACTGTTCGGTCATGTTCATACACGCCAATCAAACACCGGGATAGATGCCGGACGCCTTCAGTACCTCTTCCCGACACAACTTGATGTCGGGGTAGACAACAATAACTTCACGCCTCTGTCTTTCGATGAGGTACGACACAAGATTCAAAGGCAGATCGAATCGAACTAAGTATTTACCTTCTCGACAGCGTCTTGTCTGCTAACGAGACGTCGTCGTTCTGTTTATAAAGTTTTTGATTATGCTCTTTAATCCGGATAGATGGCAGTTTTGATGACGCCGTCTGAGCGGTTGGCGAAGAGGGCATAGGCTTCCTGGATGCGGCTAAGAGGGTAGCGGTGGGTTATCAGATGGGTTGTGTCAATCCTGCCTTCGGAAATCATCTGTATGATTTTGTCGCAGTCGCAAGCATCGACGCCGCCGGTCTTGAATGTCAGGTTCTTGCCATACATCCACGGAAGGGGCAATATCTGTTCCTTCTCGTAGAGTGCGACAATCGTAACGATGGCATTCGGTCGGGCACAACGCCATGCGAGTTCAAATGTCTCCTCGCCACCGGCAACCTCAATCACACAGTCGGCACCACGTCCTTCTGTTAATGACTTAAGGACTTCAAGACATTTTGTTGGCTCTAATACCTTGACATTCGGATAATGCTGGCGTACGAAATGCCGACGGCTCTTGTCAGCCTCGCAAACGACTATCTTATGTGGCTGATACAGTTGCACACATTCTAAAGTGCATAACCCGGTAGGCCCAGCACCGATGATCAGTACCGTATCTTCCTCGGAAATTTCAGAAATCTTGGCAGCCCAATAACCCGTAGCGAGAATATCGCCGACAAACAGAGCCTGTTCATCGCTCACGTTGTCGGGAATCGGAGTAAGGCCATTATCGGCATACGGCACACGGACATATTCCGCCTGACCGCCATCAATGCGGCAACCAAGCATCCACCCACCGGATGTGCAGTTGTTCACGTATCCCCGTTTGCAATAGAAGCACTCGCCGCAGAACGTCTCGACATTCACGGCAACCCTGTCGCCCGGCTTGACCTTGGTGACCTCCGAACCGACCGCCTCAACGACACCAACTAATTCATGCCCAACGGTAATGCCGATCTCTGCCTTAGGCACAGCCCCATGCAGAATATGAAGGTCCGACGAACAGATACTCGAAAGAGTCACCCTCACCATGGCATCTTTCTGGTTCAAAATTTCCGGCTTTGGTTTCTCAATCAGCTCAAACCGCCCCGGCTTCGTATATGTCAATGCTTTCATTCTAACTTTCTTCTATTCCTCTTTTTATCAAGTTCTGCATACAAAGCCGGACGGAGTTTACGGTTGTAATCCTCTATCTCTTTTATCTTCGGAGAATCGGGTGGTAAAATCTCATAACCTCCATCAAGCAAGTTTTGGGATTCATCATATAAATTATCCCCATAATGCTCCCTTAATCTTTGACTCACTTCATCACGAGAAATCTCACCCTTGACATTCCTGATTGCCAAATCAAGCAAGAGTGCAGATACCGTCAGTTCGGCCACATCTTGCAAGCCTATACTGACAAGCCATGCATCAGCCTGTTCTTTTATCTTGGGATTATCGCAGTGAGACAACTTTACAAGTTCCTGATATTTCTCTTCGTATGTCATGGGATTGTCATTCTATGTCCAATGGAAGTAAATTGTCGTCGTTGAAGCGGTCGAAGTCCGACTGAAAGAGTTTGTCTTGGATTATGCGGTATTTCTCAAACTCCGATTCTGCAAAACTCTTGGCAAATTCAGCGGTGATTTTGCCGGCATCTGTCAGAACGGCATCGCCGGACGCTTCAAGAATTATGTCGATTCGTTTTGCCCAGTCCTCCATTGTCATGGGTATATGGCGTTGAGCCATACGCTCTGCCATATCAAGCACCGCATTGACAAGTCGCCCCATGTCGGCAAGTTCCACCTCCTTGAGATAGTTCTTGGCAATACTTACGTCAGGTTTGACAATCTTTCCGTCAGGAGCGTTTTCCCATGTCGTCAGCCCCATGTGTTCTTTCTCGGCGTTGGCTCGTTCCACGATAAGCTCGGCGGCTGTATGACCATGAACAGCATAGTGCATCTTGTTCTGAACTTTCTTGAAGAAAAGTCGGGTGGTTGGCGCATCGCGGTTGTAGTCGATGGCCGTAGCATAAATGTCGGTCAGCTTCTGATAGAAACGCCGCTCACTGAGGCGAATCTCCCGTATCTCAGCCAACAGGTGTTCGAAATAATCCTCTCCTATAAACGACCCGTTTTCCATCCGTTTCTTGTCAATCACATATCCACGTATGGCAAACTGCCGCAAAATGAACGTACACCACTGCCTGAACTGCGTGGCCCTGGAGCTGTTCACCCGATAACCGACCGATATAATGGCATCGAGATTGTAGAATTTCAGCGAGCGGTTAACCTGACGCTCGCCCTCGGCTTGAACTACCGAGAAATTCTCGGTAGTTGCCTCCTGCCTCAACTCACCGGTCTCGTAAATATTTTTAAGATGCAGCCCGATGTTGTCAGAAGAGCAATCAAACAACTGCGCCATAGCCTTCTGCGTACACCACACAGATTCGTGATGGTACACAACCTGCACACCATCCTCCTTCCCATCAATCTGAAAGATCAGGAACTCCGCCGTGCTATTTCGTATCTCAAACTTCTTTGCCATAGTAAAGAACCGTCATAAGTGTTGTTTTTATATTTCCTCCTCTTTAGATGCTATTAGATTAAAGGAGGAGGTATCAGGAATCATCTGATAGACCTTAATTTCAGGATTGACTTTCTGTGCAAGTCGTATTATTTTCTCTTTATCATTAGGGCTGATATTCACGCCTAAGTATACGGAATCAAAACATTCCGGTCCAATTTTTATAAATGACCTGAATTCCTTCCAATCAAGCTCATTCTTTTCTTGTTGATGTGGCAAAAATGCCATAAACATTGGCGAGGGTTTAATGATGTATAATCTCATTTCCTGTTCATGTTCCCACGCTTTTGCCTTCGTGAATACTTGATAAGAGAAAAAATCTTCGCGGTCACGATAATAATCCGGTTTGTTAATAATGTCAGAATATTTTACTTCACGTGCTTGCGTATTTACCATCATACCATATCCCACATGAATATATTTTTTGATATATTCCATATTAAGCCCTAAACAGACTCCAGTATGTTTGTTATAATAGCTCCACATCAATAGAGAATCATATACTTTAGATAAACAACAAATCCATAAATCGTTCCTATTGTTTATGTATCTATTAGATTCTAAATCTTCAATTACTCTTGCATCCCATATTTTACATTTTTCAGATGGCACTTTAGAAAAGTCAATCAAAGATGGATGACAATCAAACGGATCATTAAATGTAGTTGCATTTGCATACATCAAGGTGTTATGATATAGCATCATTTTGGCACCGTTAATGTCTAAATATTTATACAACAAGTTATTCATTGGGAATTAAAAATACTCATGAAGCTAAATTAATGAACTAATCAGGATGCAAATCATAATTTAGTTATCGTAACTCTTACCTGCCGTAAGATTATGATAGAACAGAATCTCCTTGATAGATAGTTCCAAATCAATCATATCCTTAAGCAATTTTCTCGCTTCTGTCGTACTTTCGAGCCATAGTCCATCTTCGCACAGAGTTATTATACTATCGCAAAAAGCCTTAAATAGACCAGAAAGTGTACGAACATTTATTGAATCTATATATCTCTTGCAATCTGAAAGTGTGGCAATAATTGTATCCCCAATATCTTTATAGGAGCACTTTAATTGACTACACATATTTTGCCCGACAGCATCATCAGAATTAACTATCCCAGATAACTTTTCAGTCTGAGAACCTATCATAACCATAGAATAGAGATAACCTTTGACTTGATCAAACCTTTTGATTGGTTCGGGGACAGCTATCTCCACATTAGGGTCCTTTCTCAAATGAAATTCCCAATTATCTGATTCTGCTATTGAGAAAAGGTCTTTGCATGCAATAACATACTTAATCCCTGAAATATTGATAAGAGATCCATCTATATGCTTATAATAGAATTCTATCTCTATATTAGAAAATGTTGACTCTAACAGATATTGTTCAGCAGACATCCATTCAGAGGGTAAAAAGCTAAATCGAAGAAGATCCCGCGCTATTATATCTAGTTCTGACAATTTGCTGAATTCATCGTACTCCAATTTTAATTTAATTCGATTATTATTTGCAGAGAATCGACCACTCAAATGATAGTGAGCTGCTGCAATCTCCAACTTTTTCACACAACGTTTGATCAGAGTTTCAACACCGATATTCATTTTGGAATTTACAACGGCATCCGAAATATTCTGACCATGTTTATTGGAGATATAAGCCCATTGTTCCAATAATTTTACAATTGTTTTCTCTTCCTTATTGCAAAGTCGCTCAAGTTCTTCTATAGGAGAATAAGGATTTCCCAATAAAAGAGTCTGTTTTTTCATATCATTCAACTTTGCCAATGAATCGAAAAGGAGATATTTGGTAGGTATAAAGTTATCAGTTTTAACACATAGTAAATTAAATGCTTGATTTATAAAACTGGATATATTACTACTATACACGTCAAGTGCATTGGAATAACTACGTAAATTTTGGTATCTGTCTTTTATTCCATTTTTTTCTGAGTGGATATTTTCTATTGACAAAGGGTCGTGCATCCCAATAGGTAATTCCAAAGAAGGTAAAGACTTTAAATATTGATCTGCTTTTGAATAAGACAAAATTAAGTCTTTTGTAATTTTTCTTCCTTCTAAGATATTTTTTAGAACATTGGAAAGCAATGATAAACATTTTACATAAGCTCTTCTTAGTTCAATCGATTGATGATAATATGACTGCTTGCTTGTAGATTTTAACTTTTGGGCATAGAGATTGCAGACCATGTTCCTCGGAATATACATCAGTCGAACTGGTAGATTTATATTGGATATAGTCTTGACAGTATCGATCATTATCTCCGTAATATCTCCGCATTCAATTGAGCAATTGTAATATTCTTTGTCGGGGAAAGCCATTCTAAAGACTTCACATACCGCTAAAACTTTCTCATTGATGAAACTATACTTCTGTTTATCGTTATGATTAGAATCTCCATAGCCATCCTTAAAATTCGTAGAAATAATGGCCTCAATGCTTTTTGTTGAGACACTCAAATTGTATATTTTATGTAAATCTCTTGCAGAACGAATGAAATCTTCCTCTAATTCTTGCCATACCTCTGGCATTAAGCGGCAACTTTTCAAGCCGAGAAGTAATATTGCTAGTTCATCACTATTAATTCCCATTCTACTAGCAGGTTTAAGACCTGATAATGCTATATTGTCTCCAAGGTTCCCTAAACTTAATAAATACAATGTCTTACCCAAAAATACAAATTCATCTTTTGATTTAACGGAAATTGAGATTTGGGAATAATGTAACCATTGGGTTAGACTGTCAAATAATCTCTCTTGCCCCCACATAGATACTTTAAGATTATTGCATTGCTCTAATAATGATTTGTTCTCCTTAAATATTGTTCCCATAGAGTCTGTAAGGTCTATTCCTGTGAAATTTACGGGGATAAACCATGGGTAGATAGGTCCACAAATACTCCTAAGTTCATCAATTATGGCTTCATTATTTTCAACGTAGTCACAACTGCTTTTCCATAATAAAGCTACGACAATACTATAACAAGTTTTTGCATCGACTGAAGATAATGATGCAATATTATGAAAAAATAAGTCCAATTCCATACCGTTTTTAAACAAGTTGATAATATACCGATCAAGGTTATTAATGTTTAGTTTGCCAATCCAGCGACAACCGATATTAAACAATATGGCTTGACTATCTCTTGTTATAATGTCTTTTAATATTTTTGTCCTAATAGGATGTAAATCCTCGAAGTTACCTTCATTGCAGATGAAATATTCGTCAATGAGGTAGTTCAAGTCAGAGGAAACTTCTATAGGATCTAAATCCTCTAATTTGAACAAAGACTCCTCAGGAACACTACTACCTAAATAATTCGGAATTACAATTTGAGAAACAATTTTTCTTTGTGAAGGTGATAACCGATTAAATTGCGATTCCAGCATTGATCGCAATGTTGTATTATGTTTAATTGAATATAAATATTCAAGCAAAGGTACATCCTCTCCAAGCATTTCCCAAATGTCATAAAAATTGGATAGAGGAGCCGATGGACAGTTGGCAATGAATATGGATTTGGCTTCATCTTCAGAAAGATCCAAATATATATCCCCATATTCTATAATACGGTCCAATATATTGGATGTCGTGTTCCAATCCTCTTCTCTGATTGAAATTAGTATATGAACATTGTTATGCCTAGACAATTCACGTACAATCTCTACCCATGCTCTTTCATCTGGCATTATATCAAAGTAAATGAGTACTGGAATACGTAATTCTGCTGAAATTTCTTCTAATGTGGCAGTAATATCTGCTATGTTGTGATTAAGCACATTGGTTATTTCAAAAGCAAAAGAATAGTAGTCAAACACATAACGATAGCATAGAGCACTTTTACCTTGTCCTGATGCACCATGCACTACTACTGTTTTAAAAGATTCAAAAGAATGTTCAATTTTTTCTAACCATTTTTCTCTTCTGACATCCAAATTGGCTAAAATATGATTAGGAGATACAGAAATACCTTTACTGAAACCGTCCCTGAGCAATTCAACATTATATTGGGATTCTTCATGGTCTGAAAATAAACGCTTCACACGTATACCTAGTTGATTCGTTGCTACGGATTCTGCGTTTTGAAACTTTCGGAAACTCAGTATTTGATTATGTAGATCTGTCAAAGTAAAACTTAATCTTGCTTCTGCTAGGGTATAAATCCATTGCAGCAGGTATTTTATTTCTGAATTTGGGTTGAAAGCAGAATATTGAGATTTAAGTTCACCAATTATGACATCAAGTAAATATTCCTCTGTAATGTTTTCTGAAATAAATGAATTTAGTAAAGCAGAAATCTGGTCTCGATTTACAAGAGGGTCACTCTTAAGATATGATGCTAATTTATTGTTATCCTTTAATTTGAGGCTAACTCCATTAAATGAAACCAAACGTAACTTAACATCAGGATATTTTTGAAGGAACCCGCATCCACGTCCAAAGAAAGATGTTAGTGACGCTTTAGATTTAAGGTCATTATAAGCTACGGCATGATTCAGATTTTTAACCTGAACTGCCTCAATCATTTTATCTCCGCAAAAAATATCTAAGTCTTCTATACCTTCTGGAACATAGGTATAATCGTATCTTTTATCGGCAACAACTCTATATAGGGCATATAAAAACTGAGTTCTATACCCTCGTAATGTATCTGAAACAGCCATAAGTTCTTTCCGCTATATCATTTTTACTCAGTGTAGTCATTTTCAGAACCAGAACTTGACAGATAAGACATCTCGGGTTCCTCTACAGTACTTTCTTCTAATTCAAATTCCCCATATCCATTGGACTTAACCATTATATTCCGGAGTTGGTTATAGCTCCATATTTGGTTAGCCATACGGGGAACTATGCCCTCTGTATATCGGTGTTCAAGTAGATGATATGAGCCGATCTTGATGCGTAGAGTTGGATAGTTCGGGATGGATAAACCGTCTTTGGTTTCTTTCGTACGTGTGCCGAATGATATTCGTTCGATATCATAATAGCCATCGATGGAGTTGTCGATAATGGGCAATAAATATTTTGCCTCTGATATGTCTCCACTAGGCATATTGAGCATAACATAAGTCGCGCCCTCTGCCTCGTGGTTGTAGAAGAGTTGATAGAGCTTCGCAATATTCTTACGCCCGTCTTCACCCATTTCTTCCTTACGCACAAGGCAAGTCAGGAATTTGCCCATACCGCAGGTACTTTCGACTGAGCCTTTGACAGCCCGTTCAGTTTCGAGGTGGTCTGATGGATCTTCACCCAACTCAACCGGAACAACATAGAAGTTTTCTCCGAGAGAAGAAAGCAGACGTTCATTGTCTTCAGGATATGATTTATCAAGTGCAAGCGAGAAAAGATTCTGATTCTCGTAAGGTCGGAAAGTCTTGCCGAGGGTTTCTTGAAAGTGCGCTTTGAAGTAGGTCGAGGCATCGACATCGGGGTGCGCTGCCAGAGCGTAAAACTCGAATTTCTCTTTGAGCATATCCTGCACGGCGCGACGGAACTTGTCGCGGACGCTGTGCCGCCATGCGGCTTTTGCCCCGGCATTGTTGCGGGCGTAAAGCGCGAGCACAAAGAGAAAATTTACGTCGTAATGCGAGAGCAGCAGCGTGTCACGGTCATAAAGACGGTTCTTGAACTGACGGCTGACCGGCGGCTGATTGGGATGCGGCTCGGTATAGTCTTCATACGACAAGGTTTTCTTGTCGATGGAGGCTGAGATGAAGAAGTTGGGGATGACATTGTAACCCTCGGTAACTTCGTCAAAGAGCTGTATTCGCTCGAATGGGTCGGCCATGTTCGGCTTGTGTGGCTTGCCATTGAGCCATATATCGAGATTCCACTGGATTACATTACGCGCGTATGTGCGTTGTTTGTAGATGGATTCCTTGCCGAGCGAGTTGCCGATTTTATAATATTTTGAGTCGCCGATGTAGTAAATATCATCGTCGGCTTTATCGTCAATGAGCAGACCGTCGTAGGTGTAGAAATGGTCGACGAGCTTACCGTCGTCCTGTTCTTTCAGACCACGCGGTATGTCGGTATCCCCAATAAGTTCGTCAATCATCGCCTCGAATACTATGTGGAAGGACTTCACAAGCAAGTATTCGCTTTGCGAGGTATTGACACGGATTTTGTATGTCTTATCGAAGAAGGCATAACATAAATCCCACAGTTTGACGGCGGTGTCAGAGAAATACTTGTATTTTATCTGACGCAGGCGAGTACGCCCGAAGCCGTCGAGGTATCGCTTGAATTTGGCACCGGTGATAAGTTTGAAACCGAAGTTTATGTTTGAGCGGAAGCCGTATGTGTCCGATATGTATTGCAGAATTGAGAAGAAGATCACAATGAGTTCTTCATCGAAATTCACTTGACGCTTTTTGTTGATCGGGTTAAGGTAGGTCGGGCTGCTGTCCTGAACAATGGCCGTAGTCCGGGCAATGGTCTTGCCCCAGTTTATCTTGTTGAAGCCGGAGTGCAGGTTCTTCAATATGAAAGTGAAAAACTGCTGATTTTCCTTATTGAAGCGTATTAGCGAAAGGATAACATCAAGGAGCGTGTTGCTCTTTTTCTTGTGCGAGCCCTTGCCCTCGTCTTGAATTTGGCGGTGGAGAACGATTTCGTTCTTCTCGTGCGAGTCGTTGTAGACAACGATTGCGCGGTGAATCCACACGGCAAATTCGTAGAGGAACTTGCGGTGCTTCTCGTCCATTTTCGCATCGTCGAGATGGATAAGGTCTTTCGGTTCATATTCACCAAACACATATCCCTGCTCGTCGATAAGCACTTTGGGGAGAATGAAAACTACGTCGCGAACTTTGTGGTGCGGATTGTAATAATACCCAACGTAGCTGACCGACACTTTCTGCTCAACATCTTGCAGGGTGAAAAGCCCGTCAAGCACGTTTTCAACGTCGGCTACGTTATACTGGTATTCTTCAATCAGTAGTTTCATTCGAACTCAGCATTCAAATCAATTGACAATAAACTCGAAAGTTCATTAATAATTCCAGCATACGGATATGTGTCTGGCCCAACTAAAAGGTAATAATCTCCGACTTTCTTATATCTACGTTTTGAACCGGGATTCTCAATCGCAATCTGTTCTTTGGTAATAAGTGGATAAATTCCCTTTTTCCTGTCTGCCAATACACTGAAGACCATATCGAGTCCAATTCTTTCAAGAGTTCTGGTGTATATGTCAATCATATTGCCTGTGTTGAGTATGGTACCGTCGGGGAATTTTACAGACAATCTGGAGATTCCGTCTTCTGTCATGGCTAAATTCACAGGCTCTATACTATTCAGGTCGAGATTGTCAATAAAGTTGCCGAGAGCTTCGGAGTCCTCGAAGAAGTCGGTGAAACGGAACGAGCGGTTAGCTTTCTTGTTTTTGAAAAGTTCACTTGATACGTCGAAGTCTTTGAATACGTCAGTCCAGAGATAGAACAGCACCTTGTTCAAGAAAACATCCTCGGAGATAATGCCGGTGGCATTATCGGCCTTGGCAAAGAAATAGCCCATCTGTTTGTCCGAAGATTCGGTAAGCGTATAGATTTCGGGGTTGATTTTGCCAAGGAATTGCCCCCAAGAATAGAGGTTGTCACCGATTTGGAATTTCCAATCAATCGGCTGCTGAGTTTTCTTGTCAAGGGGATTGTACTCGATAGGCATATACTTCCAGTTCCAACGACGCTTGAAAGCGGAGTCGATGGGGAAAAGCGACTGGTCGCTTGTGTTCATCGTAGCCCAAATGTAGAGATTGGGCGGTAAGAGCAGAAGTTTGCCGTCTAGAATGTTCTGACCGACAGCCTGTGTTTTGCCGTTATCCTTGTGTAGTTCAAAAGCACGGATAGCGTCTTTCTGCTCGTCAGAAAGAGCGGCAAATCCCTTGTTGTCGGAACTGAGGAACTGCGAGATGTCCTCGTCTGCATGAATGGCATACGACGAACTGCCCGCATTGTTGCGGTCAAGCAGTTGGAAAAGGTCGCCGAAAATCTGAGCGCAGTTGCCACGATTGATTTCCTCAATAATGAGGAAATAAGGCGTGTCAAGATTGCTCCATGCTGCCACGTATGCTTTCAAGAAAGCCTGAGGCACATATTTGTAGACAATCTTCTTCTCAGTGCCGGGATGTACACGTCCCTCACGATTCTTGTCTGGATTAGTATATCTAACCACTCCATCCGAATTGACGTAATGAATATCATCGTATTCCATCGTAGGCTTGTACGCGCCAACGAATGAAGCATAATCACTATCTGGGTGAAACGTAGTACGTACCGAGTTTTCATCGTCCGTTTTATCGTCAATGGTAAATGACTTACCAGTACCCGGTGCACCGTAATAAATTATTTGCAACGGCTCGTTGAGTGGAGGCTTCACTATTTTAGAATTGCTGTGTGGAGCAAATGAATCTGCTACTACATTGAGTTTGGTTATTGTATTTTCTAATGTATCAGGAGTAATACTTATGCGATTATCCGTATTTAAGTTATTTAAGGTGGGCTGATTAGCCCATTTAATAATTTTGCTCAGAGTAGAGAAAAGAGGCTTGGTTTGCACCGTGGAATTAGCATTGGCAACCGGATCAGAGAAATAAATAGACCCATTATCACGCCAAGGCTTCTCTTCATAATCCTGAATACGAGAGAAGACCTCAATGTTAGTAAGGATATCCTTTAGAGTAGTAAGAATTGAGTCTATACCAATTTGGAAATATTTCGTATCTCCACGGCGTCCAGAATTGCTAAAAGTAATATAGCCACCACGATTACTCAATTCCGCTCTAAACGGACTTGAAATAGACTCGTCATGCAGAAAGTTAAGTAGGGATTGCATATTATAATAATTGTTTGGTGATTTCAAGTGCAATTCTTTTTACAACTGGAACAGCGACACTATTGCCAAATTGTTGGTATGCTTCTTTTTTCGATACCACAATATTATAGGGCATTTGCTCGGTTGGCTTATTGGGTGTATCGTTTTCCCATCCCGCACCCTCAATATTATAACCTTGAAGCCTTCCGGCTTCAACTGGTGTAAGTCTGCGTGGATTCAGCCCAAGATCTGATTGATCAATGAGAATTTCGCTACCGTCTTTCCAATATCGTGCTGATATCGTGCTGCAATAAATACTATCGTCTTTGAATAGAGAATAGCCAAATCCTTTGCCGTTTTGGCGATTCCTTTCTTTTCTAGCCTGATGACCAGCCCACATTCTATCACTTATGGTGAAAGAAGAATCAAGAGAAGATTTAGGCTCAAATATATCTGAAACACTTGTTGGTCGAGCACATTCGGCGACTTTGTTTTTGTTGAAAATTGTATTGCCCTTGGAGTCTATGCCGTATGGGAAATGAAAAGATTCGGCTTTGATTAGGTCTTTGTGCCACGCAACGATAAATAGACGCTCTCGATTTTGAGGTACCCCAAAATATTTAGCATTGAGAATTTCAATGTTATAATTATAGCCCAATTCCTCCAAAGTAGCTAAAATCACTTTAAGGGTTTCGCCCTTTTCGTGATTCTTTAGGCCCTTGACGTTTTCAAGAAGAAGAACCTTTGGTGGGTTTCCTGCATCAATTTTGGCTTTTACAATATTGGCAATATTGAAAAACAGAGTACCCCGTATGTCTTCAAAACCAAGTCTATGTCCAGCAATAGAAAATGGCTGACATGGAAAGCCAGCACAACAAACATCAAAGGGTGGAATTGAAGCGGGGGCAACCTCGTTTATGTCACCTGCAAAGAATTGATTTTCGTTTTCAAAGATTTCGGGAGAAACGGATTTATAATTTGCTTCGTAAGACGCGCGAGCATATTTGTTCCACTCACTGGCAAAAACACAAGTTCCGCCAACAGAGTGCATGGCTTGGTGAAAGCCACCGATGCCAGCAAATAAGTCTATAAATGTAAATCCTTTCTTAGGCATAATAAAGAGAGAGCTTCCATGTAGGCTGACAGGCGACCAAACCTTTATGCGACTACACGGAAGTTCCGTTAATATGTTGTATAAGAAATGTTTCTTACATAATTGGCCTTTGTCAGCGCAAGCGCAGTTTAGATTGCAAAGTTACGACTTTTTTTCGAGACTTCGGCTATCGTTGACAAAGTTAATTGGCGGTATGGGCAAAAATAAGGTACACCAAAGTTAAGAATGGTTGTTTCTGCTATAAATATGCTCTGATTTAGGCTCAGCAGCTATGGATGTTTCATCAGTGTCAGACTCATTAGGGTATAATTGAACCAGATTGACAATGCGGTCATACAGTCGTTTAAGATATTCCTTGCGCTCTGCTACAGTCTTGATTTCGCACTCCCATACTCGGACGACACGCCATCCAAGGGCTTTCAGCTCGGCCTCGTTACGGACATCGCGGGCAACATTGCGCTCAATCTTCGCTTCCCAAAACTCGACATTGGACTTTGGCAACCGGAAATACTTGCAACCCTCGTGCCCATGCCAGAAGCATCCATTGACAAAAATGACGGTCTTGTATTTCGGCAATACAATATCAGGATTACCCGACAGCTTCCTTACCTGAACACGGAAACGCAGACCTCGGGAGAAAAGATACTTCCGCACAATCAGTTCGGGTTTGGTATCTTTTCCCTTTATAGCCGCCATGCAGCGGCTGCGCTGCTCCGGGGTCATCACATCTGCCATATTTTATAAAGACAAATAACTCATTAGACGATTGTTAAATGTTGGTTTGCGGGATTTATGTTGATTTATTTGCCGATTATTTGTCGCTTAATCTTAGCAATGGCACAGAAATATGGATTGACATCCTTACAATCAAGATATTCGCTTTCATTGACATTTCGAATAAGACATATGGAGCAATACTCTTTATAATCACAGTTTTGGCATTTAGGGAAATCACGTATAGTTAAGCTCCTTAATGCTAAAACATCAGATGAGTTCTCCCAAATATCACGAATTGATTGATTATTAATATTACCTAATATACAACTTTGCCAACCTTCACAAGGATATACCTTACCCAAAGCAGATATACATAAAGAACTGTAGCATACTGGGCATATGGATTTCAGGGATGGAGATTCTGCTTTAACCTGATTAGAATCTTTTGTTTGCAGTTCATTTATCAATGATTCAATTTCAGGTAAATCTAATCTGCAATGCAGGTTTTTACGAGAACCATCAAAACATCCAAATAGCATATAGTCGCTACTGGCTTCAATATTGTATGATTTAGCCCAACTTAAAACATCACGAAATGTGTTCCTATTTTGTTTCATTATTGGGCAATTTATCTGCATGGGTATATTGAGCTTGTAAAGGGTCTCAATCGCCTTCTTAGTTCGGGCGCAACTGCCTTTTACGCCAGTAATTGAATCATGGATACTCTCGTCTAAAGAGTAAAGCGAGGTTTGGACGCTAAGAAGAGGAGTCCTTTTGAATTCCTCGATGATGTCGTCTGTAATAGATATTAGATTGGAAAGAATGTTAATTGAAAAATTAGCCTCTCGGCATTTTTGTATAAAATATTTCAAATGAGGGTTCAGCATTGGTTCCCCTCCGCTCATTGTTATGTTTAAGACATTCAAATTCCGACATTGCGAGAGAATATCATCAAACAATTCTTTAGTCATTATTTCGCCTTTAGTATGGCAAGGAAAATAGCAGTGAATGCAATGCTCGTTACATGCACTAGAAATACTTAAATGAAGTCGGGTCAAACGATTATTGGTAAACCAATTGCTGTCAAATTGATCCGTATTATCATTAATTGAGTTTTTTTCTATGGGAAAATTTCGCAAATTCGTATAAGAAAACCAATCATCAACATGGTCGTTTTCTGGATCATCTGAGCATACAACAAAGCCATCTGAAGACAATTCGCTTAAAAAATCTTTTGCGTCATTTTCAAGAGTTTGAAAAGGTATATCGGTGAATATATGTGATAATTTTTCGGCTATTTCTCGGATAGTCTGAGGACGATTGGTTAACGTGGAGTAAAACACACTTCCTACTTTAGAAATGACACGTTCTCCAATCTTACGACTGCTTTTTATAGCTGTATCATAACCAAAATTTCGGTTATCTGTTAGATAGCCGAAATTAGGGTAATCTCTAAATATAACGTGGGGTGACGTACAATAATTCATAATAAAAAGCGGCAGCAAAATTAGCTACCGCATGACATTAATCGTTGGAACTTGTAATTAATGCTTACCGGAAGGCTTTGTCGAACAGGAGGGCCTTCCGCAGGGTTTCTTTGAGCAATCTGCCATTTGGAAGAAGCTCTTGACAAGAACAGTGGGTTTGTCGTAGTTCATAAACGAAAAATTTTATTGTTAAACGTATACAAAGTTACAAATTATTTCTTTGACTAGCAAATATCTGATGGAAAATGTGAACGTCTTATTTTAGTGGTCTCAATATAAGACACCCAGGCAAGAGGGTTGGTCTTGTCGGGGTGTCGGTCATGGGATTATGGGAGCGTTAGTAGTGTAGGGTCAGAGGCGATAGCAGGCGATGCGGCAGCCGGGGACTTGGTCGGTGGTGAGGGGTTCGTGGTTCTCGTCGGCGAAGTGGAGGAAGCCGTTGATCTTTGCGGTCTGCTGAAGCCAGTGGACGAAGGCGGTCATTTCAGAGCGGGCTGTTTCCTTGATGCCTCGGACGCTGATGTTGATGACGATGAGGGTCATGTCTGGGATTCCGAGGTGGCCTTCGGAACGTTCCCACAGACGGAACTGGATGTTTCGGCGGTTGTCGAAATAGTGGATACAGGCACCGACTGCGTTCCAGTCGAGTGATACGTCTTCGGGGTTGCCGCCGAACACATCGGCGACATAGGCACGCACATCAAGGTAAATGTCCATGATGGCGTTACGGGTTGAAAATTGAAGTGATTGCATTGTGATTTGAGATTGAAGTTTGTGAATTACCAAAAGAGATTGCCGGATTCGGGAGTCCAAGAGTCGGAGGGACGGAAATAGACGTGGGTACGGTCGGCGCGTTTGCGGCGTTCAAGCTGAATAGCCATCGTCTTGATGCTGTCTTGTTCCTGTTTGTCTCCGACCATCATGGCTTCTTCCCTGAGCATCATGTTACGGATCCCCTCCGCGTCATAGCTTACGCGCTCGTAGCGATAGAGCCATTCGACTTTCTGAAGATGGGCGTTCTCCTGATTGAGATGATAGCACCAGATGCCAAGCCCAACGGCAATGCAGAGAATGGCTATGACTACGGCATACGCCCACTTGGGGACTGCCGCCCATACAGCACCGTTGACGATGCTATACATCCTTTCCCGGAGTCTTCCCGCCGCGTCCTTCAAGCCCTCGGTCTGATGGCTGAACTCGCGGTTGATTCCTTCATGGAGTGCGTTCTTTACATTCTGGTCAAGCCCGTCCTTGAACATTGTTACAAAAGCCTCAGACAAATCTTTCGAG
This sequence comes from Muribaculaceae bacterium Isolate-104 (HZI), assembly GCA_003762715.1. Lineage (GTDB taxonomy): Bacteria > Bacteroidota > Bacteroidia > Bacteroidales > Muribaculaceae > Paramuribaculum. The sequence goes on along the minus strand of RIBJ01000043.1, from coordinate 17,239 downwards.
AAATCCGAGAAGTCGAGCTTTTGGGCGATGTCCTTTTTTTGCTGCTTCAATGCCGCCTCCACCGTTGTCTTTACAGATTCGTTGGTGGCCACATTACTGGGCAGCTCGACTTGAATCGTTTGTGGAGCAGTTGATACGGGCGTTGGCGTTTGCACTGGAGCGGGTGCTGCTACCAGCCGGGTATCAATCCCCACAAGTAAATCCTTGTTCTCTTGCGCGATTTTGAGAAGGCCGTCAATCTTCTCATCTTGTTTCTTGACGATGGAATACATGTCTGCCATTACAGTGATCTTCCTTTCTTCTTTTTGGGTTTTCTTTTCATTCTGCGTTCAAACTCATCTTCATCCGGATTATAGCCGGGACCGACTTGGAACAGCCCGCCAATAGCCTGACATCCGGTTTCGATTACATTCTCGACTACATTCGCAATCGGGGACTCCTTGACCTTTGCGGTGACTGAAATCGGAGTCGGTTGCTGTGGCTGTGCCTCTCTGATCCCGGTGTTTTGGGCAAAGAATTTGTCAAGTCGACTGTAGGAAAATGCACGGTCAATTTTCGAACCGTTGAAGGTAAATTCGCCGTCTGAGAAGCGTATGCCCTGCGGTTTGCCTGTGTCGCGGTCGTTGTAAAATTCGACCGTTATACCTGCCGGAGCGAGGCGGCGACGGAACTCGTCCCAAGATTTGCAGCGGTACATCGCCGCCTGAATCCTGGGCTTCATCTCGGCAATCGCGTCTTCATACAGTTTCTTTTTAGGCGAAAAAGTCAGTCCGTATTTCAGTTTGATAGCTTTGGTAGCATCACGGCTTTTGTCGAAATTGTTGCTCTCGTCGATGGCTTTACCATGGAGATTGACGCGATTATAGACGATATGGAAGTGCGGAGAGCCGGTTTCGAGATGGCGCACAATCAGATATTGTGTGTCTCGGATGTCCATTTGTTCCATATATTCCTTTGCCAGTTGCACCATGAAATCATCTGTTAGGCGTGGCAAATCCGCCTTGTCGAAACTCACGGCGATGTGTCCGATTGGTTTGCTGATTCTCTTGTTGAGACTCGCTCCGATGTCGAAACTGTCCACAATTCTGCGGTAGTCATTGCCAAGAATCCCGTCGGAATCTATCACTCGCCAAGTGTCTGGGGTGAACTGCTCCTTGTCGTGAAACTCACGCATGACGTAGCCAACAATATCGGCTGCGGCTCCTATTGCGAGTATTTTTGCTATCATAACAATGAGGAATTTGATGTTTTCAACTTGCCGAGTGTGGCTAAAATTCCATCGAGACAGGCCTCTGCCTTTCGCTTTGTCGAGGGCCATGCGTTAGCCTGACACGCCTTGACTTGAGCGTTCAGATTCTTGCCTTGATACATCAGTTCGCGTATCGCCTCGCGTTCAAAATCGGTGAGGCGACCGACAACGGAGAGCCGGAAGACGCAAATTCTAAGCAGCTCGGCAATGCTGACACCGGCAGCCGCAGCTTTGGCTTTCACCTCACGCTCCTCCGCATCGGTAAAATTCACGGAGACTTTTCGGTCTCTCTTATCACTGGATTCTTTCTTTGGTCGCCCACGGAGTTTCACACCGGGAGCGTCCTGATTGAACTTTCTCATTCGTTGGATTGGGGATGGTGACCGCAGGGAACAGAGAGCGTCCTTCGGGATGCGAGGGGTTTCGGCTGGGGAATTTTTTACCTCCCGAAACATACCCTTGCATCCCCAACTAATCCACTATCGTTTCTTAGTTGTGCGCTGACGATAACCGCTCCCTGCGGTCGGGTTATACGTTAGAGTTTGCGCCAGATTTCGATGTCGTCACCGTAGATGTCGAGATGCTCGGCAAGGATGGCATTGATGTAGCTGCCGACAGTAGTGTCGCGGTCACCGAGGATGCGGGCGATGCGTTCAAGCTTCTCCCATACGCTGTCATCGATGTTTACCGGATGACGCTTTGACAGCTTTGACGGCACAAGATAGGTTGCCTTGAACTCGGCGAAGTCCGATTTGCGCTGTTGCTTGCCGATTCGCTGTTGCTTCGGCGGCTCAGTTATGGCTGTTGCCTCGGTTGAAGTATGCTCGTTGCCAAACAGATTTTCATTGGCAACGGCGTTGGCAGTGGTGGTGCTGTTAACAGCGTTGTCGCTGTTGACTGCGGGATTGGAGTTGGTAGAGTTATCGGGTTGCATAATAATTTGGGGGTTAGAGGTTGATACTTGGATTTCGGGTGCATCGGTCAACTTGGTTGACTTGGATGCAGTGGTTGTGGATGTTTTTGTGGTTTTCATTGTTTTGAGGGTGTTGAGGTTTTGTTGATTGCATCAGTATCTGGGGTGTACCGTTCAACAGACACGAGGGTGAGTTGCAAGTCGTCGATGAGTTTCTGCAACATCGGATTTTTTCTAATCATAGTTTGCAGCACTGCCTGGTCGGGTTCGATTTGCAGGAGATAGTCTGCAATGTCAAGTCCTGCTGTTCGCTCGTTATCAGTGGCAACTTCTTCAAGGTAGTTGAAGATACTTGCCTCGATATCGAGACTGCGTAACAAATTCAGCTTCTGCCGCCACTGGTCGGTCGCGCCTATATCGGGATACAGAATTACCTGACGGCCTCGGAGAACATGGAGTGCATCAGTATTGAAGCATCCGTTTTTACCACCTGTTGCCAGCCATACATATTCCGGCAGATAATATGCTCCCACAAGTGAAGTCTTTTCGCTCTCGACAATGGCGACAGGCTTGCCTCTGTTCATCGGCAACAGATGTTCACCGAAGAAACACTGACGCAGATTGAAGTCAGGCAGTCGGAGCAACGAATGAACCCATGTTACATGGTTGAATGGCTCCTTCACGCGCTTGCCTGTCTCGGCATCGTAAAGCATCACCTTTCCGGTGCGAATACTACCGTTGATATCGGTCTGCCAGAACACGCATGATCCGGGCCAGTGCTTTGAGGTGCCTACACGATAGTCTTTCATCAGTCGTAGGGTTTCCTCGGCTCCGAACTTGGAGCGGAGGAACAGATAGATATTGTTCTTCTCATATCCGTGCAGAGTCTGTGCAACAGTCTCTGACGCGATGAAGGATGTCGGCTTTTGCTGCTCGGTCGGCTTGGCTCGCCATGCTGACTGAGTAGTGTAATCGCCGTGTAATGGCTTAGCCTCCGGATTGCGCTCAAAGTATTCCTTTGGTGTGAGATGGTAACCGCAACTCTGTTCATGGTCACACCTGCCGACATCGTCGGGAAACGAGATTTGTTTTTCGGTGTCAATATACCGGCTAAAACAACGTTTCTTGTGACAGGCGGGGCAACAGTGACGGCTTCCGACCCCTTTATAGGGCTGGAGAATGAATCGATGATTATTCATTGTCAAATTATGGGATTAAGATGGTGCGGTTCTTGCAGTTTCCGCAGTTTGGCGATTGAAACTGCTGAAACTGCGGATATTGCATGGGTCAAAGTTTGATGTATTTGCCATGCGAGGACTTTTGAAACAATTTTCCGAGGTTATTCTTCAAAAATTCCATAAAGGTGCGCTCTGCCATACCGTTCTCCATTGCCACGGCGATACCTCCCCCTGTCTCAAATTCTTGGGGCAATGCGGTGACGATGGCCAACTGCTGGGCAGTGAGCGACAACTCTTTTAGAATTGTCTGTACCTTTACGGCTGATTCCTTGAAATACTCGGCAAGAGAAATGGCACGTTCTACCGATATGAGGTCAATCATATCCTTTCCGGCATCATTGCACGCCCAGCGTGCCATCTGAATAATCAGACAGAAACGTATGGCATAGATTTGTAGCTTGCAGTAGATGCCGACAATGGTCTCGTTGGGCTCACGGTCGCAGATGTCCGACAGCTCATGTTGCCACTTGAACAGACGCACCATAGCTTCCTCGGTAAACGGTATGCTTACCGGCACAATGTCGTTGTTTTCATCAACGGTACATTGCAATTCCATGAGCCTCGATAAAATGCGCTGCCATTCAGCGGCCACATCGAATGTCGGTTGCTTCATCGACCACCGGGTAGAAGTTTCGTGGCGGAGCAGAACAAACAGAATGCGGTCAATGAAACCGTTGGCAGAGCGTTCACCTTTGGCGAGTTCGGAAAGAATGCGTTTTTGCATCGTGCCGATAACGGATACAAACGGACGCTTGATGAAGATTGAGCTGCGCGAGCTTTTGCGGTCGGACATGGTAGGCTTGGCGCTGAACACCGACAGCCAGAATTGTTCCTCTGAGCCGTTATTGTAACGGTTGAAGTTCTTGACCCATGCCGAGAGTTCATCTGACAAGAGACATAGACCACGGCGATTCTGCGAATGGACGAGACTCAGACCTTCCGGGGTAATATCAGACACAAGAAAACGATGGCGGACAGGTTCACGGGGGCAGACCTCAATACCTTTTTCTGCACGTTCCTTCCGGCTCATGTCAAGTTGATCCTGATATTCCAGATACTGTTTCTCGTAAATCCGGTTCTGCTCGTAGTCATGCTCCACAAACGGACGCATTGCAAAACTCAGCGGATGGCTCTTGTTGGCACCGGGTCTTCCGATGAGTGCCATATACAAGATAGCACTCTCGTCCCAGCCCTCTTTCATTCGCGCAAGATGCGTGTTGCCTATCGCTACCGACACTGCCACCAGCATAGCCGCCGCAACATAATCGACTGGAAATCCATAGCAGTCGTTCACCTCCCTGATGATACGTTGTATTTTGGAGGGATAGAGGCTAATGGGAAAACCGCCGCCTGTGATTGCGGTGCAATGGTCAATGGCCTTGTCGAGCACGAGCTGAGGAGTAATCTTATCGCTCATAGGCTAACGGCTCAAACAGTTTCGTCCGCCTGGGCGCAGACCTTTGTTCATCTCGGCAACCATTTCATCATACTTCTCCTGCTGAGATTTGGGCTTGCCGGATGCCATGTATTCGAGAAGCTCGCTCTTAATGAACCTCCACGACTTGCCGCCGGGATTCTTGTATGCCGGTATGATTCCGGCGCGAGCCTTTTCATAGAGAGTGTTCTTGGACTCTCCGAGTAGTTGACAGGCCTCCTTTGTGGTGATGAAAGGAGAACTGTCTTTTGATGGTGGAGCAAGCGCGTTGCGCAGCTCCCGTAGCTCATCTTGCAAGGCTGAGACTCGCTCGATGAGATAGACAACCGCTTCGGGCAGTCTGTCGAAAGTCACGGGTGTTGTGAACATGATGCAACCGAAACCTTAGGAAACCGTCATGCCAACGCGGCACGTCCGGGCTAAGATTTCGGTTGCAAATGTATAAGGAGAAAAAACAGAGAACAATGAGGTCTAATCCCTCTCAAAACGTTCTCCAAAACGTCTCCAAAGCCTCTCCTACTGGAGATATATGATTCTCCAATAGGAGATTGAAGTTTTATCCGGCAATAAGGTCGCCACAGTCGAGACTTCTCGAATCCTTACCACGTTCCATAGAGCGTTGAACGAACTCTGCCCACTCTTCGTCATTCATAGGCTCATCGTTGTCATTATCCATATCTCTATCCTCATCGTAGTCGTTAAGATTATCGTAATCGTCGCGTTCTTCATCTGCTGGTTCTTGGGCTTCCTCTGATTCGGCAATTTTCGATTTTTCTTCGGTAGAGATTGGTGGATCGGGTTTATAATATATGGGAGCAGCCGTTTTAGGGATTGTTTCCTTAACGACCTTTTCAGTGGCAGGCTCAATATTTGATGCTTCTGTATTTGCGGAAGTGGTTGTATCCTCCTCGATATTATAATCCGCTATCGTTAGACCTTTGTCAAAACGTTCCTCAATTTTGATTACGCCTTGAAGAGGATTTTGCTTGAGCTTCTTTGGTAGTTGATTATCTGAAAGACCATCAAGGTGGTAATGGAACGTGGTCTTTAGAAAATGGTTAATAAAATTATTAGGTTTGCCAAATAGTCTTCCCATGTTCCAGCCAAAATGCAATAATGCCCACTTCTCTATCGGTGATGCGACCTCGATTCTTGCAGCCGGTATATTAGCCTCGATTTCCTCCGGAGTACGTGAATCCCAGTTTGGAGACGATGCTCTTTGAAACAATCCCAAACGGAAAAACAGCTTTTCCAAATCACAAGGTTTGACATATGGACCTAGTTTCTCGGCGGTGTATTCGCAGGCAAACCGATATTTGGTGTCTTCCTGCGACTGTACCAGAGATGCGGCTGATTCCTTCATGTCATTTATGTTGAAGGATACGACTCCGGTCTCATCATGTTTCTTTAATGATGCTTCCGGCGGGATTGCCGTTTCTTGCCGCAATTTAGTTACAACATTAAGCATCATATCCTCAAAATCGCCACGAGATAAGGGCCTTTCTTTGGACTGTGGAGTGGATGAATTGATGTCAATAACCGGTTGCGATACAGGAATCTGCTGTACAATCTTCGCTTCCTTTTCTTCTGTTTCGCCGATTAGCGGCATATCTTTGCCTGAAAGAAATTCGACGAGCAAAGCATATAGTGCAAGTCCGGCGACAATGACAATTAAAAAGAAAACGTTAGCATTGAACTCTGATTCTCCTTTTGATAAAATAGAGTGGCGGATGGTCAGTGCTGAAAAAATATCAACAGCAATCACCAACACAAGCAACCATGGATGATGGCCTTTGAATAGGTCTTTCATTCGCGTAATTGTTTAATTGTATAGCCTTAAAAAATGATGAGTTATGCAAACAAGGTTAAAACACGGTAACACTTTCGATTGTTCATTCTCCGAAAATTGAATCAGCATTGTTGGTTGGAGATATGCTTGATTCGTTGTACCTTTGCACTCAAAAATAACATAATGGCGACATCAGCTCAAAAGAAAATAATTACGTTCTCTCTGAGAGTAGATCTCATAGAACGTCTTAAAGATATGGCTAAACAAGAGCATTGTAGCCTTGACAATTTGGTTGAGAGCATATTGTTTGAAGCTGCTTATAATGAGTCTAATGAGATAACAAAGGCCGCTCTTGAGGAAGCTATTAGTGGAAAATTGAGGACTAAACCTCCCATTGATACATCATCTGTAGAGGCTATGTTTAAGTCAATCGATTAGACACTATAATAGCAATATAATTATAGACCGAGACAATGCTGACAAGGCAATCATCCCGGTCTATATTATTATTATTTCAGAGTGATGGCGTTGGATGCCTCGCGTTTTTTCTCGCTTACGACATCTGCGTAAATCTGCGTGGTTCGGACACTGCGGTGGGTCAGCATCTTTGATACTACATATACGTCGATACCCAGCGAGATAAGGAGCGTAGCAAACGAATGGCGAAGACAGTGGAACGAGAGTTTTTTCTCGATGCCTGCGGCCTTCACCCATTTCTTGAATGGCTGTTGTGCCATTGAGCGGCGGAAGCCTTTGAAGATAAGTCCTTCACCACGTTCACCGCAATATTTCAGAGCCTCTTCACTTATCGGTAATGTCGCTTCTGTCTCGGTTTTCTCGGTACATAGGCGTATGCAGTGGCCACCGTCCGGGCTTCGCTCAATATTATCCCATCGGAGCTGCAATAGGTCGCTAAGTCGTAGTCCGGTAAACAGCCCGAACATAGATGCTTGTTTGAGGATAGGCACCTCACACTCGGTAGCATCAAGGATTTTCATCTCGTCGAGCGTCAGATACTCCTTCTTTACCTCCTGCCATTTGATGCCTTCAAGAAAGTCGTTGACGTTCTCAGTGATATATTTTTCCTTATATGCCATTTTCAGCAGACAGCGGAATGTTGACCAATAGCCTGAAGCAGAGTTGTTGGATAACGGTATCTTTTTGTTAGGGTGGCGCAGATTATGTGCATAGAGAAGATACTCCCGGAATTCTTCGCACAGTTCCGTAGTAATATCGCCGAATGTACATCGGCCACCGCAGAATTTTTTGAAATGGAGATAGACGCTCATCCATTTGTCATATTTGCTTTTCGCCTTCTTCTCGAAGTAGGCAAGAAAGTCCATCTTCTGTTTAGTCTTGTCAAGGAATCCGAACTGTTCGTTTACGAGGCTCTGATAACGGATGCAACGGATGGCCTCGGCTTTCTCCTCCATTTCCTGATTGAAACGGCGTTGCATCTCGTTGGCCGGTTCGGCAAAGATGACTATGCCGAGAGTTTCGCGGCGGGTCATCTTGTTTGTGTGGGGATTGCGTATCGCGGGATAATAATCGAGATAGAGCGATACCTTACCTCCGGCATACGGGCGACGACGGAGGAACACTTTGGTGCAGGTGTTTGTCATTGCTTTATGGGGTTTGAGGGTTTGAAAATCAGATACAAAAGTAGCGGGAGAAGCATGAGAGAACAATGAGTTCTCCAGCAGTCCCAAGGCTTCTCCAAGGTCTCTCTGGAGATTAAATCTCCGGAGAACCGAGGAGAGAATCAAGTTCAGAGCAGAGTATGAGAGTGTATTTTCCTTTCTTCACACGAGTGATGTTGTGGTATTTCAGATAGTGGTGGAGCTGGTCACGGGTCAGTCCATACTTCTCCATCGCCTCGGGATAGGTGTAATATTCGGGGCCCTTTGGCGCGGCTATACCCTTTGCCAGATCGAAATGATACTTGGAATACATCACATAGTTGCCCTGCTTTTTCTTAGGAATACCCTCCTTTGACACGAGAGTATAGATTGCTGATAAGGTCATGCCATAGGCGGCTTGAATATCAGCCACGGTATACCACTCGTTGATTTTCTCTTTCGGTTGCTGATTTGCAAAGTAGCGGTCAACATGGCTGCGGCTCCAAAGCGTCTTTCCTCGGCTCTGAGTCTTAGGCCAACCCTCACGCTCAGCAATCTTATACATCCCGGAGTTTGACACCCCGAATTTTTCCTGCACCTCCTTCGATGTGTAGAACTCTGTAATTGGAGCTGATGGATTTTTTATTTGTGTACTTTGAATGTCAAGGACAGAGAACAGCTCATCAACATCGGCTCGACGGATGAGCGTTTTGCGTTTCAGCTTCCAAACCTTAATCACACCACGGTTAATATAGTTGTAGATAGTGACATGGCATACGCCTAATAAGGTTGCTGCTTGTGTCGGTGTCAGGAATTCCTGTTTGGCAACCTCTTTCTGTCCTGATTGCTGGTATTCATATTCTCGTTGGTATGAATCCAGTTTCTCCTGACGCTTCCGTTCCTTGTATGCGAGTCCCGAGCATCGGTGGCTGCAATACTCCGTTGTTGTCTTACGAGCGATGAACTCAGCTCCACACCAATGGCATTTCTTTTTGATTTCAATGTTGCTACTCATTTTTATTCTGTGTTAGTGTTTATTTCTCCTTTTATTTCGCCAAAAGTGTTCATGGGCGTAAACTGACGTAAACCTACGTAAACATCATCCACGACCTTGCGGCACGCATTGACGGGATTGACCGATTTGCTACAAATCGGGTACAAAAACACAGGTAAAAAGGGGTGAAAAGCGGTTATATTGCAGTATTGGTACGAAAAAAGCCGCCCGATAACGAGCGACTTTTCAATATTTTACACCAAATGGCACCAGTTATCACCAATAGGCTACTTGCCGATGCAGAAGCGGGAGAAGACGGTTGAGAGTATGTCTGTAGTGGTGATGGCGCCGGTGATGGCTCCGAGGTGGTGGATGGCTTCACGGAGGTCCTGTGCAATTATGTCTCCGCTTATCATGATGCCGCTGTAGCCGGAGGCATTGGCTTCGGGTGTGCCGGCGTTGAGATTTTCAATTACTGCGCTGATGGCTTTCTCTGCCGCGATTATCGATTCGTAGTGGCGGGCATTGGTCACTATCATGTCGGTTTCTCCCGGTAAGCCTTTTATCACTGCGTCTACGAGTGTGTGCCGGAGGGTTTCTATGCCGTCGCCGTTTTTTGCGGAGATGTGTATTGTGTCTTTTTCCGTGTGTGGCGGGGTCTGGAGTATGTCGCTTTTGTTAATGACTTTCAGCAGTGTGCTTGACGGGTCTATTTTTGCGGTTATTTCGCTGAGTTGTGTTTCTTCGTTCTGTGTCGGGTCTATGAGCCATATCACAATACTGGCATTGCTTATTTTGTCAAGAGTTCGGTTGATGCCGAGTTGTTCTATGGTGTCGGATGTGGTTCTGAGTCCGGCTGTGTCAATGAGTCTGAATTGGATTCCGTCTATGTCGATAGTTTCTTCTATTGTGTCGCGTGTTGTGCCTTTTATGGGGCTTACAAGTGCGCGTTCTTCGGCAAGCAGTGTGTTGAGGAGGGTTGATTTGCCTGCGTTGGGTGCGCCGACAATCGCCACGGGGACTCCGTTTTTTATCGCGGCGCCGGTTTTGAATGAGGAGGCGAGTGAGCGCAGGGTGGCTTGTATTTCAATGGCGGTATCGCGCAGGGCTGTGCGTGATGCAAACTCAACGTCTTCTTCGGAGAAGTCCAGTTCAAGTTCGAGCAGTGCGGCGAGCTCAGTAAGACGGTTTCTAAGGGTGTCAAGGCGTTGGGAGTAGTCGCCTTTCATTTGTCTTACGGCAATTGCGTGTGCGGCTTTTGATTCGCTTGCAATCATATCGGCTACGGCTTCTGCGGATGCAAGGTCAAGGCGTCCGTTGACAAATGCTCTGCGGGTAAATTCTCCGGCTCCGGCTGCTCTGCATCCGGATTCTACAAGGAGGTTTATCAGTCGTGACTGGATGTAGCGTGAGCCGTGTATGCTTATTTCTACGGTGTCTTCTCCGGTGAATGACCGTGGGGCTTTGAATACGGTTGCTACTCCGGCATCAAGTGTTTCTCCGTTGCTGTCGGTTATTTCTCCGTAGTGGGCGGTGTGGGTGCGGGCGTTGACCAGGCTGGTTCCTTTCCATATTTTGTCAACAATTTCAATCGCTCCTTTTCCGCTTATACGGGCTACTGCTATTCCTCCCACGCCCGGCGGGGTGGATATGGCGCATATCGGGTTGTTTTCAATGCATGTCGCAGATATGTTGTCCATAGAGTTATTTTATTGTGCTCCAGAGGTGGAAGTCGTTTTGTGATTCTACTTCGGCTTCTATGCTGTCGGGGAGTGCCGAGAAGAAGTCGTGTCCGGTTATTTTTTCTACTTCGGCGATGCTTGTAGCTGCTTTCTGTATGCCTCCTGTTACGGTTCCGTTGGGCATTACAAATGCTATGCCTCGCATTGGCACGGCGTTTGGCGACAGAATGACTTTAAAGAAGCGTTTCGGTACTGCCACGCGGGTGTCTCCGAGATATTCTTTAATGGTGTCGGTGAGTACGGGCCCGCAGATTATAATCAGGGAGCTGTCTGCGCGAGCCCATTGGCGGCATTTTTCTTCGAGCCGTTTCCAGGCTCCGGTGTTAAGGGATTTGGCCTGCGGGCAGATGTTTGTAAGGTAGAATGTCGATTTCATGGCTTCGTCGGACCATTTCATGTCGCCTGCGGGAGCCATGTGTCCGCGGTCGTAGCCGGAGTAGCTGTAGTCCCATGTTTCGGCGCTGCCGTCAACAGCGGGGTCTGCCGAAAATTTGTTGTAGCGAGGTGTTGTGCCGTATGTTTCATCGGCTGTGAGTTCCCAGGCGACCCAGTTTGGCACATGCAGCTCGGGGTTGAAGCTCACGGTAAATGCATTGTAGTCTAAGTGGTTTTCGGCGAGGGCGGGGTTTGTCCTCACCATCATCAGTGCCTGAGCTATGACGGTGTCGGCGGGTGAGGCGTTGCTTTGCCGGAAGGTGGTGTCGTTGTCAGCGTTTACCTCGCGTGCGCGGCTTATGAATTGCAACGCGAGAGCGGCGACTGCTATTATTGTCAAGACGCCTGACAGGCGTCGGCGGAATTTGCGCAGTGGTGATTTTCGTCTTCTTCTTGCCATTATGATGATTGATTGTGTGGACAAAGGTACATAAAAATCGGCTATGGACAAGCGGTTTCAAATGGGTAGACAGACAAGACAGGAGGCAATCTCCCTTGCGGGTGATTGCCTCCTGCGTTATCTGAGACTGTGAGTTGTCCTGAAGTTATTCGGGCAGGTTGCCTGCTTCGGGATCCACACCCCACTGCTGCTGTGCAAGGCGGCGGTAGTTGTTGTAGCGCCACTGTGCGTTTGCTTTGGCTGCAGCGAAGAGTTCTGCGGCTTCAGCGGGATACTGCTTGAGCAGGGATGCGTAACGTACTTCGCCTTTGAGGAAGTCTTCAAACTTGTCCCAGTTGGGGGCTTTGCTGTCAAGGGTGAAGGGGTTCTTGCCTTCGAGCTCGGCATCGGGGTTGTAGCGCCACAGAGACCAGTAGCCGCATTCAACAGCGTTGGCCTCTTCCTGCTGTGAGCGACCCATGCCGGCTTTGATGCCGTGGTTGATACAGGGTGCATATGCAATGATGAGCGAAGGTCCGTTGTAGGCTTCTGCTTCGCGGATAGCCTTGAGGGTCTGAGCCTGGTCGGCGCCCATTGCGATCTGTGCAACGTAAACGTAGCCGTAAGTAGATGCAATCAGACCGAGGTCTTTTTTGCGGATGCGTTTGCCGCTTGCCGCGAATTTAGCGATAGCACCTATCGGTGTTGCTTTGGATGCCTGACCGCCGGTGTTGGAGTACACTTCGGTGTCTACGACAATCACGTTGATGTTCTTGCCGCATGCGAGTACATGGTCAAGACCGCCGAAGCCTATGTCGTAGCTTGCGCCGTCACCGGCAATAATCCAGTGTGAGCGTTTTACGAGGTAGTGCTTGAGGTCGAGTATGTTTTTGCAGATTTCGCATCCGCACTGTTCAGCGAGGGGCAGGAGCTTGTCGGTGATTTCGCGTGTTTTAACAGCGTCGTCCTCGCATTCAAGCCATTCTTTAGCCAGCGCTTTGATTTCGTCGGAGCAGTCGGCGCATTCGGTAGCTTTCTGCATGTAGTCGGTGAGACGGCGGCGGAGCTGTTCGTTTGCGATGAACATACCGAGTCCGAATTCGGCGAAGTCCTCGAAGAGTGAGTTGCCCCAGGCAGGACCGTGACCTTTTTCGTTTACGGTGTAGGGGGTAGAGGGCACTGAGCCGGAGTAGATGGATGAGCAGCCGGTTGCGTTTGCCACCATTTCATGGTCGCCGTAGAGCTGTGAGATGAGTTTCACATAGGGAGTTTCACCGCAGCCGGAGCAAGCGCCTGAGAATTCAAAGAGGGGAGTAGCGAACTGGCTGTTCTTGACATTTGCCTTGACATCCACGAGGTTCTGTTTGCTCTTGACGTTTTCAACGCAGTAGTCCCAGTCTTTCTGAACTTCGAGCTGTGTTTCGAGGGGTTTCATAACGAGAGCTTTCTCGCCTTTCTTGCCCGGACATACATCGGCGCAGTTGCCGCAACCGAGACAGTCGAGCACGTCGACAGCCTGAATGAAGCGCATGTCGGCGAACGTCTTGCCGATAGCGGGGATAGTGCCGTTTTCTCCGAAGGGTGATGCTGCAAGTTCTGCCTTGTCGAGGACGAAAGGACGGATTGCGGCGTGAGGACAAACGTATGCGCACTTGTTGCACTGGATACAGTTTTCTTCAACCCATTCAGGCACGAATGTAGCAACGCCGCGTTTTTCCGAGCGGGCTGTGCTCTGCTGCCATGTGCCGTCGGCAATCGCAGCGAAGTCGCTCACCTTGAGGCTGTCGCCATCCTGTGCGTTGATGGGGCGCACGAGGTTTTTGATGAAAGGGTTTTCGTCTTTGCCTGCCTCTTCTTCTACGGTGAGGTTGCTCCATGCGGGGTCCACATCGAGTTTGGCGTATTCGCCGCCTCTGTCAACAGCTGCGTAGTTTTTGTCAACCACGTCCTGACCTTTCTTGCTGTAGCTCTTGACGATGAATTTTTTCATCTGTTCTACAGCGAGGTCTACGGGTATTACTTCAGTGATGCGGAAGAATGCGCTCTGGAGAATTGTGTTGGTGCGGTTGCCGAGTCCGATTTCCTGAGCGATTTTTGTTGCGTCAATGTAGTATACGGTGATGTTGTGGTCGGCGAAGTATTTTTTGACCTTGTTGGGGAGGTTCTTTGCGAGTTCCTCGCCTTTCCAGATTGTGTTCAGCAGGAATGTGCCGCCGTCGCGGAGACCGCGTGTCACATCGTACAGGTGCAGGTACGCCTGAACGTGACATGCCACGAAGCAGGGTGTGGTCACCAGATATGTGGAACGGATGGGGTCGTCGCCAAAACGGAGGTGAGAGCAGGTGAAGCCGCCGCTTTTCTTCGAGTCGTAGGCAAAGTAAGCCTGGCAGTATTTGTTGGTGTTGTCGCCGATGATTTTTACGGAGTTTTTGTTAGCACCGACAGTGCCGTCTGCGCCGAGACCGTAGAATTTTGCTTCGAACATCTTGTCGTTGAGCACGATGGGAGCAACCGGGGGAAGTGATGTGAATGTCACGTCGTCCACGATGCCGATGGTGAAGTGGTCCTTGGGCGCGGGGAGGCTGAGGTTTTCAAACACCGAGATGATTTCGGCGGGAGTTGTGTCTTTTGAAGCAAGACCGAAACGACCTGCCACTATTTCGGGTGCGTTTGCTACGCCCTTGTAAGCCTCGCATACGTCGAGGTAGAGGGGGTCGCCGGGAGCGCCGGGTTCTTTGGTGCGGTCAAGCACGGCGATTGTCTTGGCGGTGGCGGGCACGGCTGCAAGAAGGTGCTTGGCTGAGAACGGGCGGTAGAGGTGTACGGAAATGAGACCTACTTTTTCGCCTTTTGAGCGGAGGTAGTCAACGGCTTCCTGAGCTGCCTGGCATCCTGAACCCATGGCGATAACAACGCGTTCTGCCTGGGGGTCGCCGTAGTAGTCGAAGAGGTGATATTCTCTGCCGGTGATTTCAGAGATTTTGCCCATGTAGTATTCTACGATTTCGGGCACTGCATTGTAGTAGTTGTTGCAGGCTTCGCGGTGCTGGAAGAAAACGTCGCCGTTTTCAGCCATGCCGCGGGCTACAGGAGCGTCGGGGTTGAGCGCTCTTTCGCGGAATTCTGCAACAGCCTGACGGTCGAGCAGCGGTTCGAGGTCTTCCTGCTCGAGCATTTCGATTTTCTGGATTTCGTGAGATGTGCGGAATCCGTCAAAGAAGTTTACGAAAGGCACGCGGCTCTTTATGGTTGCGAGATGAGCTACCGCAGAGAGGTCCATAACTTCCTGCACGCTGCTTTCGGCAAGCATTGCGCAGCCTGTCTGGCGTGTTGCCATCACGTCCTGGTGGTCGCCGAAGATGCTGAGTGCGTGTGAAGCGATTGTACGCGCGGACACATGGAAAACGCAGGGCAGCAGCTCGCCGGCGATTTTGTACATGTTGGGAATCATCAGGAGCAAGCCCTGTGATGCGGTGTAGGTGGTGGTCAGCGCACCAGCCTGAAGCGAGCCGTGAACAGCGCCGGCAGCGCCGCCTTCGCTCTGCATTTCCTGCACGAGCACAGTCTCGCCGAAGATGTTTTTACGTCCTGCCGCAGCCCATTCGTCGACATATTCAGCCATTGTAGACGAGGGAGTGATAGGATAGATGGCGGCTACCTCTGTGAACATATACGAGATATGCGCAGCAGCCTGATTGCCGTCACAGGTCAAGAATTTCTTTTCCTTACTCATAAAAATTGTAATCTATTTAGATTTTGGTATGTATTTATGCGCGAAGATACGAATTAATCTCAACACAGAAGTCTACATGTGCCATTTTTTTTACGAAGGCGGCGGTGTTTATATATTATTAAGGTGTAGGAATCTCTGTTAACCTATGCTTTCAGGGTTTATGTGCGGAGACTGATATCCGGGTAAGCATATCCGCAAAATTGGTTTGTCATGTGGGTGAGTGGTGTTGTTATTTTGCAGTATGAAAACCATAGTAATCGCTACCGCTATGTTGTGTAGCATAATGCCTTTGATTTCCAAGGATATGACAGACATTAACAGAAATGTATCGCTGGCTCCCGTGGATGCGCCGGAGCTTACAGCCGAGTGGGATAAGGTTTTTCCCGAAAACAAAAGTGTGAGTCACAGTAAGGTGGCGTTTGTAAACCGCTACGGCATTACTCTTGTGGCAGACATGTACAAACCCCGGAATGCTTCGAAAAAAATGTCTGCAATAGCTGTGTGCGGCCCGTTCGGGGCAGTCAAGGAGCAGAGCTCCGGGCTGTACGCGCAGGAACTCGCTTCAAGAGGCTTTGTGACAATAGCATTTGACCCGTCGTTTGCCGGCGAGAGCGGCGGTGAGCCCCGCCGGGTGGCATCTCCCGATATAAATGTAGAGGACTTTTCGGCTGCGGTGGATTTTCTGATGACACAGCCCGGTGTGGATGCGTCGCGGATTGGTGTCCTCGGAATATGCGGTTGGGGCGGCATAGCGATTCAGGCGGCAATCGGCGATCCCCGCATCAAGGCATCGGTGGCTTCTACCATGTACGACATGACCCGAGTGACTGCCAACGGCTATTTTGACAGTGAAGACTCCGCCCGTCAGCGCAATGAAAAGCGTGCGGCTCTTGCAGCCCGTCGCACCCAAGACTATCGTGACGGCATTTATCGCCGTGCGGGAGGTGTGATTGACCCGCTGCCGGCAGATGCTCCTCAGTTTGTGCGCGATTATTATGACTATTACAAGACCCCGCGCGGGTTTCATGCGCGTAGCGGCAATTCCACAGACGGCTGGAACGAAACGTCATCGCTGCCGTTTCTTAATTTCAAGTTTTTCGATTATGCCGACGAGCTTGAAAGTGCCGTTCTGATAGTTCATGGTGACAAAGCGCATTCATATTACTTCGGCAAAGATACTTTCGAAAAACTGACGGGCGACAACAAGCGTATGCTTACAGTGAAAGGAGCTTCGCACTGTGACCTTTATGACCGGCTTGATATAATACCGTTTGAAGAGATAGCCGGCTTTTTCAGAGAGTACCTGAAATGAGTGCCGGCTAAGCGGCTTTTCTGCCGCGAACCCGCTTCGCGGCAAATGGGGCCATGTATGCGACCCATTTCTCGCGAGTTACGACTGTGCCTGTCGCAAGTTCGCGCGCCACGGCGCTGAAACGGCGGTAGATTTCTGCCTGAAGCCGTGCGGGTGTGGGCAGCTCTTCTGTGGGATGCTCGCGCCACCACGCCGCTACCTGCAAAGCAAGCTCCATGAGCAGCGGCTTGTGGTACATTCTCAGATTTTTCACGGAAGAATTGTTGACTACTGTGGCGCATGGTAAAAAACCTGTGTTTAGGCATAAAGATTACATAGTCTGAAAATGAAAAATTTAGTGTCGTTCACGCCGTGCAATTTAGCTCGGAATGCTTTAATTTTAGAGTTCATGGATTCGGCAG
>RIBJ01000042.1 GCA_003762715.1 Muribaculaceae bacterium Isolate-104 (HZI) | reverse complement strand
CTGCCGAATCCATGAACTCTAAAATTAAAGCATTCCGAGCTAAATTGCACGGCGTGAACGACACTAAATTTTTCATTTTCAGACTATGTAATCTTTATGCCTAAACACAGGTTTTTTACCATGCGCCAAAAAAAAGCGTGAGAGTCTGTATCTGTTACTCGTCCCACGAATCGAGGCTCTGGCATGTGCCCATCTGAGTAGAACGAGCAACGCGGAGCCTCACGCCGTATGATATGACAATTAGAGAATACAATACTGCATACTCTAACGTGGTAATCATACCCGAAGGCGCCTATCGTTGACTCATCCTTGACTCAGATTTAGAAACTGCCAGATTTCGATCCGTCAAGAACAAGCGTCGGATAAACGCTTTTAATATGTCTGCACCCCGCCACGTTACCCCATATCGGGACTCCGCGGGCGATATGCAGGTGCAAAGATAGTAAATTTTTATTATTTTTATGAGCCTATTACATTTTTTGAGACAAATCACTCAGATCAAGCACTACTGACAAAGTTTTGTGCAACAGATTCAAAGACCGTGCTGACTGCATTTACACAACAACGGCTGCCATAGGAGATAACTTAAAAAAAAATAGATTGAGTGGGGGCGTTGTGTCATTTTCTTTATTTATCTTTGCATATACTTTTTAATCACACCGATGCTTACTCAAATTATAAACGCCAAGATTCTCACTCCGTCCGGATGGCTCAAGGACGGCTCTGTGCTGATGCGCGATGACAAGATTCTTGAAGTAACAAACTGCGACCTTGCAGTGATAGGAGCCGAACTGTTCGATGCCAAAGGGATGTATGTAGTGCCCGGAGGTGTTGAAATTCATTGCCACGGTGGTGGAGGCAGCGACTTCATGGAGGGTACAGAAGATGCATTCCGCAATGCAATCAAAACCCACATGAAGCATGGCACCACAAGCATATTTCCCACGCTCTCAAGCTCTTCAGTGGAGATGATTGACCGCGCCGCCGAAACATGCACCAAGCTGATGCAGGAGCCGGGAAGCCCTGTGCTGGGTCTGCACCTCGAAGGTCATTACCTCAACAAGGCAATGGCAGGCGGACAGATACCGGAATACATAAAGAATCCCGACCCCAAAGAATACATTCCTATCGTTGAACGCTGGGACTGCATAAAGCGCTGGGATGCAGCGCCTGAACTACCTGGCGCCATGCAATTCGGCAAATATATAAGCAGCAAGGGCATACTTGCTTCGGTTGCCCACACCCAGGCTGAGTTTGAGGACATTTTGTCGGCATGGGAAAACGGCTATAGCCACGCCACCCATTTCTACAATGCGATGCCCGGTTTCCACAAACGTCGCGAATACAAGTACGAAGGTACTGTGGAGAGCATATATCTGATTGACAACATGACTGTTGAGGTTGTTGCCGACGGCATCCATGTTCCGGCGACAATCCTACGTCTGGTATATAAAATAAAAGGTGTTGAACGCGCCTGTGTAATTACCGACGCGCTCGCCTGCGCCTGCGCCGAGGATGGCGGAGCTTTTGACCCCAGAGTCATAATTGAGGACGGGGTGTGCAAGCTGTCAGACCGTTCCGCTCTCGCCGGTAGCATAGCCACCATGGACAGGCTTATCCGCACAATGGTGCAGCAGGCCGACATTCCGCTGGAGGATGCTGTGCGCATGGCATCAGAGACCCCCGCGAAAATTATGGGTGTTTACGACCGTAAAGGCTCGCTTGCCAAAGGCAAGGATGCTGACATAATGATTTTGGACCATGACCTTAATCTACGTGGAGTATGGGCTATGGGACAGCTTGTAGAAGGTACAAACACTCTTTGACGCATACCTGATATGAACAAGGTCAGACCCAAAAAAGCGCTCGGACAGCATTTTCTAACCGACTTCGGTATTGCGGCAAAAATAGCCGCGACCCTTGACGGCTACAAGGGGGTGCCGGTAATGGAAGTAGGTCCGGGCATGGGTATGCTGACCAGGTTTCTGCTGGACGAAGGACACGACGTCAAGGTTGCCGAAGTAGACGACGAGAGCGTAAACTACCTCAATCATGAGTTTCCGGCACTCAAAGGACGGATTTTGCACGGAGATTTTCTCAAGACAGATCTTGGCGAGATATATCCGGACGGGCAAAAGTTTTGCGTCATAGGCAATTATCCCTACAACATATCGTCACAGATATTCTTTCATGTTCTTGACTACAAGAACCAGGTTGTGTGCTGCTCCGGAATGCTGCAACGCGAAGTGGCAGAACGCCTTGCCGCCCCTCCGGGCGGCAAAGACCGTGGAATATTGAGCGTTTTGCTTCAGGCATGGTACAATGTTGAGTATCTGTTTACAGTGCCTGAACATGTATTCAACCCTCCGCCAAAAGTAAAAAGCGGTGTGATAAAAATGACCCGCAACAATGTCACAGACCTCGGCTGTGACGAAAAGCTGTTCAAAACAGTAGTCAAGACATCGTTCGGACAGCGCCGCAAAACCCTGCGCAACTCGCTCCGGGGGCTGTTCGCACCGGGCATCGCTCTGCCAGAAGACCCCTTAATGGCAATGAGACCGGAACAGCTCAGCGTGGCGCAATTTGTAGAGCTCACCAACATTGTACAGAAACACCGGCAATAAAATGAAAGAATATACTCCGGAATATCTTGACCACATAAGCGAAATCATTGCCGCACGCAATGAGGAGGCGGCGCGCCGGGAACTCGGAGAGCTGCACCCCGCCGACATTGCCGAGCTTTACAAAGAGCTGGACATTGACCAGGCTGAATTTCTGTACCAGCTGCTGGACGGCGACACTGCCGCCGATGTGCTCATGGAGCTCGACGAGGATGACCGGCGCAAGCTTCTGAGCAATATGCCCGCCGAGGAGATTGCCAAGCAGTTTATCGACCACCTTGACACCGACGACGCTGTAGACATAATCCAGGAGCTTGACGAAGAGGACAGAGACAAGATTTTGTCTCACATCGACGATGTAGAACAAGCAGGAGACATCATTGACCTGCTTAAGTACGACGAAGACACCGCCGGCGGCCTCATGGGCACCGAGATGATTGTTGTCAATGAAAACTGGAGCATGCCGGAGTGTATAAAACAGATGAGGCTTCAGGCAGAAGACATGGACGAAATCTACAACGTTTATGTTGTTGACAACGACTACCGCCTGCGTGGTATTTTGCCGCTCAAAACACTGATTACCCACCCGTCTGTTTCAAAGGTGAAGCATATCATGGACGAGGACCCAGTGGCTGTGAAAGCCGAGACCCCGGTAGATGATGTAGCTCTTGATTTCGAAAAATACGACCTTGTAGCCATGCCGGTCATAGACTCAATAGGACGCCTTGTCGGCAGAATAACCGTCGACGACGTCATGGACAAAGTGCGTGAAGCTACCGAACGAGACTACCAGCTCGCTTCGGGTCTTTCAAGCGATGTCGAAACCGACGACAAGCTATTCACCCAGACCAAAGCGCGCCTGCCGTGGCTTCTGATAGGCATGCTCGGAGGCATCGGCAACTCACTGATTCTCGGACATTTCGAGGAAGGACTGACCGTTGACCCCACACTTGCCCTGTTTATTCCGTTAATAGGCGGCACAGGCGGCAATGTCGGCACACAGTCTTCTGCCATTGTGGTTCAGGGCCTTGCCAACGGCTCTCTAAACATCCGGCATTCCGGGCGCCAGCTGCTCAAAGAGTTAGGTGTCGGACTAATAAACGGGTGCATAATATCGCTTCTTGTGTTGGTGTACAACTTTTTCAAGCTCGGAGCGGGACACTACACCACCACCCTTGCGGTTTCGCTGTCGCTGTTTTCGGTTGTTATGTTCGCATCCGTATTCGGCACATTCGTACCCCTCACTCTTGAAAAGCTGAAAATCGACCCGGCGCTTGCCACCGGACCGTTCATATCAATCACCAACGACATAATAGGCATGGTGATATATATGGCAATAAGTTCCGCCCTACTGATTTATTTCGCCTGACCGTCATAGCGGAAACATAGAAAATGATAAAGGCGCGGAGAATCTCCGCGCCTTTATCAGTCTATATTTATTTTACATCACATGTACTTTCCCACTTCCTGTCCAACCTGCGCAGGGTCAAGGACTCTGCCGGCTATCTCTCCATTTACAATCACATAAGTGGTCGGGAGCGACACCACATTGTAGTTGTCGAGATTCTTGACACCGTCTGACGCCGAATTATACACTGTTATCCAAGGCAGATTTCTGGCGCTCTGCTTCCAGCGGTATTCATCTTCATCAAGCCCCACCTGATATATTTCCAATCCGTTTTTCGAATAGCGGTCATACACCTTATTAAGCTCAACATTGTAAGCCGGCGAGGGTTCAGCTCCATAAACAGTAAAGCTAAGCAGCACAACTTTGTTGTCGGCAGCCACTTCACTGAGTTTGCGCAACTTGCCCGTATTGTCGTACAGCTCTATTTCAAAAAGGCTCACCTCAGGCGCCTCGATTGTCGACACCTTGCCGCTGCTGTTTCTGCGGTTTGTAATAAAAAGCCGTTTGAGAAATTCTGTTCGCGGGTCATTCGGACGATACTGGTCAAACGCGTTGGCAACAGCTCCTATTATCTTGTTGTCACTTTTGTTTTCAGGATTGTAGAGAGCCACACCGCCCACACGCTTATTTATAATATAGTACGCCACTATGCCGGCAGGGTCGCCAAGCATCATGCCTCCGAGCTCGCGTTTGAGCAAGGTATCGTTAGGCAGCGATGCAAGACCGTTGCGCGATATCGCTTCGCGCACACGCTTGTCAACATGCATGAGCATCTCGGCGCTCTCGCTGCCGGTCAGGGTGTACTCGCTGTCAAACGCCGATGCCTTTGACACCACAGTCACACTCTCTATGCTGTCTATCGGGAAATAAAGCGATTTATCACCAAGACGCAAACGGTATATGTCCGGATAGCCCGCCGCCTCATGTGAAAAACGGAAGCTGCCCGCTCCACTGAGCTTAACGGAATCTATCGGAAACCAACGCCCGTTTGACGATGCCTCCAGCACCATAGTCTGCCCGTCAGCGCCTTCGATTTCGCCGCTGACTTTCCATTCGTTGCCGTTGCCGCACCCTGAAAAAATAAACGCAGAGGCAGCACAGGCAGTCAATATATTTGCTTTAAAAAGTTTCATAACCATCGGTTTTATTATGAACTACAAAATTACACTTTTTTTTCATCTTAGCTATGCGACGGCTGTCATATCTCATTTTTTTAACTTTATCGTGTCTATTATACTCAAAAATGCGCGCTATCAGAATTTATTATTAATTTTGCATGCGTTGGCACACACCATCAGAGCCAATCAATTGCAATGGAAACAACTACATTCCTGTTCATAATAGAAATGATAGGCACTGTCGCCGCCGCGATAAGCGGCATTCGACTTGCCGCAACAAAACGGTTTGACTGGTTTGGAGCCTACACCGTCGGACTCGTCACCGCCATAGGGGGCGGCACGCTGCGCGACCTCCTTATCGGAATACCGGTTTTCTGGATGCAGAGCGGGTGGTATGTTGCCGTGACAGCCCTTTCACTCGTCACTGTGATTGTGTTCCGGAGCTTTCTTGTGAGCCGCGACCGCATTCTGTTCATTTTTGACAGCATCGGACTTGCTCTTTTCTGCGTTATCGGCATACAAAAAAGCCTTGCCGCAGGCTACCACATGTGGATAGCCACCGTAATGGGGATTATAACCGGTGCTTTCGGCGGAGTGCTTCGCGACATCCTTATAAACGAAGAGCCTTTGGTATTTCGCAAAGACATCTATGCCACAGCATGTCTTGCAGGCGCTCTTGTCTACTGGATTATAATGGTTTGCGGCGGAAGCCCGGTAGTTCAGCAGCTCTCATGTGCCGCAACGGTAATAATACTGAGAGTACTTGCCTTGAAGTATAATCTATCGCTTCCTGTTTTAAATTCCACAGCGGCAAAAAACAGCCATTCAAAGCACTGACAATCACGCCATTATTTTAAGTGTCACCCTTTTTCGGATTTTTTTCGTACCTTTGCCTGTAAGAAACTGTTTAAATTTAATTGTGAGGTTCATTGAGAGGATTTAATGAGGTGTTTTTACGAGTCTAAGAGGGAGCATAGCGGGCTATGTGACCGATGAGACTCGGTGAAAACAACCATAAAAGACCTCAAGGAAGCCACAAGATTCACTATATAAATAATTTCGAATTAAATTTAAACTGTTTCTAAGATATACTCAAAGAAACGCGCATGGCTGAGGAATTGGAAGACATCACATCACTACCCTCCGATGAGGAACTGGCAAACTACAGCGACGACTCTATCCGGACCCTTGAATACCCCGAGCATATCCGGCGGCGTCCGGGCATGTACATAGGCAAGCTGGGCGACGGCTCTAATCCGGATGACGGCATATATGTACTTCTCAAAGAAGTCATAGACAACAGTATCGACGAACACATGGCTGGATTCGGAAAGAAAATTTCCATAGAAGTTTCCGAAACCACCGTTACCGTCCGCGACTACGGACGCGGCATACCCTTGAACAGCGTTGTAGACGCATCCTCAAAAATGAACACCGGCGGCAAGTTCGACAGCAAGGCATTTCATCGGTCTGTAGGACTCAACGGCGTGGGCATCAAGGCTGTAAACGCTCTGTCAAGCGACTTTATGATACAAAGCGTGCGCGACGGTCAGATAAAACGTGTGCAATACTGCCGCGGAGTAATCACAACAGAGGAGCCGGTGGTTCCAACCGAAGAACCGGGAGGCACAATGGTTCAATTCACTCCGGACGACACCATTTTCAGAGACTTCCGTTTCCGCGATGAATTCATAATGCCTCTGATTAAAAATTACTCGTTTCTTAACACCGGACTTGTACTAATTTACAACGGCAAACGCTACTCAAGCCGAAACGGACTGCTTGACTTGCTTGCCGAAAACATGACCAACGAGCCGATATACGACCCGATATACCTTAAAGGCGAAAACATAGAGATTGCATTCACCCACGCCAACCAGTACGGAGAAGAGTACTACTCCTTTGCTAACAGCCAGTTTACAAGCCAGGGTGGCACCCACCTGAGCGCGTTCAAGGAAGCTGTGTCAAGAACTGTAAAGGATTTCATCGGCAAAAACAACATTGAATTCTCGGACGTGCGCAACGGAATGGTCGGTGCAATTTCAATCAAGGTTGTGGAGCCGGTTTTTGAGTCACAGACAAAAGTGAAGCTCGGCTCCAAGGAAATGGAACCGGACGGCCCTACCATAGCCCGCTACATAGGCGACTTTGTCAAAAAGGAACTTGATGACTATCTGCACAAAAACCTTGAAACCGCAGAAGCTATAAAGCACAAAGTCGAGACAAACGAGAAAGAGCGCAGGGCAATGTCCGGTCTTACAAAAAAAGTGAGAGAGCAAAACAAAAAAATAAGCCTCAACAACCGGAAACTGCTTGACTGCCGGGTACATCTGACCGACACCAAGGGAAATCCCGAAAAGAAACTCGCGTCCTCCATTTTCATAACCGAGGGTGACTCCGCCGCCGGCTCAATAACCAAAATCCGCGATGTTGAAACCCAGGCTGTGTTCTCTCTCCGGGGCAAACCCAAAAACACATACGCCAAAACAAAAAAAATGGTGTATGAAAACGAAGAGTTCAACCTGCTGCAGGCGGCTTTGAACATAGAGGAAAGCATTGATAACCTGCGCTACAACAAAGTAATAATAGCCACCGATGCCGATGTGGACGGCATGCACATACGCATGCTGCTGCTGACTTTCTTTCTGCAATTCTTCCCCGACCTTGTTAAAAAAGGGCATGTCTATATATTGCAGACACCATTGTTTCGCGTACGCAACAAAAAAACGGCAAAACGCGGAGCCACAAAGAAAAAAGGCTCAGACGAAGAAATTTACTACTGCTACTCCGACCAGGAACGCATCACCGCAATAGACCGGCTCGGCACAAATGCCGAAATAACACGATTCAAAGGTCTTGGAGAAATATCACCTGACGAATTCCGTGGTTTTATCGGCCCGGACATCAGGCTTGACCGTGTGGCGCTCCACAAAGAAGACGGCGTGGGCGAGCTGCTGAGATTCTACATGGGCAAAAACACGATTGAGCGACAGAACTTTATCATTGACAACCTCGTTGTAGAAGATGATCGTGAAATCTCCTGAACAGCATATAGCCATTTTTCCGGGCAGTTTTGACCCGTTTACCTTAGGGCATCTCAACATTGTCGAGCGCGGATTGCAGATGTTTGACAAAATTGTTATTGCCGTAGGGGTCAACTCTGCGAAAAAAGAAACAACGCCTGTAAAACAGCGCATTGAAGCAATAGCCCGCGCCACTTCCGAAATGTCCGGTGTAGAGGTAACAAGCTATGACGGGCTGACAGTCGATGCAGCCCGGGCGTGCGGCGCTAAAACAATTCTGCGGGGAGTGCGCAGCGTTGCCGACTTTGAATATGAACGCAACCTCGCCGACCTCAACAGAGCCATAGCCGGAATAGACACCGCTATTATATGCGCCGACCCTGCGCTCGCAGCTATCAGCTCATCAGCGGTCAGAGAACTTAAATATTACGGGCATGACATTTCCGGTTTCATCCCCTGACAAAAAACAAACCTCCTAACAACATGACAAAGAAAATATTGTCAGCCATACTATGTCTGGCATCCGCCATCTCCATATTCGCACAGAAAATTGACTTGCCCCCGGCCCGCAAGCTCGCATTCGTGCAGCAGATTATAGAACAGTACTATGTCGATACGGTAAATGGCGAAAAAGTAGCTACCGAAGCTATCACTGCCATGCTTAAGACCCTCGACCCCCATTCAACATACACAAACGCGGAGGACACCAGAGCTCTTACCGAACCATTGCAGGGAAATTTCAGCGGCATTGGAATACAATTCAATATAATCGACGACACAATCCGGGTGGTTCAGACCGTTGCCGGAGGGCCTTCGGAAAAGGTCGGCATTCTTGCGGGAGACAGACTGATAAGCGCAAACGACACCCTCATTTCCGGCGTGAAAATGCCGCAGGCAGAGGTAATGAGACATCTGCGCGGGGCAAAAGGTTCTAAAGTCCTCATAAAAGCTGTGCGCAAAGGCACTGACGAACCCATTGATTTCAGGATAACCCGCGACGACATTCCCACCTACAGCGTTTCGGCGGCATACATGGCAACCGACTCCACAGGATACATCAAAGTGACACTCTTCGGAGAAACCACCCCCTCCGAAATAAGAACAGCCGTAGGCAAACTCAAACGGCAGGGAATGAAACACCTCATACTTGACCTTGAGGACAACGGAGGCGGCTACCTGCAGGCTGCAACGGAAATCGCCGGAATGTTTCTGAACCAGGATGAAATGATTGTGTACACCGAAGGCTCTCATGCTGAACCCGCCAGATACTACAACACATCGCCCGGAAACAAAGACATTGACCGGCTCGTTGTCACAGTCAACCAATTCTCCGCGTCGGCAAGCGAAATCCTCTCCGGCGCGGTGCAGGACCAGGACCGCGGCGTGGTGGTAGGTCGCCGCACATTCGGCAAAGGACTCGTACAGCGACCGTTCCCTTTCCCTGACGGCTCCATGATACGCCTCACAACCGCTCGCTATTATACCCCGGCAGGGAGATGCATCCAGAAACCGTACACCGCAGGCGATGAAAATGACTACAACGCCGAAATCCTCCACCGCTACATGGCTGGAGAGTTCAACAGCGCCGACAGCATACACTTCGATGAATCTCTTTTGCGCCATACACTGAAACTCAACCGACCAGTTTACGGCGGTGGCGGAATAATGCCAGACCGGTTTGTACCCATTGATACCACATATTATACTACATACTACCGCGACATTCTTGCCAAAGGCATACTTCACCTTTTCTGCAACAACCACATCGACTCGCACCGTAACGAGCTGAAACGCAACTACCCCACGGAAGACTCATTTGTCAGAAACTTCTCCGTGTCATCCGCCATGATGGACAACCTTGTTCAACTTGCGCAGAAAGAAGGCGTTGAACCTGACTCGGCTATGTTTGCCACAAGCGCTCCGGCTCTCAGAACATACATCAAAGCCCTTATAGGGCGTGACTTGTTTGAGCAATCAACCTACTACCGCATTGCAAACCACCTGAACCCTGTGTACAATGCTGCGGTAACACTCATTTCCGACCCGGCGGAATACCGCCGTTACCTTTCAACGCCGCGCAACGGCAAATAGCCCACGCCAAGGTCGGAATTAAGAGCCTGTCGTTCCCGCCTTTTTTAATTAATTAGGCGAAAACTCTTGACAATAGGTCTTTATTGTTGTAATTTTGCAACTTGCATGAAGAATACTAACAAAAAATCATTGCCGATACTCGGTTCTCAGTTCACAGCAACAGTGAGCGTTGCCCTTGTACTGCTGATACTTGGTGTAATTGCCCTTATGGGCATCGCTGCAAAAAACGCAGGCGACGACATCCGCTCCCACATAGGCTTTGTCGTCATTATGGACGAAACCGCTACCGACACTCAGACAGCCGCGCTTAAAAGCCTTTGGCAAAACGCACACTATGTTTCCGAAGTTCGCTACTCATCCGCCGACGAAGTCCTTGAAAGATGGAACAGCACAATGGCAGAGGACGGCGACAGCATCACAGCAATGCTCGGCATCAACCCCTTCTTTCCGGAGTTTGAGATTGCAGTCAAAAGCCAATACTCAAACATGGACTCTCTTGAAAAGATAGTTGCCCCGATACGAAAACTTGAAGGCGTAGGAGATGTGAAACTGCAAGGCGACATGGTTCGTTCCATAAACGCCACCGTAAACTCTCTCGCCATAGTGCTCACTTTTGTAGCGGCCGCTCTGCTGCTGATATCTTTTGTTCTGATAAACAACACTGTACGACTGACCGTATATGCCCGCAGATTTTCCATTCACACAATGAAACTTGTGGGAGCCACAGCCTCGTTCATACGCCGCCCGTTCATCATTTCAAACATCCTCAACGGAATTGTCGCGGCATTCATAGCCATTGCAGTACTATGCGGAGTGCTTTTTTATGCCGGATCGGTAGAGCCTGAGATTACCCGACTTATAAAATGGGATGAAGCATCTCTGGTTTTTGCCGGAGTGTGCATTATCGGTATTATAATTTGCACCCTCTCCGCATTGTTTGCCACAAACCGCTACCTGCGGTTAGACTACGACAACCTCTTCTGAATATAATTTACCACACATATGAAACCAAACGTGGACATCAATAAAAAAACATCCGGCAACATTGACGACCGGCTTATAAAAGAACCGGCGTCACAACTGCCGTTGCAACGCATCAACTTCATTCTTATGGGCATTGCCGCCGTAATGATTGTGTCAGGGTTTCTTCTTATGACAGGAGCGCCCTCTACAGCAGAAGCCTTCAACCCCGACATCTTCAGCACCCGGCGCATTGTTGTCGGTCCGACCATAGCATTTCTCGGATTTGTATTCATGGGAGTCGCAATAATGTGGAAAGGAAAAAATATTGATATACTACACAAATCAAATCAGTCAGTATGAGTTGGTTGGACGCCCTTATAATGGGCATAGTGCAAGGACTTGCCGAATACCTGCCGATAAGCTCGAGCGGGCACCTCGAAATTTTTCGCGAAATACTCGGAATTGACCTCAGCGGCGCCGAAGCTCTTGAATTCGATGTTGCGCTCCATGTAGCCACAGTACTGAGTACTATAGTGGTGCTTTGGCGGGAATTCCTGCCTCTTTGTGTATCATTCTTCACACTGAGGTTTGACTCCGGATTCAAATACGTCTGCAAGATTTTGGTGTCATGCATCCCTGTGGCAATTGTAGGTCTTTGCTTTAAGGACGTAGTGGAAAGCTTTTTCGGCACAGACCTTACCATCGTCGGCATATGCCTTATTGCCACCGCTGCACTGCTGAGCTTCGCCTACTTCAGCCGCACTCGTCAGGAAACAAAAGTTTCCGGCACCGCAATATCGCAGGAAGAAGCTGACAAATCAATCACATGGGGCACCGCATTGACCATGGGAGTAGCACAGGCGATAGCCGTGCTCCCCGGACTAAGCCGCTCCGGCTCGACAATAGCGACAGGCATCTCCCTGGGCGCTAATAGAGCTGCCGTCGCCAGATTCTCGTTCTTCATGGTTATAATACCCATTCTTGGCGAGGCTCTGCTTGGACTCAAGGACATTATTTCCGGAGAAAGCTCCACACAAGGCTCTGTGGGAGCGATACCCCTTACAATCGGGTTCATTGCCGCATTTGTCGTTGGGTGTGCGGCATGCCGGTGGATGATTGAGATTGTCAAGAAAGGCAAACTCGTATGGTTCGCCCTCTACTGCGTTGCAATGGGCATTGTGTGCATTCTATGGTAGCCAATATATAGCCTATGGATTTCATTACCGGCGAAACCCTCTATATTGACAAGCCGCTTGGATGGACTTCGTTCGATGTTGTCAAACGCATACGCGGCGCCCTGCTGCGCCGGCTCGGAGTCAAAAAACTGAAAGTCGGACACGCAGGCACCCTCGACCCTCTCGCCTCAGGAGTCATGGTGATAGTCACCGGCAAGTCTACACGCCTCATCGACACCCTTCAGGCTGCCGTCAAGGAATATGTTGCGACAGTTGCTCTCGGAGCAACAACACCCTCGTTTGATTTGGAAACAGAAATAGACGCCACATATCCTACCGAACACATAACACAGGCCGCCGTCGAAGAAGTCCTGAAACGGTTTACAGGAAAAATAGAACAGATTCCTCCCGCGTTTTCAGCCTGCAAAATAGACGGAAAACGCGCGTACCACATGGCACGCAAGGGAGCGGATGTAGAGCTTAAGCCTAAAATACTCGTAATTGACGAAATCGAATTGCTGTCATTCAGCCCGACATCTATCACTCTCCGTATAGTATGCAGCAAAGGCACATATATAAGAGCGCTTGCCCGCGACATAGGAGCCGCACTCGGTTCCGGCGGACACCTCACAGCCCTGCGCCGCACACGCTCCGGAGATGCGCGGATTGACAACTGCCTTAGTGTCGAACAGGCCATTGAACTCATACGCATTACCGACATCTCCTTCCCCGAAAACTACAACCCACAGCCAAAACAAGTATAAAAAAACAACCCCACATAAAAGAGTATGAAACTTTCGCAGTTTAAATTCAAGCTCCCTGAGGAACTGATTGCCCAGCACCCCGCCGAGCAGCGTGACGAGTCAAGAATGATGGTACTCAACCGCGCCACCGGCGAAATCGAGCACCGTGTTTTCAAGGACATCATAAACTACTTTGTCGACGGCGACATATTTGTGTTCAATGACACTAAAGTATTTCCGGCACGTCTTTTCGGTAACAAAGAAAAAACCGGTGCGAGAATCGAAGTGTTCCTTTTACGCGAGCTGAATGCCGAAAACAAACTCTGGGACGTACTCGTCGAACCGGCACGCAAAATCCGCATAGGCAACAAACTATACTTCGGCGATGACGAAAGCATGGTTGCAGAAGTTATTGACAACACCACCTCTCGCGGACGCACTCTCCGGTTCCTTTACGACGGAGACCACGATGAATTCAAACAAACGTTGTTCAGCCTCGGACAGACTCCGCTGCCAGAATACATTAAACGCGAGCCGGAACCCGATGATGCCGAACGCTATCAGACAATATACGCCGACCGTGAAGGTGCTGTCGTGGCTCCCGCCGCCGGAATGCACTTCAGCCGTGAGCTGCTGAAAAGAATGGAAATCAAAGGCATAAACCAGGCTTTCCTGACAGTACACAGCGGACTGGGCAATTTCCGCGAAATAGATGTCGAGGACCTTACAAAACACCGCATGGACTCCGAACAGATGGAAGTGACCCAGACCCTCGTCGATGTTGTAAACGGAGTGAAAGACAACAACCACAAAGTATGCGCCGTCGGCACATCAGTGCTGCGTGGCATCGCAAGCGCGGTGAGCATGGGCGGTCACATGAAGACATACTCCGGATGGACCAACAAATTCATCTTCCCTCCATACGACTTCACCGTCACAGACGCACTCGTCACCAACTTCCACCTGCCCTATTCCGTGATGCTCATGATGACATCCGCGTTCGGAGGATACGACCTCGTCATGAAAGCATATGAAGAGGCTATAAATGAAAAATACCGCTTCGGAGCCTACGGCGACGCGATGCTTATCATATAAGTGGGAGAAACAGTCAGCGAATACCGTACTCTCGCACAGCCGTCTCAGGCTGTTTTCAGAGAGAAAATGAGCAAATTCATAGCTTTTGCCTCGCCGGTCAGAAACGCCGGCGAGGCAAAAGACTTTGTTGCGCGTATCGCCAACGAATACCACGATGCAAGGCACGTTTGCTGGGCATACATGCTCGGTGCCGACTGCAACGAGTTTCAATGCAACGACAACGGTGAGCCGTCTGGCACTGCCGGAAAACCTATTCTGGGACAGATACGGTCGGCTTCTATAACAAACACCGCTATTGCTGTTGTGAGATACTTCGGTGGTATAAAACTCGGCTCATCAGGACTCATTGCCGCATACCGCGAAGCTGCAAGGCTCGCCATAGAAGCCGGAGAAATAATAACTCTGTTCGAGCAGGTCCACCTCGAAGTGTCGTTCGACTATATAGCCATGAACCAGATTATGCGCATCCTCAAAAACTCAGAGGCAAAAATTACCGGACAGACATTTGACAACACCTGCTCAATCAGTCTTTCAATCAGAACCGACCATGCCGCTGACATCGCGTCAAGACTGTCGGAAATAGACACCGCTGCCGTCAGCGGACTCTGAGCTGCCAGAACGCTACGGCAGACGCCGCCGCCACATTCAGCGAATCAACCCCATGAGCCATCGGAATCTTGACCACATAGTCACAACTGTCTATCACATCCTTGTCAAGACCATAGCCCTCGCTGCCAAGAACTATTGCGAGACGCGGCTCCATACACACTCGCTCATCTTCTATACTCACCGAATTGTCACTCAAAGCCATTGCAGCTGTCTTGAATCCATACTCCCGCAATGACTCGACTCCGGTGTCAAGCCAAGTCCAGGGAACAAGAAACACCGACCCCATAGACACCCTTATAGACCTCCGGTTCAGAGGGTCACACGACCTTCGGGTAAGCACAACCGCGTCAACACCGAGTGCTGCCGCGCTCCTGAATATCGCACCGATGTTTGTCGTGTCGCTAACCTCATCGACAACCGCGATACGCTTCGCTCCTGCGCACACATCTCCGACACTCGCCATCTCTTTGCGGCGCATCGCACACAGCACACCCCGTGTAAGCGTATAACCTGTCAGCCTGCTGAGCAACTCCCGGCTGCCGGTAAACACAGGATTATCCCCGCACTTGCCTATAACCTCAGCAGCATCCCCCTCAATATGCCTGCGTTCACAAAGCATCGACACCGGAGTATAACCGGCGCCCAGAGCAACATCTATCACCTTGGGACTCTCAGCGATGAAAATTCCCCCGGCGCAATCAGCCCGGCGAAGCTGCGCCTCGGTCATGGAAGAAAACACTTCCACTCCGGGGTAGTCAAGCGTATCTATCTCTATTACCGGCATAATAAATCCTTGACAGCTTCCATAGCCCTGACATCGCTCTGATCGGGCCGCACAGGAACAACACTGACGTACTCACGGCTTAGCCAATACTCGTCTGTGGCATCATTGTCCGGCTCCTCATTGAGAAAATGCCCTGTAAGCCAATAATAAGGCTCGCCGTGAGGGTCTGTGTACCGCGCATACTCCTCTGTCCAATACCCTCGAGCGGCACGCACCACCTTGATGCCTTTGGGCACACACTTTGCCGGAATATTCACATTCAGGCACACCTCTTCCGGAAGCCCTGACTCAAGCACCCTTTCGGTAATCGCCTTTATGAACGCCGTTGTATTAGTAAAATCAGCCGATATCGAATGATGAAGCAATGAAAATCCTACTGCTGCAATCCCGTTCATGCAAGCCTCCATGACGGCGCCCATTGTTCCTGAATATATCACAGAGTTGCCTGAATTGGAGCCATGGTTGACTCCCGACAGCATTATACTCGGTCTGGTTCCTTCGGCAAACAGGCTGTGAAGCCCAAGTTTGACACAATCTACCGGGGTTCCGTTGACTGAATACACTCTCGCTCCCGCTATGGACTCCCGCTGTGTCAGACGCAATGGAGCGTTGACGGTTATAGATGACGCTTTGCCGCTTTGCTCCGAATCAGGAGCTACAGCCACCACCTCGCCATACTCGCTGACTGCACTTATTAAATGCGCCAGTCCGGGAGCCGACACACCGTCATCGTTGCTGATGAAAATCAGGGGTTTGGACATGGTACTTACATTAATTTGTTAAATATAGGACTACAAAAGTAAAAAAATTCCATTTCAGGCAGCTAATTTTTTAGCTATATTTGATGTAGTCTTGGGCTAATATTTTGACTACAAGGTTATTTTTGAGAGTTCGCGTGAGGATGGGCAATGGATAAGAAATTGGTAGTGTGTTTGGTTACGCTATATTTCTCACGCTTTCAAATAACTCTTTTACTTTGATGCAAAGTTAGCATTTATTTTTGGATTATGCCTCATTCCGGGGCGTAATTCTCTTTTATATTGCCTTTTCCGTGTTGCAGAAGCGACTGTATTTCAATAAGTAGATACGGAATAAGGATACCACCATATAGATGACGGAGTTTGCATAAGCTGGGATAACAAAAAATTAAGATGGTATGTCAGAAGTAACAAAGAACAAGTACACCCTTGAAACCCTCCTGCCGTTGAATGTTTCATACGACAGGGATCGTATCCTCATACAGCAGGATGTGGATATGGTTAACATACTCGTAGAAGTCATTGAAGGCTCACGCTCAAACCTCATACCTAAGGTCGGAGACAGGATGCATCATGTTGACCGGGACGGAGATTTCTACAGATATGCGTTGCTTGAGAATTTTCTGGCAGACAAGATGTTGGTATGCCTTGCACAATATGTGCCGTTTGTAAGTATCAGCGATCCTGATATATGGCTCAGTGTAAGCGGAGGGCCGTTCACAAGCATCGATCCCACCGAAATGAAGTTCATCGGATGGGAGGACGGAGTGTTCAGTGCATGGGAACATTGCGGACCGTGCGCCAACGGAAGTGTGAGATTCATGGCGAAAGTTGCCAAATGGGAATACATTGCACCAGAACCCCTTTATGGAGATTTCACCACCGAGACATGGCGCAAACTGTATATCCGCATCAACGAGAACCCGGAATCACGCTACCGGTATGTCGCCAACGGAACAGCTTTCCGTGACGATGCCGACTTCGACAGGTTCAAGAAGAACTATGAAGCGACAGTTTTCAATCATTCTGAATCCATGCTGGTGATATGGTGCTTCCGGGAGCGCCATATCTCTACATTCTACCGCATAGAACTACAACCGATAACTTATTAAAACCATACGATATGCAGACAACAACATCAACACATGCAGGCGGCAATGCCGACCTGCTTTCCGGTATTCTCGGAGTGGAAATCCGGAACGAGGAGAAGATAACGGCACAGTACAGGCTCTATTGCGAAAAGCAGCAGGAAGCACTCTACGAGAGCCTTGACCAGATAGACCGCTGGTATGATATTTTTACAAAAGAAGCTGAAAGATACGGTGAGAGCAACCGTATCAGTTACAAAGTAAACGGAGAGATATCTTATCGGGAGAGAGTTTATCCGGATGACAGCAACTATTCACATCATGAATTCAGACCGTTCAAATCCAACAATATGCTCGCATCCGCAAATCACAGTGCGAATCAAAACTTTGCAAGCAGGATAATCGGATACTTCAACCGCACATACAATGTGTCGGCATCGGTTCCCGAAATAGACGGCGACACTCTTAAAATGGGGTTCCGTCCCCAATACATGACTTATGTTGATACGGTCATAGAACATATTTCTCATATTATGACAGGCGCACTGATTTAAGTATGGATTTCGGATCTGCCCTCTCCAGACTGTCTGCGGCGAAGGCCCAAATCACAATAGCCCGACGCAAGGAACAGGAATATCTTGAATACCCGCGGCAGAATAATCTGTTATTCAATGAGGTAGAAGATGAAACGCTTGCAAAGTTCCGCTATAAACTATAATCCAGGATTGAAAAATATGCCGAACTCGAAAAAGAGGTTATGCTATCGGTACAAAATGCATGGTCACAATCATAAGCAATGTGTAAAAAATGCACATCGCTTTCCGACCGTCACAAATTTTGCGATAGTTGGAAAATGATTTTAATATTGATGGTATCCTCCCTCTATTAAAATCAATTTTTAAGACAAGCCAACGGAATTATTTTTACGCCGTCAGGACGCGTATATGCGATTGGACCACCGGTGATAATCAACAACAAGTCTGGTTCTCTCATCTTTATTTGAGTTTCCTTCTTATTCTTTTTTCTTACAAGTTCCCTAATTTCCAAAAGATGTTTTGCTCCCATATCAATTTCAGCCCCTCCAAGTTTGAACTCAATGAGCGCATAGCGTCCGTCATCAAGATGAAGAACAGCATCCGCTTCAAGGTCATACCTGTCATGATAATACGAAATTGATCCGTATGATGATTGGGAATATGCCCGCAAATCCCTCATGACCATACATTCAAAAATAAATCCATAGGTCTTTAAATCCATCTGCAACAGTTCGGGTGATAATCCAAGTGCGGCCACGGCAATAGATGGATCTGTAAAACCTCTTTTTTTCCCTCTTCTTATTGCTGTTGCAGAACGGACAGCAGGCGACCAAGAATCAATATCTTGAATAACAAACAGTTTTTCCAATGCCGACACATAACTGTCAAATGTTGGCTCCGTACAACTCTCTGTCGTCAAAGCCACATCCTGAATCATTTTACTCTTTTTGGCAAGCGTAGAAATATTACGGGCATACGTGCGTAATATTTCACGTGCAAGCTTTTCATTCCGGTCCACGCCATCAACCGTAGAGATATCACTTGAACAAACACTTTGTAGATAATTCTTGGCGACCAACAATTTTGCGCGAGAAGTAGTTCCCAATAACGATGCAGGCCATCCGCCCCTGCATGAAGCGAATATAAGCTGTTTTATGTCAAGTTTTGATTTTTTACCATCAATAACCAAGTCCGGATTATTAAAAAGCTCTGTAAGGGATATTTCTCCTGTTGATTCACCCGATTCCCACAAACTCATAGGAAACATCCGCATCCGTGCTATGCGGCCTGTTCCGGTATGACGTATTTTGGATTTATCTACAGAATTTGATCCGGTAAGTATGAATTGTCCGACTTTCTGACGCTCGTCTACGGCTGTCCTTACTGCATCCCATAAAGTAGGCGCATCCTGCCATTCGTCGATCAGGCGCGGAGTCGCTCCATCCAAAAGAAGAGAGGGACATGTAGCGGCGGTAGCAAGATAGCCATCCCGTGTGTCCGGGTTTTGGAGTTTCAGTTCGCTATTGGCTTGTTGTTCGGCTGTAGTCGTTTTGCCACACCATTTAGGTCCTTCAATAAGAACAGCGCCAAATGCATCCAAATACTCCTTTAATATATGGTCTGCAATTCGAGGTAAGTATGCCATATCCGACATTATTGGTTTTCGTCTGCAAAGATAGTCATTTTAAGCGTACTTACAAACTGTATTTTGTTTTTTTGTGGTATTCCATTTTGGTTTCTTGTGGCATTCTATTTTGGTTATTTGCGATAAAATAATCCTAAGTCATCAAGGTTATATCATTGCGCGTTATATGTTTTTTGACTATCACAAAATTATTAAATACATTTTTTTGTGAAATACTTTTTGTGAATTAAAAAATTATGCTCACATTTGCAGTGTACTATTCCACTATTACACTATACTCGAAATAAAAAACATCACCTTCAGCTACGGCCGCCACAGCCCGCTTGTGCTGGACAACTTTTCGGCCAACTTCCGCGACGGAGGCATCTACGGCCTGCTCGGGCGCAACGGCGCCGGCAAGTCGACACTCCTCTACCTCACCGCCGACCTGCTCACCCCGAAGAGCGGACAGGTGTATCACAACGGCACAAGCAAGTAACTTTCAAAACCACAATATGTATTTCAACTACATGAACACAAAAACAATCCTTTCGGCGACAGCCGCGCTCGCCATAGCGCTTTACTCATGCGGAAGCGATCAGTCGGATCGGCAACTGACTGTGATCAATATCGAATCACTGGTCGATGCCGCCGACACCGGCGAAGGACGGCTGGAGATGCTCATCCATCCCGAAGTAACCGACTCCACCATGCTCGGCAACAGCAACATATCCGGAGTTGTCGGCAACCGACTGTTTGTATCGGACAAAGGTCAGCTTATCACCTTCGACACAAAT
Source organism: Muribaculaceae bacterium Isolate-104 (HZI) (assembly GCA_003762715.1). Taxonomy (GTDB): domain Bacteria; phylum Bacteroidota; class Bacteroidia; order Bacteroidales; family Muribaculaceae; genus Paramuribaculum. The sequence continues at coordinate 53,735 of RIBJ01000042.1, read as the reverse complement.
AGCGGCCGTTGCATCGGCGCCTTCAACCGCCGCGGAGGCGGTCCCGGCGAATACAACTCCGTCATCCGCCCCTATCCAAGCACTGACGGCAACGGGTGGGAAGTGTTTGACCTCATCAGCGACAAGATACTTCGCTACGACCTGCACGGCAATCATCTCGGAACGATTGACACCATGAGCATAACATGCGACTTCCCGCTGCCCGGCAACTACTGGGGCGGCCTTACAAACGCAAAGGAGGGAGAAGAGATGGGTCTGAAGATATTCGACCGCAACTGGCGCCTTGTCGACTCCATACCCAGCGGAGTCTACAATATCGTAGCCCACCTCGGCAACTCGATCGTCAACATGGGAGCCGACATCATAACCGGGAAAGATATAGCTTTAATACAGTATAAACTCAACGACACAATCTACAGCATCGTCTCCGGTGAGAAGAACTTCAAACCATACGCAGTGATCAATTACGGCAAATATGCCATCCCGGACCCGCGAAAGTACTCCACTCTCGACGCCTGGGAAGCTGACCGCAAAAATTCCATCAGAGTGGGATTCATACCCTCGGCCGAACAGATGATGCTCGGATATATGTATGAGAACAAGCTTTATCTCCAGGTCGTAAACCTCACCGACGGCACACTGCTGTTTTCGAGAACTGTCGATCCCAGCACCCGCGGCAAAGGCTTCGTGATGGACTATGACGGCAAGGAGGTGCTCACGATGCCGATACCATACAGCGACGGCGACAGTTTCTACTTTTTGATCCTAGACGAATCGATGAGCGAGCTGACAGGCGTGGAGGATGCAAATCCAGCCATTGTGAAAGTCAGATTCTGAGCTATCGACACACATCCACATCCGAAATATTTACCCAAAAAGTGTTTTTTCAGGCATAAAACGACAACCGAGCATACTCTCCAACGGTTATTAGTTTATCTTAGTAGAAACATAACCAAATTTAAAATCACTTCAACTATGATTCAACGAATTCAATCCCTCTACCTGCTGATTGCCATCGGTCTTATGGTAGCCTTCTTTTTTGTGCCGTTCGGCTATAACGTCGACACTGTTGTAAGCGAAAGCGCATTTTTCGAGCAGCCGCTGACCGGTCTTAACCAGGGAATCAGCCTGATAATACCCGTATCGCTGTCTCTCCTCACAATGGTCATTGCCCTTTTCTCTTTCAAAAACCTGTCGGCTCAGAAAATGCTTATAGGGCTGTCGGCTCTTATCATCGGTGCTTGTATCGGCATTGTGATATACTACCTCACAGCAGGCTATAAAGATACTGACCCTGATATTGCAATACGCACCGTATGGGGCGGAGGAGGTCTGCTTCTTGTAGCTGCCGAACTGGCTCTGCTCGGAGCCTATCGCGGAGTAAGCGCCGACCAGAAACTGCTCCGGTCATACGACCGCATGCGCTGACACACGCATAACCCGTTGCCGCATTGATTCTCACTCTCTGAAGTACACCCGTTTGACTCGGGTGGAAACAGAGGTGAGAATTTCGTATGGTATTGTGTCAAGCACATCGGACAGCTCCGATACAGGCACATTCTCGCCGAATATCTCAACACGGTCGCCCACCTCGCAGTCGGCATCGGTAACATCAATCATACAGGCATCCATGCAAATATTCCCTATGGTAGGACAACGGTGACCGTTTATCCACACCTTCATGCCGCCGTTGCCAAGATGTCGGTCTATACCGTCTGCGTACCCGACAGGCAATGTGGCTATACGCGACGGCCGGTCTACACTGCCTTTGCATCCGTAACCCACTTTTGAACCGGCGGGAAGCTCTTTTATGGATATTATCACCGTGTGGAGAGACGACACCGGACGCAAAGAATCCTCGCTGCCGTCATTCAGCACAGGTATGCCATACAACCCTATGCCCAGACGCACCATATCATACTGCCATTCCGGAAACCTTATTATGCCCGCCGAATTCAATATATGGCGCATGATTCTGTGATTGAACTCTTTTTCTATGGTTGTGCACCACGAATCAAATGTATTGAGCTGCTGCAATGTATACTCGTTCAGGTCGGGGCAGTCAGCCGTTGCCAGATGACTGAACAGAGACAGTGGCTTCACCGCTTTCTGATGCTTGAGCAAAGAAAGCAGCTCCGGAATATCTTTGTCGGTGAAACCGAGACGATGCATACCGGTATCAAGTTTTATGTGCACCGGGTAGTCCACCATGCCGTATTTCTCACCCTCCGCTATTATCTCGCGTAAAATCTCGAAACTGTATATCTCCGGTTCGAGATTGTAGGCAAAAAGAGTCTTGTAGTTCACCACCCTCGGATTAAGAACCATTATAGGCATTGTGATTCCCGCCTGGCGCAACCCCACACCTTCGTCAAGCACAGCCACGGCAAGATACGCCGCGCCCTGACTTTGCAGTGTCTTGGCAAGCTCATAGGAACCGGCTCCGTAACCCGATGCCTTGACCATTGCCACAAGCCCCGTAGTCGGGCGGAGCATTGCTCTGAATGTATTGAAATTGTGAACCATGGCATCCAGATTAACCTCCAGCACAGTCTCATGCTGACGGGCCTCAAGGAGTTCAGCAATGAGTTCGAAATGAAATTGCGCCGCTCCCTTTATCAGAATAAGCTCACGTTCGAAATCGCCCGCGCTCATCTCTGAAAGAAATGCGGATGTAGAGGGAAAGAAGCGGCTGTCTGCCGGAAAGTATCTGCTGTTGCGGCTTATCTCCTCCCCTATTCCGATTACTCGCTCTACACCCTTGCTCTGAAGCAGCTCAGCCACCTCTTTGTACAGACGTGACGGCTCAAGGTTCTCATGCATCACATCGCTTATAATCACCGTTGTGCCACGCGAGCGGGTGCGCCTGCGGGTCATAAAGTCCAAAGCCGGAGCAAGCGAGTTCAAATCCGATGTATACGCGTCATACACCACCAGGCAGTTGTTGACACCTTCCATAACCTGAATACGGGTGCCGACAGGCGACAGGGTTTCCATCCGCGCTGCCGTGATATCCGCGGGACGGTTCAGATACAGCATCACCGCAAGGCAGTGAATGGCATTCTGAATATCAGCCTCAGACGTAAAAGGTATTGTCACCGAACCGTCCTGACGCAGATAAGAATAATCGATTCGCGTATTCTCACGATGACGCGTTATAGTGGATATGAACAACGGTCTGTCGCTGTCAACCGTTGACCATGCTATTTCCTTTGCGGGAATGCAGGCATCCGCTACCGCCTCGCTTATAAGAGGGTCATCGCCGCAATAAATCACACAGTCGCAATCGCGAAGCAATATAGCTTTTTCATCACATTTCTCCCTGTACGAAGAAAAGCCGTCGGCATGTTCCGACCCTATGTTGGTTATTATTCCGATGTTTGGTTTTATTATGGACTGAAGCGCGGGCATTTCATCCGGCTGAGATATTCCTGCCTCAAAAATACCGAGCGAGGTTTCTTCATTCATCTCCCATATTGAAAGCGGCACTCCTATCTGTGAATTATAACTGCGCGGACTGCGCACTATGTTGAAATCATCGGCAAGCAACTGATACAGCCATTCCTTTACCGTTGTCTTACCCTTGCTGCCTGTAATACCTATTACAGGCGCTGAAAAACGCGAACGGTGGTTTCTCGATATAGCCTGAAGCGACTTGACCACATCGCCGACAACAAAAATATTGGCGTCTGTGACATCCTTCATATCATCCGGCACATATCTTGCCACAAAATTTCTTACCCCACGGTCATACAAGTCGCGCATGTAACGGTGACCGTCGTTGTTTCTGGTTTCAAGCGCAAAAAACATCGTCCGCTCCGGAAATGTAAGACTGCGGCTGTCTGTGAGCAGCACAGATATCTCCTGTTTCGCACCGGTCGCTGCCTGCACCTTGATTATAGCGGCTATTTCTTCAACAGTATATGTCATGGCAATTGGATATGTTTCATTATTTGTTGTGATACTTCAGGATACTCTTCCGACAGTCGGCGTGCCATTTCCAGGGTCTTGGCTTGAAATGACGCGGTAGCCTCACTTGCGGCACAAATATTCCGGTGAGCCATACGCGCCGACAGTCTTGACGCTTTCACAGCAAGGTCGCGCGTAGCCTTGTCGAAAAATGATTCTGCAAATATATCATAAATATAGTCGACGGCAACTTCGCTCGGATGCTTCATGTCTGCGGCATAGAAACGGTAATCGCGCAAGTCATCCATCATTATTTCATACGACGGAAAATAGATCACATCGGAAAACGCCCGTGTCACTGCCTCACATGCAAGCAGGAGAGTAGCCTTGCCCAATGTGCTGCGGTGCAGTCCCTCTCCCACATAGCGTACAGGGCTGACCGTAAGAATTATTTTCATTGCCGGATTCAGACTGCGCAATGCCTCGACTGTCCGGCAGATATAACTCTCGCAATCGTGCAAAGACAGGTCCGACTCGGCAAAAAATGAGGCAGGCATTTTGTGACAGTTGGCAACTATGGAGTTGTCAGACTTCAGTCTGTACACATGTCTTGTGCCGAAAGTAAGCACCGCCACCTGCACATTTGCGATTTTTCTTCTCAAAACCGCCGCCATATCGTTCAACCGTTCAACATACACCTGCTCCGGCTCCGGAGACGACAACGACGAATGGCACAGCCAGCAGTGGCGCATGCCGTCACGCTCAACAATGTCTCCCGGCGCGACAAACATAGCCTCAGTCGCTATTTTGTATATAACCGTGTATATACTTGCGGGATTGTACAGTGTGCCCAAGGGGTTTACCTCAACATCAAAAAGTTCTTTTTCGAGCCGCGACCCTATATTCGCTGCAAAACAGCTTCCAAGCGACAGCATGGGGGTGGAATGATTTATCATTCCACGGAAATCAAGCGGCGACACCAGTGTGCGAAAATTGACAGTCATTACAGCGGTGATTCAAAATCTGTTGATACTACTTTAAACTCTGTCCGCCGGTTTATCTGGTCTGCTGCTGCGCGGTCCTCATCACCGAGCGTGTCAAGATACTCCTCGTCAAGAGTCTGCCCCTCTTCAAACTGCGGATACAGTCTTGCAATACGCTTTGTAACCTTTTTCGGCACACTCTTGCCGTAACCTTTCCATTTGAGGCGTTCCGCACTTATACCCGCACCGATGAGGTAATCCACCACCGATTTGGCTCTGCGCTCTGAAAGCCGCATGTTGTATGCTTCCGAACCTACACGGTCGGTGTGCGATGACATTTCCACGGTGATTGCAGGGTTGTCTTTCAGCAACCCTGCAAGTGAGTCGAGTGCTGCGGCTGACTCCGGGCGAAGAGTAGCCTTGTCGTAATCATAAAAAATATTTTCGACGACATTAGGAGCGGTAAGAGAAGCGAGCATGAAATTCACCTCGTAATCCGCATCCTGTTCGGCGGTATCCGCTGTAAATTCCTGGCGAGCGTTCATATACCCCTTCGCCCCGGCAAGCATTACATAGCTCACGCCCCGCTCAAGGTCAAACATAAAGCTGCCGTCGTCACGGCTGACGGTGCGCCGGTTGGAGCCGTCTCGTCCGATAATGCGGATGCGGGCGCCCGCTATAGGCTCCTCCTCCAGGTCGCTCACTGTTCCGCTTATCGTTATTTTAAGGTCGGGAAGCTCAAAGGAGTAGATATGGTCATACCCCCGCGCATCACCTCGGTTTGTACTGAAATAGCCGGCATGCCTGTCCTGAAAAAAGGTTATTCCGAAATCATCGGCAAAAGAGTTCAGCGGCACACCCATATTTTCAACTTTCCAGCTGCCCGACGGCTGCAACACAGCCCTGAATATATCCAGCCCGCCCATTCCGGGATGACCGTCAGATGCAAAAAACAAAATGCTGTCGGAAAAAGCGCAGGGAAACAGCTCCCTGCCCGAAGTGTTTATTGCTGCTCCGAGATTCTCCGGCACAGCACCGCCGGGCGAATCGAGCCTCATGCGCCATATGTCGTATGAGCCGAAAGAGCCTCCGCGATCAGAGGCGAAATATATGTATGTGCCGGAGGGGTCCACACTCGGATGCCCGTAATTGGCAACAGTATCCTCTATTAGGTCAAGTTTTCTGCCTTCACTCCACTCGGCATCGCTTCGTGTCGATGTCATTATCTCGATTTTGGTATCGGAATCGGCTCGCCGCAAAGCTCTGGTATAGTACATCATTCTGCCGTCGGGCGAAAAACATGCCACGCCTTCATCGGCTGCTGTGGACAGCTCCCCCTTAAGCGGTTCCGGTCGTTGCCACCTGCCCTGCTCGTCCTTCTGCGCAACCCATATGTCGCCCCGCCGCATACCGGTTACCTCGCTTTTTGAATCGCCGGAAACCTTTTCGTTTGTTGTGGTGAAATAAAGTTTGTCGCCATTTATTACCGGAGAGAAATCAGCCCTGCGTGAATTAAAAAGTTTTGCATTCGACACTTTGTAGCGTGTAGGATTTTTTCGTGCGTTCCCGGCAAACCGCGCTCCGCGCAAGCCGTTTTTTGCAACATTGTCATCCGGGGCAAGCATCAGGTATTGCCTGTACGCTTCCTCTGCCGCCGCATATTTGCCATCGGCATGCAGCGCCTGCGCCAGATGACGATACAAAAGTGAGTCGGAACACCCGTAACGCAGCGCGTTTCTGTACGCCGCTGCCGCTCTTGCCGACTGGCTAAGTCTGGAATGGGCGGTACCGAGGCTGTAGGCAACTTCTCCTCTCAGTGTTCTTTCAGACGGTTTTTTCAGTTTGTTGTAGACCTTTCTGTAAGTACGGGCAGCCTCGTAATATTCTCCCCTCGCCATCTGCTCGTCAGCGACAGACAGACGGGCGCCCCGGCAGCCTGACAACAGCGCCAGTATGCCATACATAAACAATCCGAATGCAAAGAACCTTATTTTCATGAATTTACGTTCTGCATTTCCACAAGTTTGGTATAGTATCCGTTAATGGCAAGCAGTTCGTCGTGTGTGCCCCGCTCCACAATTTCGCCTTCGTGCATTACACATATCTGGGTTGCGTTTCTAATAGTCGAGAGCCTGTGGGCTATGACAAGGGTTGTGCGATCTTTCATAAGACGGTCAAGAGCCTGCTGCACAAGCTGCTCGCTCTCGCTGTCAAGGGCAGATGTCGCCTCGTCAAGAATGAGTATGGGCGGGTTTTTCAGTATTGCCCTCGCAATGGAAATGCGCTGTCGCTGCCCCCCCGAGAGCTTGCACCCGCGGTCGCCTATGTTTGTATCGTAGCCGTTCTCGCTCGCCATAATGAATTCGTGTGCGTTAGCCACTTTGGCAGCCTCTATCACCTGTTCCATTGTAGCATGTTTCACACCGAAGGTAATGTTGTTATAGAATGTGTCATTGAACAGAATGGCCTCCTGATTGACATTTCCCATAAGAGAACGCAAATCATGTACCTTGAGGTCGCGTATATCCACGCCCCCAATGCTTATACAGCCTGCGTTCACGTCATAGAAACGCGGCAGCAGGTCGGCGAGGGTAGATTTGCCGCTACCGCTCTGCCCCACAAGAGCGACAGTTTCGCCGGGACGTATTGTCAGGCTGGCGTTTTTGACAACCGGCACTCCGGGGTCATACCCGAATGTCACATTTTCATAGCGCACTTCTCCGCATTCGTCAGGCAGTTTATGGGGATGACGCGGGTTTGTAATAGGATTGTGTGCCGAAAGAATCTTATCGACCCTTTCAAGCGACGCAAGACCTTTCTGCACGGAGTACATTGCCTTGCTGAGGTCTTTCGCCGGATTGATTATGCTATAGAATATCACCATGTAATATATGAACATGGGTGCATCAATGCCGCTGCTGTGTCTCAAAATCAGCGAGCCGCCAAACCACAAGACTATCGATATTGTGATTGTGCCGAGAAACTCACTCATAGGATGAGCCAGAGCCTGACGGCGCGCAACTCTGTTTGACAGCTCATAGAAAGTCTGTGTATCCTCATGGAAGCGTTTTTCCACTTTGCGCTCCGCATTGAAAGCCTTTATTATACGGAGGCCGCCAAGTGTTTCCTCTATGTTACTCATTATTTTACCCCACTGCTGCTGACCGGCAAGGCTTTTGCGTTTCAGGCTTTTGCCTATGCGCCCCATTGCCATGCCTGCTATAGGCAACAGCACGAGCACAAAGATTGTAAGCTGCCAGCTTATAAAAACCATCATAAGCAGACACACCACAATCATTACAGGGTTTTTGAACATCATGTCAAGCGACGACATAATGGAGTTTTCAATCTCTGCGACATCGCCGCTCATACGCGCCATTACATCGCCTTTGCGCTCTGAAGTAAAGAATCCGATGGGCAGACTGACAATTTTGTCGTATACCGCATTGCGTATATCGCGTACAATACCCGAGCGCAACGGTATTATGAAATAAGATGCCAGAAAAGTCGCTCCGGTTTTCAGTCCGGTCATCACAATCAGCAGCAGACCAAGCACGGCAAGTGTCCAGCTCGCCCCCCATGATTCTATAGCCAGTTGCGTGATATAGTAGAAGTTGTTGACAATAACATCGGCAAGAGCTCCTACACTCACATCCGACATAGGCATGTAATGGTAGCCCTTTTCGCGTATTTCAAACAGCATCTCCAGAATCGGCATAATGACCGCGAAGGAAAAAAGCGTCAGAAATGCAGCGAGGATGTTAAATATTATATTCAGAGCCAGACATTTTTTGTATGGTGGCACAAATCGTCTGAGCACCTTAAAAAATTCTCCCATATACGGATTGTTTTATATTATTCCGCACAAAGTTAATCAGAAAATACCGTTGACAAAACTGCTTAAGGCTCTTTACCCTAAAATTGCTGCCTGAAATCCGCCTATATAATATATATAGGTGTAATGCTCCGTAAAGATTAAAACGGCATTACGCCCCGGGTGCATAGCCGGGATATGCCCGGTTGTGCATCAGATGTCTACATTAAGCTCGCATGAGCAAACAATGTCTGCGCGGGTATTTTTGTCGGTCAGGCGCATTATCATTGGAGTCGGGTGTACCGCGCCACGACAGTCTACAATTTTTTCCCAGTTAAAGCCAAATCCCTTGTTGAACAGCACAAATATTGAAGGGGTGCCGGTCATGTCATACCGGTAGGTTATGAAATCCTTGTCATCGTCACTGTCCGGATCGGGGAAATAGAATTCCATAGTAGCGATGCTGTTCATGAGAATGTCAAACTTGCCTTCCTTAATCATGGTGCCTCCGCGCCATAATTCAAGTTTGCGTTTGTTGCCGCTCGCTCTTACAAAACGGAGTTCGTCACCGACCTGAATATCGGGGGTGACATTACCTTCTTTAATTTCAGTTATCTTGAACTCCATGTACATTTCCACAACGGTTATATTTACGGTTGCGGATGTCTTGGTTCTCAAATCTTTTACAGTCATGGTTGATTTGCCTGTAGACAAAGGCAATACATAAACGCTGTGACCGTTTATGTTCATATACGGCTTACCGAGTACATTCTGGTCGCCGACCTCAATATCGTAATTGCCGCCGCCGTGGGCAAAGCTGATTGTGGTCGCTATACCGGCACGTATCGTATAGTCCTGCGTAGGAAATTCTGCAGGAAGAACTGGCACCTTATCCTCATCGTCATCCGAGCATGAAGGAAACACAATGAGACATAATGCTGACAAAATGTATAGGAGGTTCTTCATATCAACCCGTTTTTCGCTGTATTGACCATTGCATGGGGGCAACTCCGCCCGCCGCTCGACCGGCACATTCAAAGTGAGGCTATCGCACCGCGAGCGCCCGGCTTGTTTCAAACGCCAGTCTTATGACGCGAAGTTACACATTTTTTCGCAACTTAAACAAAAAAATGTCTCATATATGTGAGTATCATGTCATTTTGACGGTTCAATCGTCCGAGGAACCGGCTGTAGCGTCAAAATCTTCGTCATATTTCTGAAAAAGGAAGTCGTTGTAGGGGAATCGGGTGAGATGAACCTGTTTTGCCTTTTCATATATCTTGGCTTTAAGTTCGTCTATATTGATGCCTTTTTTTGCGGATATAAACACAGCGTCATCACCCAGCTTGCTCATCCACGATGATTTAAGTTCGTCAAGAGAGTAATTTGCCCTGGTTTTGGGTGTCAGGTCATCTTCGTCCTTGGGTGTGAACGAGAAGGCATCCACTTTGTTAAACACCATTATCATGGGCTTGTCAGCACTGCCGCACACATCTGACAGTGTTTTGTTTACCACCTCTATCTGCTCTTCGAAATTGGGATGCGATATATCCACCACATGCACAAGCACATCGGCGTCGCGCACCTCGTCAAGGGTAGATTTGAACGATTCCACAAGGTGCGTGGGCAGCTTTCGTATAAATCCGACCGTGTCTGTCAGAAGAAACGGAAGGTTGTCGACAATCACTTTGCGCACAGTAGTGTCAAGGGTGGCAAACAGTTTGTTCTCGGCGAAAACATCACTTTTGCTAAGCAGGTTCATAAGGGTGGATTTGCCCACATTGGTGTACCCCACCAATGCCACCCGGGTGAGCTTGCCGCGATTTTTGCGTTGTATTGACTTCTGGCGGTCGATATCTTTAAGTTCGGCTTTCAGCCGCGATATTTTGTCAAGTATTATACGGCGGTCGGTTTCAATCTGCGTTTCACCGGGGCCTCGCATACCGATGCCGCCACGCTGGCGCTCCAGGTGAGTCCACATCCGTGTCAACCGGGGCAAAAGATATTGATACTGGGCAAGCTCTACCTGCGTTTTCGCGTTTGCCGTCTGTGCACGTCTGGCAAATATGTCAAGAATGAGACTTGTGCGGTCAAGAATCTTTATCTTCAGCTCTTTTTCTATATTCGCAACCTGCTTTGCCGTGAGGTCATCATCAAAAATAGCCATGCCAATCTCGTTGTCCTCGACATATTGGCGGATTTCCTCCAGCTTACCTTTACCGACAAATGTCCTGCTGTCTGCTCCATTCACTTTCTGAGTAAATTTCCTCACAGTGACAGCTCCGGCGGTATCTGCCAGAAATTCCAGCTCGTCAAGGTACTCCCTTGCCTTTGCCTCATTCTGCTGAGGGGTAATCAGCCCAATGATCACAGCTCTTTCCGAGCTTTCCTTATCTATAATCAAATCTTTCATATTTCCGGTTATTATTCTTTATAAAGAACGCATGGCGAAGTACAAAGTATGCAAAATTAGCAATAATTACGCGCAAATTGCCTATTTTGGAGGATTCTTTGTAATTTTACGCTCTCAAACTTCCTTTATTTTCCAGGAACAAAACACTTCCGCCACCCATTATAGTCTCTGTAATCTTACGGCTCAGGCGTGTGTGGCGATTATAACAACAAACTCAAAAACTATTGGATAACAATATTGACAAAAAAACATCTGATGCAGCCCCGACAGAGCGCAGGCGCCCGCATCTGTGGCAAAGAATCGTCAAGTGGTTTCTGATTTCCGCCGGTGCGATACTGCTGTTTGTCACGGCGGCGGTCGGTGTTGCGGTGTGGATGCTGTCGCCGGAGGAGCTGACTCCCATGGTGTCAAGATACTCGTCGCACTATCTCAACGCGGATGTATCAGCAGAGAAAGTAGAGCTTAAGTTCTGGTCAACCTTTCCGAAAGTGTCTCTCGATGTCGAGAATCTCACTGTTGTCAGCAAATCTCTTGAGCAGATACCGGACAGTGTGCGGTTGCGACTGCCTGAAAACGCCGATACACTGCTCACTGTAAAGCGGTTTTCGGGCGGTATAAACATCTGGGCTATGATAGGGGGCACCGTGATGCTGTATGACGTGAGACTTGAGCAGCCGGAAGCCAATATCGTCATGGTCAATGACTCGGTGGCAAATTATCTGATAGTGCCACCTGACGAAAGCCAGACCGAGCCTTCGGCAATGCCCCGCATAGCAATAAACAGGTTCTCGCTCATAGGTGACGCTCCTGTAAGGTATTACTCGTTGTCAGACACAATGGATGTGCGCATGAAGCTCGCATCGACAAACCTGACAGGAGCGAAAGCTCCGCAATACACGTTTGAGGTGGCAGGAAACGGCGGCGGCGAACTGTTCAGCGGATTTGTGTTGCCGGACGTGCCTTTTTCCATAAACGGGAGAGTCGACTGGGATCAGCGCGCGCCCAAACAGCTTGAAATAAGCAATCTCACCGTATGCGCCAATGATGTGTGCGTGAGCATATCCTCCGCGCTTGACTTCGAGAATGATTTTACAATAAAGTCGCTGAAAGCCGATGCTGCGTCCGTGGATGTAAACAAGGTGATTGCTCTATTGCCGGAAAGTATGACCGGTCAATTATCCCGGCTCGAAACCGATATTGTAGCAGATCTGTCGGCAAGCCTGGCAAGTCCTTATTCATTGTCATCATCAACTTTGCCTGACATAAATATCAGCCTGTCTGTTCCAGACGGATTCGTGACATTCGACAGAATACATATAAACAGTCTGACTGCGGATGTAAATGCTTTTATATCAGGCAGCAGCCCGGACGCCTCGACCATCAGCATAAACAAGTTTTCTGTAAAAGGGCGCAGCATAGATTTTTCCATCTCGGCAAAATGTTCGCATATCGCCTCCGACCCGGCAATATCCGGAGAGTTTCATGGAAAACTGAATCTGAACACACTCCCCGACGCCCTATGGGACCGGCTGCAATGCTCTGCTAAGGGGGTGATGTCCGGCGACGCTTATGTAAACATGCGGGCAAGCGACCTTTCGGCAAAGGGATTTCACAACCTCAAGGCTTCGGGACAGCTAAGACTGCATGACTTTGCGTTCTTGACCGCCGATACCACGCTCGCCTTTGACACCAAAAGCATGAAAATGGCATTTGGAACCGATGCAAAAATTACCATTGCAGACTCTTTACGGGCGGATTCGCTTTTAAAAATATCTCTTGAGTCAGACTCGCTCAGGTTCAAAGGCGAAGGCATAGCGCTTGCCGCCACCGGCGCCAATTTTGTTATTGCAGCCCGAAACACGGCATCCAGCCTCGACACAACAAAAATCAATCCTTTAGGCATGGCGCTCCGGGCGAAAAGACTTTATGTGCGCACCGACAGTGATTCGGTACGACTGTCATTGCGCGATGCCGCCGTAACGGCAAGTCTGTTGAGGTTCAACGGCGCCGCGAAGCAACCGCTGCTGAATCTTATGGTTTCCACCGGCAGAGCCAGATATTCGGATGCGGTAAACCGTGTTGCGCTCACAGATGCCAAAGCCTCGATGTCGGTTCACCCCACCGTGCGCCGAACAGCGCGGCTTGACTCTGTGTCAAGAGCCCGATTTGCCAGGAGACGACACACCCTTGACTCCATTTCGGCAGCAAGCGGAAAGGAAAATCTTGATTTTGAGGTTGACCGCAGCGTCGCCGCCCTGCTGCGAAAATGGAAAGCGACGGGCAACATCAAAGCCAAGCGAGGCCGACTTGTAACACCTTATTTCCCGGTCAGAAACACTCTGAGAAATCTCGACATGACATTCTCAACCGACAGCGTTGTTATCAGAAACACCCGATACACTCTCGGTTCAAGCGATTTTCTTGTCAACGGCTCTATTTCAAACATATCAAGAGCTCTGACATCCCGGCGCGGCTCGCCGCTGAAAATCAATTTCGACATAACATGCGACACTGTCAATATCAACGAGATTTATCAGGCGTCGGTCAACGGCTCGGCTTTTGCCGAAAAACTAAAATCGGGAGAACTTGTCATAGCCTCGGGGGTTGAGGACGACAAACTACAGGCTGCCCTTGACAGCCAGAGCAACTCGTATGACCAGCCTGCTCTGGTGATTCCGTCTAACATAGACGCCCAGCTGAACATACGAGCCAAGGAGGTTTTGTATGCCGACATATGGCTTCAAAGGCTCAAAGGCAACGTAGGCATCAAAGACGGAGCGATACACCTTAACGAGCTTGCGGGATATACGCCAATAGGCTCGCTTAACTTCACCGCCCTTTACAGCGCTCCCACCAAACATGAAGTCAATTTTGCTGCCGGAGCCGTTGTGAGGAGTCTCAGACTGAAGGAGTTCCTGCACCTTTTGCCGGAGATTGACTCCGTGCTGCCCCTGCTCCGTGAGGTAGACGGCATTATAACCGCCGAAATGGCTATGTCTACAGAAATAGACTCCATGATGAACCTCAAGTTCAATACGCTCAATCTTGTATTGAAGCTGTCGGGTGACAGTCTGGTGCTTTTAGACAGCGACACCTTCCGCAAAATGGCAAAATGGCTGATGTTCAAGCACAAGGACAAGAACATAATCAACAGCATGAAGGTTGAGCTGATGATCAAGGACACCAAACTTGATGTGTTTCCGTTTGTGTTTGACATAGACCGGTACCGCATCGGTGTAAGCGGACACAACACTCTTGACATGGATCTGGACTACCATGTGGCTGTGCTCAAATCGCCTCTGCCATTCAAATTCGGAATCAACATAAAAGGTACTCCGGACCACATGAAGATACGTCTCGGCAAAGCCAATTTTGATGAAAACCGCATTGCCTTCAGCCGCCAGCTCACCGATACCCTGCGCATGAATCTTGTTCACGAAATCAAGGAGGTGTTCCAGTTCGGAGTGCGCAACGGCAAGAGAACCAAGCTCATGATTGACAGTCCTAAGCCAAATGCTTCAGAGTTTATGATTTCCGACACGCTGACCCACGCGGATTCTGTCATTCTGATTCAGGGAGGGGCTATAGACGGGCCGCCGGAGCCGCCCTTTCCCCTGACACAACCGGCAGATAAAAAAACTAAGAAAAAACGCTGATGTTCAATAGTGAAATAGATTCTTTTCTTGCGCGACACAATTATATCGCACTTGAGCCGAGAGCGGCGCTGATTGACATGGACGGCACATTGTACGATTCCATGCCGCGCCATGCCGACGCATGGCTGAGAATGGTGTCCGAGATTGGCATAGAGGCTACCCGTGAAGAGTTTTTCATGTATGAGGGCAGAACCGGAGCGTCCACTATCAACCTGTTGTTCAACAGAGAGTTTCACCGTGATGCCACTGAGTGTGAGATTAAAGAGCTATACCACCGCAAGACGGTATACTTCAACGAGCTGCCGGATGTGGAGCCTATGCCCGGAGCCGCCGAAATGCTTGATTTTTTCAAGAAAGTCGGCATGAAACGAGTACTTGTCACCGGATCGGGTCAAAGCTCGCTAATAAACCGGCTGGACAATGATTTTCCGGGAGCATTCACTCCCGAAATGATGGTTACCGGCAGAGATACCGTCAACGGCAAGCCGGCTCCCGATCCGTTTCTCATTGCCATGAAAAAAGCCGGTGTGACCCCGGCTCAATCCATAGTTATTGAAAACGCCCCCCTTGGCGTGGAATCAGGTGATGCCGCCGGTGCATTCACTATTGGGGTGACGACAGGACCCATACCCGGCGCCGCCCTCAAGGAAGCCGGTGCAGCGATTGTGTTTCCTGACATGGAAACACTCGCCGAGCATCTGCCTATTTTGATTTACGCTCTCTCAACCCACCGGCGCAACCTGAACTGACATCAGAAAGCTCATTGATATTATGACATCAGCCAAGTCACAACAACTCATATTCACCAACGATATAGCCCAAGCCATAGACTCCTGGGCTGCAAAAACTCTCCCCTCGCGTATCTTCATAATTGCCGACTCCAATACCGCCAGGCTGTGTCTGCCGATTATCAGCAAAAACAGCTTGGCAGTGTCTTCGGCAGAACAAATAGTCATCCCTGCCGGGGAAGAGCATAAAACGCTGGACACTCTGGCTTCAATATGGGACTCCCTATGCACAAGAGGCGCCACCCGCTCGGCAGCAGTCATAAACCTCGGAGGCGGAGTCGTCACCGATATGGGTGGATTTGCAGCCGCCACCTTCAAACGTGGCATACGCTTCATCAACATCCCAACCACCCTACTCGCCGCCGTGGATGCTGCCGTAGGTGGCAAAACGGGAATAGACTTCAACGGGCTGAAAAACGAGATTGGCGCATTTTGCAACGCAGAGGCGGTGATAATTTCTACCCGCTTTTTCTCAACCTTGCCCCAATCGGAATTTTTAAGCGGATACGCCGAAATGCTCAAGCACTCCCTTCTTTCCGGCAACGACGCATACGCCCGGCTGACAGAAAAAAGCCCTGCCGAATTTTCCGAGCAGGAACTTCTGGAACTCCTCAAAGAAAGTGTGCTGGTAAAGAAACGCATTGTCGAGGAGGACCCGACAGAAAAAGGGCTGCGAAAGGCTCTGAATCTGGGACACACCCCAGGACACGCTTTCGAGTCATGGGCTTTGGCAAACGGCAAACCGGTGCCTCACGGCTACGCTGTGGCATGGGGACTCGTTGTAGACCTGGTGCTGTCACATCTTAAATTAGGTTTTTCATCCGACTCGCTGCGCAATGTGACATCTCTTGTAGAGAATACTTATGGCAGACTGCTCTTTGACTGCAAAGACTACCCGCAACTGATTGACTATATGCGCCATGACAAAAAAAATGCCGGCGACGGCACTATCGCTTTCACTCTTTTGAGAAAACCGGGAGATGTTGACGTTTCTTGCACCGCTACTCCCGAAGAAATTTCTACAGCTCTTGACATTTTCAGAGATCTGCTTCATATCTGAGTCTTACTGACCGATATTTTTAGTAATTTCGCACTCGCAATGAAAAAGTTACTCACAATCTGCGCCAGTGCTGCAATTGCTTTGTGTGCCGGCGCACAGGACAAGGAAGATTCCATAAGTTACATGCCGCATTTTCACGGCACTGTCAGGTCTCGGTTCGAGTACGCGACCGAAAGCGGCGATTACCGTTTTCAAGTGCGCAACGCCAGATTTTCAATAGACGGCAGCATTACCAAGGAAATATCATACTTCATCAATACCGACCTCTGCGACCGGGGAAAAATGAAGATTCTTGACGCGTGGGCAAAAATGGAGTTTGTGCCCAATCTCAGCCTTCAGGCAGGTCAGTTCAGAATGCCGTTCGGAGTAGACCCTTTCAGAGCTCCCCACCAGTACTATTTCGCAAACCGCTCGTTTATCGGCAAACAGATGTGCAACTACAGGGCTGTCGGCGCAATGCTCATATATAATTTCTCAAAATTACCGCTAAAACTGGAAGCCGGAGCATTCAACCCGTACACCATAGGCGATCATGCCGTCTGGGAAAAGGCCATTGCCGCAGCAGGCAAAGCCACGCTCTCAGCCGGCAACATGAAGTTTTCTGCAGGAGCTTCATCAATACGACCCTCAGGCAAACGGGCAAACCTGCTCGGAGCTTCGGCAAGCTGGAGCCACGCCCGCTGGATAGTAGAAGGGGAGTACATGCACAAGCACTATGTCAACAACGCATTCAAGAAAGCTCACGCCTACTCTGTTTTTTCAAGCTACCAGATGCCTGTAAAAGCCGGAATATTCAACCGGCTTTCGTTTCAGGGGCGATTTGACGGAATAACCGACCACTCAGATGCCATTCCTGACGAGAACAACTGCCTGACTCTAACAGACCCTGCCCGCAACCGCGTAACTGTCGGAGGCACACTGACAACCATGAAGGCAAAGAACATGTACTTTGACTTCAGAGTAGACTACGAGAAAAACTTCTACCTCCACAATGTAAAGGCTTCACCTGAATATGCCGACAAGATTGTGGCGGAAATGGTTCTGCGCTTTTAGTCCTGACTCACTGACCTTTATCGCGTTGCCTCAGGGCGTTGCGGCGGGGATTTGACGGAAACCAACCTTTCTTTACCCGCTCTTCCTGCTCAAAAATCTCTTTGATTGTCCAGAAGGAGGAAAACGCAAAAACGCCCAGCAGACTTGACCACACCACAGAGGCTACAGCCACAGATGCGGCTACAGCCGCCAGTCCCAGCACAAGAAACCACCACCAGCATCCGGTGCCGAAACGGTAATGAAATTTTATTACCACCGGATGAAAAAGTCCTATGATAAGGAAAGTGCATAAGCCTATGAATAATCCCAACAGATGATATTGGGAAAGCAGTTCTGTCATATTTGTTACCTTTTTAATTACTTTTAGTTACTACTATAATTTACCAGCCGCCGGATGCTCCACCGCCGCCGGTCATTCCTCCTCCGAAGCTACCGCCGCCAAAGCCGCCTCCGCCTCCGAATCCTCCACCCCTGCCGCCGGGCAATATCACTACTGGCGGCACAGGCACCTTGGGCAACTCATACGCCACATTGCTTATCTGCCCGCAGTTCTTGCATCCGTATATCTTCACGCCGCGACCGGGCGATGTCACAGTCGGTCGCACCAGCACCCGATTGTTCATAAGGTAAGACGCTCTCGCCCCGCACTTCGGACACACCTGGTAGCTGCTTTTATCATTGACAAACGGTATAATATCCTTTTCTCCGCAATTGTCACACAGCCACACATCGTAGTCTACCGAATCTATTTTTTCTTCGACATCCTGTGCCGGTGTCAGGTAATCATTATCGTGAACCTCATCGAGCTTGTGCATTTTATGCCCGCAGTTCGGACAAGGTCTCGCTCCGTTGCGCACTTTTTTCATTGACCGGCTTAGCCACAAATACGCAAGAAATGGCACACCAAGACCGATACAACCCAGCATCAGCACCGGCATTTTCACTTTTTCAAGCCTCCGGTAGCGCTCTACGGGCTGAAGCTTTTTCGACGAAAACACATTATACCCTACTATGCAAAGCGCCACGCCAAGCATAATAATCCAATAAACGGCAAGCATCCCGAAAAGGTCCTCATCTTCACCTTCATTGAGCCGGTCTGCCCTGCTGTCGTTCGCATATTTCGACATCACCTCGTCCACCGCATCCGGCTTGCTGAGAATATCCGCCACCGCACTGACCGCAGCCACCGTGCCTCCGTCATAATCGCCGTTGCGGTAATGCGGAGCCATCACATTGCGTATAATCCTGCCACACAGCGCATCCGGCAAAACGCCCTCCATACCGTATCCGGTACGAAACACAGCCTTCCGGTCGCCTTCACTGACCAGAATAAGAAGCCCGTTGTCCTTGTCTTTCTTGCCGATGCCCCATTTTTCAAACAGCTCAGTTGCGTAATCGTTGACATCCTCGCCACCGACATCCCCGACCGCTACCACAACGACCTCAGCACTGCTGCCGCGCCACACCCCTGCAATAATGGAGTCAAGGCGCGCTACAGTCGTTTCAGACAACACACCATCAGGGTTGGACACATACTTACGGGCATCAGCGACATGCACATTAGGCACATCGCCGACACTTCTCGCCACTGCGGTAAATGCCACCGCAAGCAGCACACCTATTATATATATGATTTTATTCATCTAATCTTTCATCTAATCTTTAGTTCCTATTACATATAACGCAAATATACGAACAAGTTGCACCATATTCCAATTTTTTTTGGTTTTCCACTTCACAATTTGCTATCTTTGTAGCGGGACGGGGCAACAGACATTTGCTTTCCAGTTTATTTTTCGCAAACATACCATACCCATGAACAAAATACCTTTACTTCTTGCAGGACTGGCTGCCTGCGTATGCTCTGCTCATGCAAACAATGTACTTCATTACAACCGACCTGCAACATTCTTTGAAGAAGCGTTTGTTATCGGCAACGGCAACATCGGAGCCATTGTCTACGGCAATCAGAACGGAGAGAAGCTGTCTCTTAACGATATAACCCTTTGGACAGGCGAGCCCGAAAACGGAGTTACCACCCCGGACGCCTACAAGGCTATTCCGGAAATAAGAGCGGCGCTTGACCGTGGAGACTACCGCGCGGCTGACTCTCTGCAGCTCAAGGTGCAGGGTCATTACACCGACAACTATCAGCCGCTCGGCACTCTGAAAATCGACTATCTCAACAGCCCCGTGCAGCTCCCCGCAGATTACCGCAGGGCTCTTGACATAGACAATTCTCTCGCCTCGGCAAGCTACACCGCCAACGGCTACAAAGTAACCACCGAGTATTTTGCCTCGGCTCCCGACTCTGTCATTGTACTGCACCTGAACACCGCCGACCCCGCTGGCATAAACGCAATCATTTCGCTTGACAGCCAGCTGCCTCACTCCTCAACAGCATCCGGCAACGAGATAGTGTCGACAGGCTATGCCGCCTACAGCTCACTGCCCGGATATTACAACAGCCGTGGAAAGGAAAAGCACTCTTACGACCCCGACCGTGGCACCCGCTTCCGCACAATAGTAAAAGCGATACCGGGCAAGGGCACTGTAAAAGCCACTGATGCCGGACAGCTTAAAGTTCAAAACGCCAATGACGTGTTTATTGTGCTTACAAACGCAACCAGCTTCAACGGATTTGACAAAAATCCGGCAACAGAGGGAAAAGACTACAAAACCTTGTCGCGCAAGCGCATCGACAATGCCGTAGCCTTAGGCTATGACGCATTGAAACAGCGCCACATCGCCGACTATAAAAAACTGTTTGACAGAGTAAGCATTGACTTTGGAACCACTGACCCCGCATTGGCGGCATTACCCACCGACAAGCAGTTGCTTCTTTACACCGATTCAGCTACAGTAAACCCCGACCTTGAGGAACTGTTTTTCCAATACGGCAGATACCTGCTCATATCAAGCTCCCGCACTCAGGGCGTTCCGGCAAACCTGCAGGGACTGTGGAACGAATACCTCTTGCCGCCGTGGAGTTCCAACTACACAACCAATATAAATCTTGAAGAGAACTACTGGCCTGTGGAAGTGACCAACCTCAGCGAACTCGCAAATCCGCTCATATCATTCATCAGAAACCTGTCATCTGAAAACGCGGGGCAGGCTACCGCCCGCAGCTATTACGGCGTTGACAACGGAGGATGGGCTCTCGGTCAGAACTCAGACATCTGGGCTACCACCAACCCCGTAGGACTCAATGTAGGACACCCCTCCTGGGCTAACTGGACTATGGGAGGCGCATGGCTTGCCACCCACCTGTGGGACCACTACCTGTTTACAGGCGACAAAAACGAGCTGAAAGAAATGTACCCCGCCCTTAAAGGCGCAGCCCTGTTCTGCCTTGACTGGCTGATTGAGCGCGACGGAGAGCTGATAACCTCTCCCGGCACCTCTCCTGAAAACATATACATCACCCCCGAAGGCTACCACGGAGCGACACTTTACGGAGGCACAGCCGACCTTGCCATGGTGCGCCAATGCCTCGCCGACACTCGCGACGCGGCTAAGACACTTGGCGTGGACAAAGAGCTGCGCGCCCGTATTGACCGTACCCTCAAGAAACTGCACCCCTACAAGATAGGAAAAAAAGGAAACCTTCAGGAGTGGTACTACGACTGGGAAGACAGCGAGCCGACCCACCGTCACCAGAGCCACCTGTTCGGAGTTTATCCCGGCAGACACATCACCCCGGCATCTGACCCCGCTCTGGCAAAAGCTGCCGAACGCACTCTCGAAATCAAAGGCGACAAAACAACCGGCTGGAGCACCGGCTGGAGAATAAGCCTTTTTGCAAGACTGCTCAACGCAGAAAAAGCATACCAGACCTACCGCACACTGCTAAAATATGTAAGCCCCGACGGATACAAAGGCAAAGACGCCCGCAGAGGCGGCGGCACATACCCCAACCTGCTCGGAGCTCACTCGCCTTTCCAGATAGACTCCAACTTCGGCGGCACAGCCGGAGTGGCAGAGATTCTGCTGCAGTCAACTCCCGAAACAATCACCCTGCTGCCCGCACTGCCACTGCAATGGGCCAACGGCAGCGTGAAGGGTCTGCGCGCCCGCGGCGGCATTGAAGTAGACATCGACTGGGCAGAAGGCAAAGTGACCGAAGCCAGACTCTCGTCTGAAAAAGGGACCTCCGCCACCGTATGCTATAACGGCAAAAAACGCAAAGTGACCATACCGGCAGGAGGCAGCGTAACCGTTAAGTAATGCATTACTTCATTTGTGCGGGAGAGCCTTCGGGCGACCTTCATGCCAGCCACCTGATGGCTGCTATTGGCAGAATTGACACAGAGGCATCGTTCACATTTCTCGGAGGAGACCTTATGAGCGAAGCCGCCGGCAAAAAGCCGCTGATTCACTACAGCCGCATGGCTTTTATGGGATTCAGCGAGGTGCTGCGCAACCTGCGCACCATCTCAGGCAACATGAAAACCGCAAAAAACGCGTTGAAAAATTCGGGAGCCGACTGCTTCATTGCGGTCGACTACCCGGGTTTCAACCTCAAGCTTGCAAAAGCCGCTTACCGGCTCGGCATTCCGGTGTACTGGTACATCTCGCCAAAAGTATGGGCATGGAAAGAGTACCGGGTGAAATCACTCCGGCGTTATGTGCGCAAAATGCTGTGCATACTGCCGTTTGAAATCGACTATTTCAGACAACGTGGCGTCGATGCGGTGTATGTAGGCAATCCGAGTCTGGAAGAAATCGACGCCAGACTCACCTGTACCCCCGACAAAAACGAATTTTGCCGACAGCACGGACTCCCCGCCGACAAACCGCTTCTGGCACTTGTGCCCGGAAGCCGCAAAGGCGAAATACGCAACAACCTGCCTATTATGGCAGAAGTCGCATCGCGACACCCGGAAATCCAGCCGATAATAGCCGGAGCCCCGGGCAGGTACGCAGAAGACTACGCTTGTGCCGCAGGCATTCCGGTGGTGTTTGACTCTACATTTACAATAATGGCTATTGCAGACGCCGCATTGGTCACCTCAGGCACAGCCACTCTCGAATGCGCCCTCGCACGCACGCCACAGGTTGTGTGCTACAGAGCAAATGGCTCCAGACTGAGCTATAACCTCATGAAAATGGTTCTTCACATACCGTTTGTGTCCTTGCCAAACCTTATTGCCGGCAAACGCGTGATTGCCGAGATGCTTGTTCACCTCTGTACTGCCGACTCTGTAGACGCTGAGCTGAAAGCCATTATGCCCGGCACTCCGGGACAGCGCCGGATGCTTGAAGGCTACGACCTTATACGCTCAAAACTCGGAACCCACGGCGCGGCAGAAAAAGCCGCCGCCGCTATTGTAACAGACCTTGACAAATCATGATTATAGATTCGCTTAAATACCCACCTCTGCGCCACAACGCCCCAATAAAAGTTTTGTTTGTCTGCCTCGGCAACATATGCAGAAGTCCGGCAGCAGAAGGCGTGTTAAAAAGCATTGTAGAGGAGAATAATGCCACAGAGAAATGGGTAATAGATTCCGCCGGCACAGGCAACTACCACATCGGCGACCTTCCCGACTCAAGAATGAGAGCCCACGCACGACGCCGCGGGCTTGAACTCACCCACAGATGCCGGCAGGTACACCCGTGTGACTTTGACGAATTCGACATCATTGTTCCGATGGATGCTTCCAACGAACGCAACCTGCGCGCCATGGCTCCTTCGCCGGAAGACGAGTCGAAAATCATACCCATGGCGAAATTCTTCACCCTTGCCACCCGCCACGACCATGTTCCCGACCCCTATTACGAGGGCGCGGAAGGCTTTGAACTGGTTCTCGATCTGCTTCAGGACGGATGTCAGAACCTGTTTGACACACTGACCGCAGAAACATTAGACAAGGTGTAATGGTTTTTATTAAGTAAACCCGCAAAAATTAACCGCGAGTTATTTTTGTGAGTTGCTTATGTACAAAACCATTAACACAACACATCATGGCAGCAAATGAAAAAAACAGAAATTCCGAACAAGGATGCGTGTATCCCCCAAACTCAAGGCGGCGCACATGGGCGGCAATAATAATAGCTGCGGTAATTATAGCCGCCGGCATTCTCGCTTATTTTTACATGATGTAGTTACTGGCATGGTTTTTGCATCATACATTTCAAAAACATTTTAATTATTATCAATATGGAAAAAATCCAACCCGGTAAATATGTAGAATTGGGCTACGACCTCTACGAAGTGACTCCAACTGGCGATGTTCTGGTTCATCAGACCGACGCGGAAGACCCCGAAAAGATAGTTTTCGGTGTGACACGCGGCATGATTCGTCCTTTGGAAACCGCTATTGACGGACTTGAAGCCGGAGGCGAATTTGACGTCACTGTAAAGGCTGACGAAGCGTTCGGTCCCCGTGACCCCGAACAGATTGTCACTCTTGAAAAAGATATATTCGAAGTTGACGGCAAATTCGACAACGAAGCAATCACCCCCGGAGCAGTACTGCCCATGATGACAGCAGACGGCTACCGTATAAACGGAGTTGTCGAGGTGGTTACAGACACCCATGTAAAAATGGACTTCAACCACCCCCTTGCAGGCAAAGACGTGCGCTTCAAAGGCAAAATCATCGTTGTGCGCGATGCCACTCCCGAAGAGTTGCAGCCGGTTCACGGCTGTGGTTGCGGCTGTGACCACAACGACTGCGGCGATGACTGCGGCTGCGGTCACGACTCCTGCGGTTGTCACTAAAAAAGCTGGTCAACGAACAGAAACGGGCGAGGAATTCAATGTTCTTCGCCCGTTGTCTTTATTATCAAACGCTTGTGAAGCAAGTAAGAGCTTGTCTTCATGCGATTCCGGTGCGGAGCGAAAAAAGAAGAAGCCGCAGAGTGCATAAAGGATTTATTTTCACTTGCTATCGTTTAAATTTTGGACACCTACATATAATTATAATTAAAAGTCCTCACAAATATTCCCATAAGCAGCCGTAAGATATTTTTTCATTGGATATTATTTTCTACATTTGTATCATTCAATTTTTTATAAACCTGTTAACACCTTAAACCACATGAACAAATCCGATGTCAAACGAATAATCTGTTCTTCAGTTATCGCTGCGGCGACACTTGTGCCTGTAGCCGTGAACGCCCAGCAGACCCACACCGAAACATGGGGCAATGGAGTAGAACGTTCACTTGTTTACCGTCCCGGAGATTTTGATTCCAAGTTTTACCGCATTCCGGCAATCGTCACAGCAAAAGACGGCTCTCTTGTAACCGTAGCCGACAAAAGAATTGAACATAACGGCGACCTCCCCGCAAAAATCGACGTGGTATCGCGCCGAAGCACCGACGGCGGAAAAACCTGGAGCAACTATGTAACAGTAGCGCAGCATGACGAAGTTGGCGGATGCGGCGACCCCGCACTGGTAGTAGACAGCAAAACCGGCGACATTCTGGCAATCTTCAGCCACGGCAACGGACTCTGGCAAAAAGAGCCCGCCCACATAAGCGTTGCCCGAAGCAAAGACAACGGCAAGACCTGGGGAAAGATGGTCGACATCAACCCACAGATTCTGACAACCGACCCCAACGGCAAACAGCCTATCAAATGCACCAGCGCGTTCGCGTCATCCGGCAGAGCCACACAGCTTGCCAACGGACGCATACTGTTTCCCCTCGTTGTCAGAGAAGAAAACAACCCGAAATTCAAAGTGTACGCCATTTACTCCGATGACAGCGGCAAAACATGGAATGTATCAAAAAATCCCGCCACATGCGACGGCGATGAAAGCAAAGCCGTGCAGCTTGCCGACGGAACAGTAATAATGAGCATACGCAACCGCTTTGGCTCGCTCCGTAAATTCTCTTTCTCAAAAGACAACGGCACTACATGGAGCGAACCCATGCCTGTAGAAGGGCTCCCCGACCCGCGATGCAACGGTGATATTATCCGCTACACCCACAACGGCGAAGACCTCCTGCTCCAGTCACTGCCCGGCGACCCCAAGGGGCGCAACAACGTTGCCATATACGTCAGCAAGGACGGCGGCAAGACATGGCCTATCAAAAAAACTGTGGTCACCATACCCAGCGCATACTCATCCATGACAGAAATGCCCGACGGAAGCATAGGCATTCTCACTGAAGAAAGCGCAAACAACCACTACAGCTATGACATCTGGTTTACCAAACTGCCAATCGAAGTGATTCTTGCGGGTGACAAAAAATAGACCCAAACCTGACAATCATGATAAACAGATTTATTCTAAACGAAGTATCGTACTTCGGACCGGGCGCAAGAAAGGTATTGCCGGAAGTTGTGCAGCGGTTGAACAAAGTCAAGGCGCTTGTAGTGACCGACAAAGGACTCATACAGTTCGGCGTAGCCAAAATGGTCACAGACGTACTTGACGAAGCAGCCATATCCTATGACATATTCAGCGACGTCAAGCCAAACCCGACCGTGTCCAATGTAAAAGCAGGCATAGAAAGCTTCAAAAAAGCCGGAGCCGACTTTATAATAGCAATAGGCGGCGGCTCGGCTA
The DNA here is from genome assembly GCA_003762715.1 of Muribaculaceae bacterium Isolate-104 (HZI). GTDB lineage: Bacteria > Bacteroidota > Bacteroidia > Bacteroidales > Muribaculaceae > Paramuribaculum. Next base: position 27,531 of record RIBJ01000042.1, on the reverse strand, counting down.
TGGATACCGCAAAAGGCATCGGCATAGTAATCAACAACCCCGAGTTTGACGACATTGTGTCGCTTGAAGGTTGCGCTCCCACAAAAAACAAAAGCGTACCTATTGTGGCACTGCCTACAACAGCAGGCACCGCAGCCGAAACCACTATCAACTACGTCATAATCGACGAGAACAAACAGAAAAAGATGGTGTGCGTCGACCCCAATGACATCCCCGCGGTTGCAATTATTGACGCCGAGCTCATGTACTCGCTGCCAAAAGGACTCACCGCAGCCACCGGCATGGACGCGCTGACACATGCCATTGAAGGCTACATCACCAAGGGCGCATGGGAAATGTCTGACATGTTTGAAATAGAAGCTGTCAGAATGATAGCCCGCTACCTCCCCGTTGCTGTAAACGAACCTTCCAACCCCGAAGGGCGCAACGGCATGGCTGTCGCCCAGTACATTGCCGGCATGGCATTCTCAAATGTCGGACTGGGACTGGTTCACGGCATGGCACATCCGATGGGCTCTTTGTTCGATGTGCCGCACGGCGTTGCAAACGCTCTGCTGTTACCGACTATAATGGAATTCAACATGCCCGCATGTCTTGACAAATACCCCGAAATAGCAAAAGCCATGGGAGTGGACACCTCCGGAATGAGCAAAAAAGAAGCCGCACAGGCAGCTGTTGACGCGGTTCGCGACCTCGCGGTTAAAGTCGGTATACCCCAGCACCTGTCAGAACTCGGCATATCTTCCGCCGACATTCCTGCGCTGGCAGAACAAGCCATTTCAGATGTATGCACGCCGGGCAATCCGCGTGAAGTAACACTTGACGACATCAAAGCTCTCTACGAAAAAGTTCTCTGACACATTATTTAAACACAGCACCTCCCTGCAAGACAAACCGGTAAAATCCGTTTTTTCAGGGAGGTGTTCTGTTTTTTTCTTTATTTTTGTATGAATATCCAGTTTTTTATGTAACTTTGCCGCCGTATTTAATTCGGATTCTTATCTGCACAACTATAATAATAAAAACAAACCTTCAAAATGAACGCGGATAATATTAAAGTTGCGTTTGCCGAGCCTGAACACACAGTCCACTCCGAGCGCATCTGCACACTGATCTACGAATCTGCCCTTCAGCGCGGCACAGGTATAGCACGCCGTTCGCCCGATTATATTTCTGCAAAAATAACCGGAGGCAAGGCAGTAGTAGCCCTTGACGGCGACAAGCTCATAGGCTTCAGCTACATAGAATGCTGGGGACACGGTGATTTTGTTGCCACATCCGGACTCATAGTCGACCCCGACTACCGCCATCTCGGGCTGGCGGGACGCATCAAGGAAAAGACATTTGAACTCGCACGTCTCAGATTTCCTTTTGCCAAAATTTTCAGCATCACCACATCGCTGCCCGTCATGAAGCTGAACAGCCGCATGGGCTACAGACCCGTGACATTCTCCGAACTCACCGACGACGAAGAATTCTGGCAAGGCTGCCAGGGATGTGTGAACTTTGACATACTCCAGCGCAACAACCGGCGCATGTGCCTTTGCACAGGAATGTTGTACGACCCCGCCGCACCGGTTGCCAACCCATCCACAGCCACTCCTTACAAAATGCTGATTAAAAGCAAAATCAGCAAACTCCTTCATTTGAAAAAATAAATAACATTACTGATATGGAAAACAAAAAGAAAGTGCTTCTTGCGTTCAGCGGAGGTCTTGACACATCATTTGCCGTAAAATATCTTAGCGAGGACCTCGGCTACGAAGTCCACACCGCAATAGCAAATACCGGAGGTTTTTCTGACGAAGAACTCGAAATAATAGCCGACAAGGCAAAGCGCCTCGGAGCGGCAAGCCACGCCACTCTTGACGTTACCGGCGACTACTACTCCAAGAGCATCCGCTACATGATTGCCGGAAATGTGCTGCGCAACGGCACATACCCTATCAGCGTTTCCTCCGAGCGAATTTTCCAGGCAATCGCCATTATAGAATATGCCAAGAAAATCGGCGTTGACGCTGTGGCTCACGGCTCTACCGGCGCCGGAAACGACCAGGTACGTTTCGACCTTACATTCCAGATTCTCGCTCCCGAAATCGAAATCATAACACCCACCCGCGACATGACTCTAACCAGAGAGTACGAGATAGACTATCTCAAAAATCACGGCTACGAGGCAGATTTCAAAAAAATGGAATACTCCATCAACAAAGGTCTCTGGGGCACAAGCATCGGCGGCAAAGAAACACTCAAGTCCGAACAGACACTCCCGGAAAACGCTTATCCCAGCCAGATAACAAGAACAGACACCGAAACTCTCAAGCTAACCTTTACCGAAGGTGAACTCACCGCCGTAAACGGCAAGGAATACACCGACCGCATAGCGGCAATCCGTGCCGTGGAAAAAGCCGGCGCCGAATTCGGCATAGGTCGCGACATGCACATAGGCGACACAATAATAGGCATCAAGGGTCGTGTAGGCTTCGAGGCTGCAGGACCTATCCTTATAATCGCCGCTCACAAGATGCTCGAAAAGCATACTCTTACAAAATGGCAGCAGTACTGGAAAGACCAGATCGGCACATGGTACGGCATGTTCCTTCATGAAGCACAGTACCTGGAACCGGTTATGCGCGACATGGAAGCCATGCTCGAGACATCACAGCGCAATGTGTCAGGCACAGTGGAGATACTTCTCCGCCCGTACTCATACACCCTTGTCGGTGTAGACACCTCGTTTGACCTCATGAAAACAGACTTCGGTGAATACGGCGAAGTGAACAAAGCATGGAGCGCAGACGATGTGAAAGGCTTCACCAAGATTCTCGGCAATCAGATGAAGATATACCACAACGTACAGAAACGTAACGGCAAAGCAGAATGAAAGCCGGAATAATCGGAGGAGCAGGATACACCGCCGGAGAACTCATAAGACTGCTGCTGAACCATCCGGAAATAGAAATCGGATTTATTCATTCGTCAAGTAATGCCGGCAATCCGGTTACAGACGTGCACGGCGGACTTATAGGAGAAACCGACCTGAAATTCAGTGCCGACCACCCGCTTGACTCTGTTGACATACTGTTTCTGTGCTCAGGACATGGAAAAAGCACCGCTTTCTGGAAAGAAAATCCATTGCCGGCCAACCTGAAGGTTATTGACCTCGCCCAGGATTTCCGCGATGAGAGCAACGGGTACGTCTACGGACTGCCGGAAGTAAACCGCCACAGAATCGCATCCTCAAGGCTTGTTGCAAACCCCGGTTGCTTCGCCACCGCACTGCAGCTGTCGCTGCTGCCGCTTGCCGCAGCCGGCAAACTGGTGTCAGACATACAGATAACAGGCATAACCGGCTCTACCGGTGCCGGAGTAAAACCTGGAGCAACCACCCATTTCAGCTGGCGCAGCGACAACATGTCGGTCTACAAGGCGTTCACTCACCAGCATCTGGCTGAAATTAACCGTACACTGACTCTGCTTCAGCCGCAATTCAGCTGCAGTATAAACTTTGTGCCTATGCGCGGCAACTTCGCAAGGGGCATCTTTGCTGCATCCTGGCTCAAGAGCGACCTTTCAATAGAGGAAGCCCGCGATACCTACACCCGCTTTTATGCCGGAGAGCCGTTTACCCACATAGCCCCCGGAGATGTGGATCTCAAACAGGCTGTCAACACAAACAAAGCAATTATAGGGATGGAAAAGCATGGCGACTACCTGCTCGTCACAACGGCGATTGACAACCTCCTCAAAGGCGCAAGCGGACAAGCAGTACAGAACATGAACATTATGTGCGGATTTGACGAACGCGCCGGACTCAACCTCAAGCCATCCGCATTCTAACACTCTCAGCTATGACTCTTTTTGACGTTTATTCATTATACAACATAGAGCCGGTTGCCGGCAAAGGTTCATTTGTCTACACAGCCGACGGCACCGAGTATCTTGACCTGTACGGAGGGCACGCGGTCATTTCCATAGGACACGCACACCCCCGTTACGTCAAAGCCATCTCCGACCAGGTAAGCAAACTCGGATTCTACTCCAACTCTGTTGAAAATTCTCTACAGACAACCCTTGCCGAAAAACTCGGAACTCTTACAGGCTATCCCGACTACCAGCTGTTTCTGTGCAATTCCGGAGCGGAAGCCAACGAAAATGCAATAAAACTTGCAAGTTTTACAACCGGAAAGAAAAAAGTACTCGCCTTTTCTAAAGCGTTTCACGGCAGAACAAGCGGCGCGGTAGCCGCCACCGACAACCCGGCCATTGTGTCGCCGTTCAACCGCACGGCAAACGTCGAGTTCGCACAATTCGGCAACATAGATGATGTCAGGGAAAAGCTGTCATCCGGCGATTTCTGCGCAGTAATCATCGAAGGCATTCAGGGAGTATCCGGAATCCACGAACCGGGCGACGATTTTTTACGCCAGCTCAGAAATATAACCAAAAGCCAGGGAGTTGTCTTGATTCTTGACGAAATACAGAGCGGCACAGGACGCACCGGCACTTACTTCGCCCACCAGACAAGCGGCATCAGCCCCGACATAATAACCATGGCGAAAGGCATAGGCAACGGATTTCCTATCGGAGCAGTGCTGATTTCGCCGGAACTCAAGCCGGTCAAAGGCATGCTCGGCACAACCTTCGGAGGCAACCACCTCGCCTGCGCCGCCGCCATTGCCGTTGCCGATGTCATGGCAGAGGAAAAACTGATTGAAAACGCCGCCGATACCGGTGCTTACCTTATCGGCGAACTCAAAAAAATACCCGCCCTGAAAGAAGTGCGCGGACGCGGACTCATGATTGGTGTTGAAATCGAAGGCAACGCATCCGAACTCCGTAAAAAACTGCTTTTCGACCACCACATATTTACCGGCGGTGCAGGTGCTCACACTGTGCGTCTGCTGCCTGCCCTGTGTCTGAACAAACAACTTGCCGACCATTTCCTCAACGAATTCAAAGCCGCTTTATGAAAAATTTCACAACTGTTGCCGACATAGGCGATATAAAGAAAGCTGTCGCGGAAGCTCTTGAAGTAAAAACCAACCGATTCGCGTTCAAGAACCTGGGTCACGACAAAACCCTGCTTATGCTGTTTTTCAACTCAAGCCTGCGCACACGTCTCAGCACCCAGAAAGCCGCGATGAACCTCGGCATGAATGTGATTGTACTGGATGTCAACCAGGGAGCCTGGAAACTCGAAACAGAGCGCGGAGTAATCATGGACGGAGACAAAGCCGAGCACCTGCTCGAAGCAATCCCCGTTATGGCAAGCTATTGCGACATTATCGGCGTGAGGTCGTTTGCCGGACTTACAGACAAAAACGATGACTACAACGAAAAAGTACTCAACCAGTTCATAAAGTACTCCGGACGTCCGGTATTCAGCATGGAAGCCGCTACAGGACATCCGCTGCAGGCATTTGCCGACATAATAACGATTGAGGAACACAAATCCGTTCAGCGCCCGAAAGTAGTGCTGACCTGGGCCCCTCACCCCAAGGCGCTGCCTCAGGCAGTGCCCAACTCGTTCGCCCAGTGGAGTGTCGCTGCCGGCTACGATGTGGTCATAACACATCCGCACGGCTACGAACTCGCGCCCGAATTCACCGCCGGAGCCACTATCGAATATGACCAGAAAAAAGCGTTTGAAGGAGCCGATTTCATATATGCCAAAAACTGGAGCGCCTTCAACGACCCGAATTACGGCAAAATTCTAAGCACCGACTGGTCCTGGACAGTCGATTCGGAAAAAATGGCTTTGACAAACGATGCCTTTTTCATGCACTGCCTTCCGGTAAGGCGCAATATGATTGTTACAGACGAAGTCATAGAATCGCCCAAAAGCATAGTGATACCCGAAGCCGCCAACAGAGAAATCTCGGCTCAGACAGTACTAAAAAGAATGTTGGAGGAGCTGGCATGATTTCTATAATAAAAATCGGAGGCAATGTCGTTGACAACCCTGACGCTCTCTGCCGCTTTGTAAGAGATTTCGCCCAGATGCCGGAAAAAAAGATTCTTGTTCACGGAGGCGGCAAGGAAGCCACCCGTCTGAGCGAGAAACTGGGCATAGAAACCACCATGATAGAGGGACGCCGGGTAACCTCGCGCGAAACCCTCGATGTGGTGACGATGGTTTATGCCGGACTCGTCAACAAACGCATCGTCGCCGCTCTTCAGGCTGCCGGATGCAATGCAATCGGACTTTCAGGTGCCGATGCCGGTGTAATCAAAGCCACAAAAAGACCCGCATCTCCAATTGATTACGGATTTGTCGGCGACATAAACCCGACAGAAATCAACAACCTGTTTATAAACAGCCTGCTTGACAACGGCATAACGCCTGTATTCTGCGCCATAACCCATGACGGCAACGGCACTCTGCTCAACTGTAACGCCGACTCTGTGGCCTCATCCGTTGCCGTTGCCATGAGCTATCTGTCTCCGGCAAAACTGATTTACTGCTTCGAAAAGGACGGAGTGCTCCGCGACATAGACAACCCCGACTCTCTTATTGCCGACATCAGCCGCGAGAGCTACTCTGAACTCCGCGACAACGGCACTGTGAACCGCGGCATGATTCCCAAAATCGACAACGCTTTTGCTGCGATAGCCGCCGGAGTTGAATCCGTAACCATAAAGCATTCCGACAACCTGCTGAGCAACAGAGGCACCACAATAAAGACATGACAGACTCCGCAGTAGCTCTACTATCCTCGCTCATAGTCACTCCGTCACTATCACGGCAGGAGAACGGCACCGCCGACATCCTTGAACAATGGCTTGTCAGCAAGGGCATTACCGCCCACCGACACCACAACAACGTCTGGGCAGTGTCGGACAGGTACGACCCCGCGCGGAAAACCCTTTTGCTCAACAGCCACCACGACACCGTGAAACCTGCTGCCGGATACACCCGGGAGCCTTTCACACCCACTATAGAGAACGGTCGTCTTTACGGTCTCGGAAGCAACGACGCGGGCGCGTCACTGGTATCACTCGCCCATGTGTTCAGCCACTTCCGTTCCGCGCCATTGCCTTTCAACCTCATTCTCGCAATGACAGCCGAAGAGGAAGTGACTGGAGAGAACGGCATGAGAGCCATGCTGCCCGAACTACAGTCCAACGGAATCAAAATTGACATGGCAATAGTCGGCGAACCCACTTCAATGCAGCCGGCTGTCGGCGAAAGAGGGCTTGTGGTTCTCGACTGCACGGCGACAGGCGTGTCGGGACACGCGGCAAGGGGCGAAGGCATCAACGCGCTTTACGCCGCCATAGACGACATCAATGCCCTGCGCAACATAAAATTCGAAAGGCAATCGGCACTCCTTGGTCCTATCTCGGTGACTACTACCGTTATAAACGCGGGCAAGCAGCACAACGTTGTGCCTGACGAATGCAAATTCGTGGTAGACGTGCGCACTACCGACGCATATACCAACGAAGAAACAGTGGAAATCATACGTTCGGCAATAAAATCGGAAGCAGTACCACGGTCAACCAGACTGCGGGCAAACGCTATCGACCTCAACCACGAGCTGGTTCGCGCATGCACCGCCCTCGGACTAAAACCATTTGTTTCGTCTACTATGAGCGACATGGCTGTGATGCACTCATTTCCCTCGCTGAAAATAGGTCCGGGAGAGTCATCCAGAAGCCACACCGCAGACGAATATATTGAAATTTCGGAAATCGACACCGGATTAAAAACTTACATAGACATATTAAACAACCTGAAATGAAACTTTGGAGCAAAGGCTTTGAACCGGATAAAATGATAGAGGAATTTACCGTTGGAAACGACCGCGAACTGGATTTGAAGCTCGCGCGCTACGATGTCATGGGGTCTATGGCTCACATACGGATGCTTGAAAGCATCGGACTGCTCTCAGGCGACGAGCTCAAATCACTGCTTGAGGCTCTTGAAGACATTGCCGCAATCATAGAGCGTGGAGAATTTACCATAGAGCCGGGCATCGAGGATGTACATTCGCAGGTGGAATTTATGCTTACACAGCGGCTTGGCGACACTGGCAAGAAAATCCACAGCGGACGCTCACGAAACGACCAGGTGCTCGTTGACCTCAAACTATTCATTCGGGACGAACTGAAAACAACATCTCAAAGCATAAAACACCTTTTTGACAGACTTCAGCTCCTGAGCGAAAAGCACAAAGACGCTCTTATGCCAGGCTACACTCATCTTCAGATAGCCATGCCCTCTTCTTTCGGACTCTGGTTCGGGGCTTACGCCGAAGCTCTTGTAGACGACATGCAGATGATTGCAGCCGCCTACAGCATTGCAAACCAGAACCCGCTCGGCTCAGCTGCCGGTTATGGCTCATCTTTCCCACTGAACCGTACCATGACAACCGAACTGCTCGGATTCGAAACCATGCACTACAACGTAGTGGCGGCACAGATGAGCCGTGGCAAGACCGAACGGGCAGCCGGCATGGCTATAGCCGCGGTAGCCTCCACCCTCGGGCGTTTCGCAATGGATGTGTGCATGTGGATGTGTCAGAACTTCGCTTTCATTTCATTCCCGGACGAACTTACCACCGGCTCAAGCATAATGCCGCATAAAAAGAACCCCGACGTGTTTGAAATTATGCGCGGCAAATGCAACCGCCTCCAGTCGATACCGAATGAAATAGCCCTGCTCACGGCAAATCTGCCTCTAGGCTACAACCGCGACCTTCAGCTGCTCAAAGACATTATCTTCCCCGCATTCAGCGAGCTCCGGAGCTGTCTGGACATGTGCGACTTCATGCTGTCACACATAAAAGTAAAAGAAAACATTCTTGACGACCCGAAATACGACTACCTCTTCACGGTAGAGGATGTAAACCGCCTTGCCCTCGGCGGCATGCCCTTCAGAGAAGCATACCGCACTGTAGGCATGCAGGTGCAGAATGGAGAATATGTACCCACCCGCAGCGTTTCCCACACCCACGAAGGCAGCATCGGAAACCTCTGCAACGCTCAGATTGCGGCTAAAATGGAAACAGTAATGGACAAAATGTCATAAACCTGCCCAATAACATATTTTCCGAGACATCTGACTCTCATTATTTTTATTAACTTTGAGCGATTGTTTGCCGTCGGCATTCCTGCACGGCAAACAATGTCTTTTTACCTTAAATTTTAAATCACGTTTTCAATGGAAAGTATCTTATTTTGGATTGTACCTGCCGCATCGCTGCTCGCTCTTGGCATGGCATGGTACTTTTACCGGGGTATGATGCGCGAGAGTGAAGGCACCGACACCATGCGCAAAATAGCCTCTTATGTGCGTCAGGGAGCAATGTCTTATCTTCGTCAGCAGTACAAAGTTGTAGGGCTTGTATTCCTCGTACTTGTAATTTTGTTTGCCGTCATGGCATACGGTTTCGGACTCCAGAACAACTGGGTGCCGGTGGCATTCCTGACCGGAGGCTTCTTCAGCGGACTTGCCGGTTACCTCGGCATGAAAACCGCAACACATGCCTCGGCAAGAACCGCCAACGCGGCAAGCAAAAGCCTAAACTCGGGTTTAAGAGTTGCGTTTCGCAGCGGAGCCGTTATGGGTCTTGTTGTGGTTGGACTCGGACTTCTCGACATCTCCTTCTGGTATCTGCTTCTGACCTGGCTTGAACCCAACGAAGGCACCCACAAACTCACCATGATAACAACGACAATGCTGACATTCGGCATGGGAGCTTCCACGCAGGCTCTTTTTGCACGCGTCGGCGGAGGCATATACACCAAGGCTGCCGACGTAGGCGCCGACCTCGTAGGCAAAGTCGAGGCTGGAATTCCGGAAGATGACCCGCGCAATCCTGCCACTATTGCCGACAACGTAGGCGACAATGTAGGCGACGTAGCCGGAATGGGAGCCGACCTATACGAAAGCTATTGCGGCTCGATTCTTGCAACCGCGGCTCTTGGCGCGGCTGCCGGAGCCGGAGCCGTGACCACACTCGGCACAGACGGAGCCATAGCCCTGCAGGTCAAGGCTGTTCTCGCACCCATGCTTATAGCCGCTGTCGGCATAGTACTGTCCATAATAGGCATCTTTGCCGTAAAGACCAAAGAGAACGCCTCAATCAAAAACCTCCTCAACTCGCTCGCCGTAGGCACCAACCTAAGCTCACTCCTTATAGTAATAGCCTCTTTCGCCATTCTTTACCTGCTGCAGATACCCAATTGGGTAAACATAGCATTTGCCGTAGTGGTAGGTCTTCTTGTTGGCATAATAATAGGCAGAGCTACCGAGTACTACACCTCGCAGTCTTACAAACCCACCAAAAAACTTGCCGAAAGCGGTCAGACCGGTCCGGCAACAGTCATAATTTCTGGTGTAGGACTCGGCATGGTTTCCACAGCATTGCCGGTCATAGCTGTTGTGGCAGGTATCATACTCTCGTACTGGCTTGCCGCCGGATTTGACTTCGCCAACATATCATGGGGGCTTTACGGCATCGGCATAGCAGCAGTGGGCATGCTCTCCACCCTCGGCATCACCCTCGCCACTGACGCATACGGTCCCATTGCCGACAATGCCGGAGGAAATGCCGAAATGAGCGGACTCGGTGAAGCCGTGCGCAAACGCACCGACGCTCTTGACTCGCTCGGAAACACCACTGCCGCCACCGGCAAAGGATTCGCAATAGGCTCCGCCGCTCTGACAGGGCTCGCGCTGCTCGCCTCGTACATAGAGGAAATACGCATCGGACTGCACCGCATCGGCACCGAATTCATTCAGATAGGCACATCTCTCACCGATGACACCCCTGTGAGAATACCCCTTGAGTCAGCCACATTCACCGACTTCATGATGGCATACAACGTCAACCTCATGAACCCGATGGTTCTTGCCGGCATGTTCATTGGCGCAATGATGGCATTTCTTTTCTGCGGACTGACAATGAACGCTGTAGGGCGCGCAGCCGCCCACATGGTTGAGGAGGTGCGCCGCCAGTTCCGCACAATCAAAGGCATCCTCACCGGCGAAGCCGAACCCGACTACGCCCGCTGCGTACAGATTTCCACCAAAGGCGCTCAGCGCGAAATGGTTTTCCCGTCACTTCTTGCTATTGCAGTGCCTATAGCTGTCGGTCTGATTTTCGGAGTTCCCGGCGTTATCGGACTCCTCACCGGCGGACTTAGCGCAGGCTTCGTACTTGCAATATTCATGGCAAACGCCGGCGGCGCTTGGGACAACGCCAAAAAATACATCGAAGAAGGCAACTTCGGAGGCAAAGGTAGCGACGTTCATAAAGCCACAGTTGTAGGCGACACCGTCGGCGACCCGTTCAAGGACACATCCGGTCCCAGCCTCAACATTCTCATAAAACTCATGTCTATGGTCGCCATAGTCATGGCAGGGCTTACTGTAAGCTGGAGTCTCTTCTGATTTCACACCCAGGAAACACATACAGGTGTCCGGCGCATGATTGTGCCGGACACTTTTTTTGTATATGCCCCCAACCCTGCCACAAAGCACATTGTTACAACATTTTTGCGGTGATTGAGATATTTTTGGCTACTTTTGTCGTTTAAATAGAAACCTACAGGCACGTCAACAACGTATCTGCCCTAATATACAGCCCTGATATGGACAACATAAAGGTAAAAATAATAAACCGCTCAGGCAACGAGCTTCCCGCGTATGAAACCCCTCACAGCGCCGGCATGGACGTGCGCGCATGTCTTGACGAACCTGTCACTCTCGCGCCCCTTGAAAGAGCGCTTATACCCACAGGGCTGCGCATACAGCTGCCCGTAGGCTACGAATGCCAGATGCGCCCCCGCAGCGGACTCGCGCTCAAGAAAGGCATCTCGCTTGTAAATACTCCAGGCACTGTCGACTCCGACTACCGCGGAGAAATAGGCGCTATTGTCATAAACCTCTCCAACGAGCCTTACACCATTACCGACGGCGAACGTATATGCCAGATGGTGATAACACGCCACTCGCGTGTCGAATGGGAACCGGCAAAAGAACTCGACGAGACAAAACGCGGCGACGGAGGCTTCGGACACACCGGCACCAACTGATGCCCCCCACTAACCAACCCCCACTCTGCCGATGAGATATCTGACCCACACACTTGCCCTACTATGCGTATGCCTGGCATTCGCTTGCTCAGGCTCTCGCGCAATAGTCGCCGACACCTCAGCCAACCGGCAAGAGGCAAAAGCCGACTATGTATATCTTGAAGCCGCAAAAGCAAGAGGCAACGACCGTCCCGACAGTTATTTCGAACTTGTGCGCCACGCCTACGCCCTTAACCCCGATGACGAGTATCTCGGCTTCGAGCACGGCTACAACCTTGTGCGACTTTCGCGCGGAGACTCCGCAGCGCTCGCAGAAGGCTATAAACTCATGGGCAGATATGTGACCGACAACCCCGATGACTTCTACAACAACGTAGTTTACGCCGCGATATCCTCCCAGATAGGTCAGGACTCTAACGCAATAGCAATATGGGGGCGGCTGCACCGCAACCACCCGTCCCGCCCGGAACTCACCGCACGCTATGCCGAAGTTCTCGGCGGCAGCGGCGACAGCCTTAACATAGCGAAAGCCATTGAGCTTTACGACTCCCTTGAAGCCTCACAGGGAGCCGGCATGCAGCTGACATCCCGAAAAATACAGCTTTACTACATGGATGCCGACACCTCGGCCATGCTGAACGAAGTGCGAAATCTCGTAAGACAAAGCCCCGCAAACCCCGACTACAACATCTTTGCCGGAGACATATACTTTCAGTTGAACAGCCGCGATTCGGCACTGATGTTCTACAACAAAGCCGTGGAGCTCGACCCCTCCAACGGACTCGCCTACTACTCGCGCGCCTCCTTTTTCCGCGCCACCGGCGACAGCCTTTCTTACGACCGCGACATTTTCAGAGCCCTTGAAGAGGAAAGCCTCGAAGTAGAGCCCAAGATTGAAATACTTCGCGATTACACCGCCGGGCTGTACAACGACACTCTCCAGCGCCCCAAAATCGACAAAATGTATCGCCGCCTGATTGAAATCCACCCTCATGAAGCCGCCATACACAACCTTTACCGCGACTACCTCATAGCGATTGAAAACTATCCCGCGGCAGCCGAACAGGCTCAGTACTCTCTCGACATAAACCCCTCCGACGAGCGCCAGTGGCTTGCCCTAACAAGCCTTTACATGCGCAGCTCAAAGTTTGACAAGGCGCTCGAATCGGCTCTCAGAGCGGAGCATTTCTATCCAGACAACGCCACCCTCTACCTCCTCGCAAGCGCGAACCTGACCCAGATGAAAGACTACGACCGCGCAATGAACCAACTGACCAAAGGGCTACAGGTCGCAGACAGCACCGACTATGAAATCAGATCGGAACTCCTTACCGCTGTAGGCGACATACTATATGCCCGCGAGGAGCTTGACAGCGCATTCTCATATTACAACAAGGCTCTTGAACTCGACCCCGAAAACATGACCGCGCTGAACAACTGCGCCTACTACCTCGCCTGCTCCGACAGAGACCTTGACAAAGCCGAGGACATGATACTGCGAGTGGTTGCCGAGCGTCCCGACGAGCCTACTTCACTTGACACCTACGCATGGGTACTGTTCAAGAAAAAAGAATACGAAAGAGCTCTTGAAGTCATCGACACAGCGATAGCAAACAGCCCCGAACCCAGCGCCGACCTTTTCGACCACGCCGGCGACATAGCGTTCATGAACCAGGACTACGACCGCGCTGTCGCCGAATGGCGCAAAGCGCTCGAGCTGGACCCGCAAAACGAACTTATAGCAAAAAAGGTAAAGCATAAAACCTACTTCGCCAAATGAACCGTAAACAGCCGATACTTTTTCTCATCCTGACAATACTCTGCCTCGGAGCGGTATCATGCCGCTCATCGCGCGACATACACAAAACCGAGTCCGTACCCACCGCCTGGCAGCGGGTCAGAGTGCCGGCAAACATTCGCATAGGCGCACCTCTGAATGTATCGGCAGGCGCAAACATAACATTTGTGCGCGACACAAGCATAACAGTGTCCGCCAGATTTCTCGGCATGGAAGTATTCCTGCTCCACGCCACAAACGACACAGCTCTTGTCATTGACAAAATGCACAGGCAATACATCGCGGAGAGCCTAAGCGACTCTATGGCTCGGATGCCGTTCGACATAAACACCGTCCAAGACTTCTTGTCCGGAATTCCGGTTGCGATTCCGTACAAAGCCCTGCCACAGGGTGTAAGCTGCGACATTGCACAACAAGACGGGCTGATGACCTCCATGACCGTTACCCGTCCGGGAGCCGACGACCCGGTACAGATTACATACGGCGGACCGGTTATGACTCCTTTCGGGCTGAGAGCCTCAACCACAGGCATTTCCGTACCTGTCAAATCTAAGAAATACTCTGTGACAATAGACTGGAACTGGAACAAAGCCCGGTGGAACTCGGATGTCGATGTAAGAGAAATAAAACTGTCAGATTCATATAAAAAAATAAACCCGTCAGACATTGCAAAGACAGCCGGATTATAAACGGCGACAAGTGCAACCAAGGAAAAAGCAGACAATTTTGACTATGTGGAGATATACCATACTTGTTATTATCGCATTATGTATGGGGTTGTGCGCGGACAGCTATGCGGCAAAGCCCCGGCAGAAACGCGATGCGGCAAAGGTGCGAAAAGAACAGCAGGCTACAAAAAAAGCCATTACAGAAACCACCCGCAAGCTGACCGTAAATACTCGCGAGACAAAAAAACAGCTTGCCCGGCTTAATTCTCTTAACAGCGAAATCACCTCCAAAGGACAGCAGATAACACAGATTCAAAACGGTGTTGACTCCCTCAACGCAAGCATATCGCATATATCCGACTCCATTGCCATTCTTGACAAACGCATGGAAAACCTGCGGCAAAGCTACATTGCCTCTCTGCGCAAGCTCCAGGGTTCAAACACTTCCATGAGCACACTCTCATTCATATTTTCATCCGAATCCTTCACTGACGCATACAGGCGCATACGCTACCTGCAACAGTTTGACAAATGGCGAAAACGCAAAGCCGGTGACATCAACGCCACTGCCGCACTGCTGAACGAGCGCAAAAACAAACTTGACACAGTGCAGCGCTCTCACACGGCAGCTTTGATTAAACTCAACAAAGCCAGAAAAGAGCTGGAATCAACAAAAGCCGAGACCGACAAGGTTGTTGCCAACCTCAAAAGCGAAAGCGGCTCACTCAAAGCGCTCCTTAAAGAAAAGCAGGAACAGGCACGGCGCCTTGACCGCGAGCTTGACAAAATAATTGCCGAGGAACAGGCCCGCATAGAGCGGCAGAAAAAAGAAGCCGAGAAAAAAGCGGCGGCTGCAAAATCCAAGGGAAACACCCATGCCTCATCCTCCGGGTCTTCAACCTCCTCTTCTTCCAAACCGGCATCCTCCTCAAACACCGCCACTTCTGTTGCTGCAGCCGACAGAGCGCTCACCGGCTCGTTTGAGGCAAACAAGGGCAGACTACTGTTTCCTGTTTCAGGAAAATATCGCATTGTGCGCGGATTCGGCAGACAGAAGCACCCGCAGCTCGAACATGTGGAAACCGAAAACTCTGGCATTGACATTGAAGCACTCGGCTCTAAAAATGCACGTGCCGTATTTGAGGGCACTGTTTCCGCCACTTTCCGCCAGCCCGGCTACGGCACTATTGTCATGATACGCCATGGCAACTACCTTACTATATACGCCAACCTCGACGGCATAAACGTAAAAAACGGCGACAAGGTAAAAACCGGGCAGACCATAGGCACAATCCTGACAGACCCTGACGAAGAAAACCGCGCGATTTTGCACTTTGAGCTGAGAAAGGAACGCACTAAACTCAACCCGTCGCTTTGGGTCAGATAACTTTAACTTATGAACATACAGCATGATTTTTCTGCCGACGAGCGCCAACGCTATGCGCGCCAACTGAACCTGCCCGGTTTTGGAGAAGAGGCCCAGAAACGCCTTGCAGCCGGATCGGTTCTTGTAATAGGAGCCGGAGGTCTCGGCTCTCCTGCAGCTCTGTATCTCGCGGCAGCAGGTGTGGGACGCATCGGACTTGCCGACGGCGACCGCGTGGATTTAAGCAATCTGCAACGTCAGATACTTCACTCAACCCCCCGTGTCGGAGAGCTTAAAGCCTGCAATGGAGCCGCCGTGCTGAGAGAGCTAAACCCGGAAATAGAGATAATCGCAATGCCCGAATTTATTGACGGCAGCAACATTGCAAGTTTCATCGACGGCTATGACTTTATTATTGATGCCACCGACAGCTTCGTTGCAAAACGTCTTATAAACGACTCGTGCGTACATGCCGGCAAGCCATTCAGCCACGGAGCTATCTGGCGCTACTTCGGACACACCATGACAGTACTGCCCGGCACCCCATGCTACAGCTGCCTGTTCGAGACAGACCCCGAGCAAGCGCCGGCAAGAGGCCCGCTTGGCGTCACTGCCGGCATCATAGGCACAATCCAGGCCGCCGAAGCCATAAAATACCTCTCCGGAATCGGAGAACTACTCACAGGAAAGCTGCTGAGGGTCGACACCCTCACCATGGATTTCTGCAAAGTGGATGTTCCCATGAATCCCCATTGCGCCAATTCCGAAATTCATCGGCTCTGACACGCTTCCCCTTGGCGATTTTTTTGTAACTTCGCAGCTGCAATGGGTTTTCTCGACATCATATTCATAATACTGTTTGCCGGTGGAGCCGTAATCGGCTACCGCAAAGGCGCTATCGCGCAGATAGGCTCTCTGGCGGCTATAGCCGCAGCTGTGATAGCTTGCCGCACATCCGGCGAATGGGCTGCGGAGATTGCAGCCCGGTTTTTAGGAGCTGACGACCCAGCCGCCTCATCCATGACCATTTACTCGGCAAAAGTACTCGGCTACGGCGCACTGTTCGGAATCGTATGGCTCGGAGTCTGGCTCATTGCAGGATTTTTCAGAAAAGCCACACACGCTATAATGCTCGGTACCGTTGACAGGGTAGCCGGCTCAGTGTTTCTTATACTCAAATGGTTCATGGTTATAAGCCTCATGCTGAACCTTTGGAAAATCATAGACCCTGAAAGCCCGCTTTTCTCATCAAGCAAACTCGCCGGAGGAGAACTGCTCAGACTCGTCATGGAAATGACACCGTGGATTCTCGGCGTGCTGAAGGGCATGGCAACCAACTCACCCGAAACTTTGTTCTAATTCTTGAAACGGACGGATATGGACAAAAACAAAGACTTGGACGAAACAAAACATACAGAAAACAATACTGACGACATCATAGGCAAAGTCACTTCCGGCGAATACAAGTACGGATTCACAACCGACATCCCTACTGAAATTCTCGAACACGGACTCAACGAGGATGTTGTGCGTTTCATATCGGCAAAGAAAGGCGAGCCTGAATGGCTGCTCGATTTCAGACTCAAGGCGTATCGCCACTGGCTCACACTTGAAATGCCGAAATGGGCTCACCTTGACATCCCCGAAATCGACTATCAGGCAATAAGCTACTATGCCGCTCCTAAAGCAAAAAGCGATGCCCCCAAAAGCCTTGACGAGGTAGACCCGCAGCTTATTGACACATTCAACAAGCTCGGCATTCCTCTTGAAGAACAGAAAGCGCTCTCCGGAATGGCAGTGGATGCCGTCATGGACTCTGTAAGCGTAAAGACCACCCACCGCGAGAAACTTGCCGAAATGGGTGTGATTTTCTGCTCCATATCGGAAGCCGTAAAAGATTATCCCGATTTGGTGAAACGCTATCTCGGCAGAGTTGTCAGCTATCGCGACAACTTCTTTGCCGCGCTAAATTCGGCAGTCTTTTCCGACGGCTCGTTCGTATACATTCCCAAAGGAGTGCGATGCCCCATGGAACTGTCGACATACTTCCGCATAAACGCCGGAGGCACAGGTCAGTTTGAACGCACCCTCATTGTAGCAGATGACGACTCTTACGTCAGCTATCTCGAGGGATGCACGGCACCCATGCGCGACGAAAACCAGCTGCACGCGGCTATTGTGGAGATTGTAGTGGAAGAGCGCGCAGAGGTAAAATACTCCACAGTGCAAAACTGGTATGCCGGTGACAAAAACGGGCGCGGAGGCATATACAACTTCGTGACTAAACGCGGACTATGCCGCGGACACAGGGCAAAGCTGTCCTGGACACAGGTAGAGACAGGCTCGGCTATAACATGGAAATACCCCAGCTGTATTCTTGCCGGCGACGAAAGTGTGGGCGAATTTTATTCCGTGGCTGTGACAAACAACTACCAGCAGGCAGACACAGGCACAAAAATGATACATACCGGCAAAAACACCCGCAGCACCATAGTGAGCAAAGGCATATCCGCCGGTCACAGCCAAAACTCTTACCGCGGACTCGTGAAGATTGCACCGAATGCCGACGGATGCAGAAACTACACCCAGTGCGACAGCCTGCTGCTTAGCTCTACTTGCGGCGCACATACCTTCCCATATATAGATGTGCTCAACGACACCGCCGTCGTGGAACACGAGGCAACCACATCGAAAATAAGCGAGGACCAGATTTTTTACTGCAACCAGCGAGGCATTCCTACCGAGGAAGCTGTAGGTCTGATTGTCAACGGATACGCAAGGGAAGTCATGAACAAACTACCCATGGAATTTGCCGTGGAAGCTCAGAAACTGCTGCAAATAACCCTTGAAGGCAGCGTAGGATAAACATTTACAATCCAACCGAACAATGAAAGAAGATATTCTGTTGCAGGTCAAAGACCTCAAGGCATCAGTAGAAGGAAAAGAAATACTTAAGGGAGTCAACCTTACCGTGCGTCCCGGAGAAGTTCACGCCATAATGGGACCCAACGGCTCCGGAAAAAGCACTTTCAGCGAAGTGCTTGCAGGCAACCCCGCGTTTACTGTAAACGGCGGCTCTGTTGACTTTCACGGCGTTGACCTGCTGGCGCTGTCTCCCGAGGACCGCTCGCACGAAGGGCTTTTCCTCTCGTTCCAGTACCCCGTGGAAATTCCCGGAGTGTCAATGGTCAATTTCATGAGAGCCGCACTGAACGCCAAGCGCAAATACTTCAACGAACAGCCCATAAGCGCAACAGACTTCCTGAAGCTGATGCGCCAGAAACGCGAGATTGTGGAACTTGACAACAAACTCGCATCCCGGTCTGTGAACGAAGGCTTTTCCGGAGGAGAAAAGAAACGCAACGAAATTTTCCAGATGGCTATGCTCGAACCGAGACTGAGCATTCTTGACGAAACAGACTCCGGTCTTGACATTGACGCGCTGCGGATTGTTGCAGGGGGGGTCAACCTTCTAAAAAACTCAGACAACGCAACCATCGTCATCACCCACTATCAGCGACTGCTGGACTACATAAAGCCCGATTTCGTGCATGTTCTGTACAAAGGGCGGATTGTGCGCACCGGAGGTCCCGAACTGGCACTCGAACTCGAGGAGCGCGGTTATGACTGGATTAAGGAAGAGGTAGACAATTGAAAATGAAAAGCATAGACCAGTATATCGATTTGTTCACACGCAACCGCGAGGCTTTTGACAAAGATTCGCCGGAAGCAATGAACAGGCTACGCATGGCTGCTTACGGAAGCCTCCGCGGCAAATCCCTGCCGGAGAAAGGCGATGAAGGCTACGAAAAGACATCTCTTGATGAAATGTTCTCGCCTGATTTCGGCATAAATGTCAACCGCGTGGATATGACAGCCGACATTGCAGCGTCATTCCGTTGCGATGTGCCCAATATGAGCACCCTTCTCGGAGTGTGCGTCAACGACTCGTTTCATCCTGTGTCAGGATTGGAACAACGTCTGTCTGACGGTGTAGTGTTCACATCCATAAGAAACGCCGCAACACAAATTCCGCACATTGTAGAGGCTTATTACGGCACCCTCGCACCGCTTGCACGCCCCGAAGTGGCGCTGAACACCCTCCTTGCCCAGGACGGAGTCATGATATATATACCCGACGGAGTTACCGTTGAAAAACCGCTGCAGCTCGTCAACATATTCGCAACACCGGCTCCCGTAATGGCTGTAAGGCGTCTGCTGGTTGTACTCGGACGCAACTCGTCAGCCCAGCTGCTGGTGTGTGACCACACTCAGTCTGCCGCCACCGACTGCCTGTCATCGCAGGTTGTGGAAATAGCACTCGGACACGGAGCCAGATTCGATTACTACGACATAGAGGAATCATCGCCCCTCACCAGACGTTCAAGCAATCTTTTTGCCCGTCAGAGCAAAAACAGCAACCTGCTTGTAAACGGAATAACACTCACTTGCGGCACCACCCGAAACGACTATTCTATTGATATTGACGGAACAGACTGCGAAACAACCCTTGCAGGAATGGCAGTCGGCTCAGACAACATGCATGTGGACAACAGCAGCATAATACGCCACCTCGCGCCGCACTGCAACAGCCGTCAGCTGTTCAAATATGTGCTTGACGACCACTCCTCCGGCGCTTTCGAAGGCAGCATACTCGTAACTCCCGGAGCTCCCTTTACAGAAGCCTATCAGAGCAACCGCAACATCCTCGCCCACCCGGACGCGAGGATGCACACCCGCCCCCAGCTGGAGATATACAACGACGATGTGAAATGCTCGCACGGCGCCACTACCGGACAGCTTGACAACGAAGCTCTGTTCTATATGCGCACACGCGGCATTCCTGAACGCGAGGCAAAAGTGATGCTGATGCAGGCTTTCATGACAGATGTCATTGACACAGTGCGCATGGACGGTCTTCGCGACCGGCTTAGACACCTTGTAGAAAAGCGGTTTGCCGGAGCCGAAGCTCTCTGCGGAGAATGCCGTTCTTCATGTCATAAAAAAGAGAATGACAATGAAAAACCTAACGACTGATGACATAATGCGCATCCGTCGGGACTTTCCTATTCTCGACCGGAAAATCTACGACAGGCAGCTGATATACCTCGACAATACCGCCACCACCGAAACCCCGAGACAAGTTGTCGAGGCTGTAGACTCCATGTACTACACCCACAAGGCAAATGTTCACAGAGGAGTCCACACACTCTCTCAGGAAGCCACATCCATGATGGAATCAACGCGCTCTGTCGTCGCTGAATTCATCAACGCCCCATCTACGGAACAGATAATCTTCACCCGAGGCACAACCGAGGCAATAAACCTTGTGGCGGCAAGCTATGGATTGCTGCTCGAACCGGGCGACGAAATAATACTCTCCGCCATGGAGCACCACTCTGACATTGTGCCATGGCAGCTGATTGCAGAAAAACGCGGACTCGTAATAAAAGTAATACCCCTTACCGACAACGACGAGCTCGACATGGACGCTTACCGCAGCCTCCTGTCGCCCCGCACAAAAATTGTCGCTGTAACCCATGTCAGCAATGTGCTCGGCACAATAAATCCTGTCAAGGAAATAATTGACTGCGCCCACAGAGCCGGTGCGGTAACGATTGTTGACGGAGCACAGGCGATAGCTCACCTCAACGTGGATGTACAAGCTCTTGATGCCGACTTTTATGTATTCTCCTCGCACAAAATGTATGGTCCCTGCGGAGTCGGGGTGCTGTACGGCAAGCGGCAGCTGCTCGAGGAGATGCCGCCGTACCAGGGAGGCGGAGAAATGATCAAGACCGTATCGTTTGAAAAAACCGTATACGCCGACCTCCCGTTCAAATTCGAAGCCGGCACTCCCGACTTTGTAGGCATAGCTGCATTCAATTCAGCAATCTCATACATTAAAAGCATAGGCATAGAATCCATCGCCGCCCATGAGGACGAGTTGCTCAGATACACTACACCGGCTCTGCTTGACATTCCGGGAGTAAGAATATTCGGAAACGCCCCACACAAAAGCGCCATTATATCATTTCTCATCGGCGACGCACATCATTACGACACAGGCATGCTACTTGACAAACTCGGCATAGCGGTGCGTACAGGTCACCATTGCGCCCAGCCGCTCATGCACATACTCGGCATTACCGGTACAGTGCGCGCATCATTCGGCGTGTACAACACCATTGCCGAATGCGATGCCTTCATAGCAGCCGTGCGCCGGGTGGCAGCCATGCTGTCCTGACAACCGGTTTCCGAACAATATTACAGCCGGTTCCGAACAATTGCCCCCGAAAATTCGTAATAGTTTATATAAAATTCAACTATTATGAAATCCAACAACTGGCTCACAGCTCTTATAGTAATGCTTGTAGGCATTCTCCTCATTGTATGGCATCAACGTGTAGATGTCCTTAACTGGATTGTTATCGCCGTAGGAATAATGCTCATTGTTCCCGGACTGTACAGCTGCATATCGGCACTGGTGCGAAAAAGCGAAAGAAACCGCGGCAATACCGACTATTCCGCGGCATCATCAACCATAGTGGCAAGCCTTGGAGCTATTGCTCTGGGAGTGTGGATGGTCGTATCCCCGGCTTTCTTTGTCGGACTCCTCGCCTATATTTTCGGAGCCATACTCATACTCTACGGCATTTTCCACATCATAGTAGTGGCAGTGTGGAGTCGCCCCTTCATACTTCCCTGGTGGTTCTATCTCATTCCCGTTCTGATGATTATAGCCGGAGTGGTGATTCTCTGCACAGATGTTCGCACCATAAACTCGGCGGTTGTGCTCATAACAGGCATTGCGCTGGTTGCTTCCTCTGTCAACTCCGTGCTTGAGATTTCCGCCACCAACCCCGCGCGAACCAAAAATCAGATTGAGCAATAACCCTCCGAATCAATCAGAAACGCACATAGCCGCAGGAACCACCCCCTGCGGCTATATTTTTGACCTAAAAAATCATTTCATCACACAAATATCCTCTCCGTTTGGCATTTATTGAGTATTTTCGCAATATAAACCAATTTTATTGCTTACACATAACTAATGAAAAAATCAGTGATTATGGCAGGAGCCCTTGCTCTTGCCGCCACGACATTCACTGCCGTGGCAAACGATGCCGGCGCTCCACTGTGGATGCGCTACCCGGCAATCTCGCCCGACGGCAAAACAATAGCTTTCTGCTATCAGGGCGACATCTTCACCGTGCCCTCCACCGGAGGCACGGCAACCCAGCTTACTACAAACCCGGCTTATGACACAAACCCGGTATGGAGTCCAGACGGCTCCACTATCGCTTTTGCCTCCGACCGCGAAGGCAGCATGGACGTTTATGTCATGTCGGCAAAGGGAGGTGCGCCGAAACGCCTTACAACCAACTCAATCGCAGAGTACCCCGTGACATTCCGCGACAACGGCACAGTGCTGTTTCGCTCGGCTGTGATGCCCGATGCGGCAGACATCCAGTTTCCCTCGGCACAGTTTCCGCAGATATACAGCATAAGCGTCAACGGAGGGCGACCACAGATGTTCTCGTCGCTGGCAATGGAAAACATATCCATAAACCCGAAGACCGGAGCAATGCTCTATACAGACAAAAAAGGTTACGAAGACCCCTGGCGAAAACACCACACATCCTCTATCGCACGCGACATATGGAGCGTGAACGCCGATGCTAGGACCGGGTTTAAAAAACTGACCGATTTCCCCGGCGAAGACCGCAACGCTGTCTGGGCTCCCGATGCGAAATCATACTATTACCTGAGCGAACAGGACGGCTCTTTCAACATCTACAAAGCAGCTCCCGGTGCAAAACCGTCGAAAATCACAAGCCACACCACTCACCCGGTGCGCTTTCTCAGCATTGCCGACAACGGCAAAATGGCTTACTCGTACGACGGCGAACTGTACACCATAACCGAAGGCGGCGAACCATCCAAAGTAAAGGTTACAATTGTCAAGGACAACCTTGAGAAACCGATGATTGCCCAGACAAGAACCAACGGAGCCAGCGACATAGCAGTTTCACCCTCAGGCAAAGAAGTAGCATTTATACTGCACGGCGATGTTTATGTGACATCCATAGAATACAACACAACCAAACGCATCACAGACACACCCCAGCAGGAACGCGACATAGACTTCAGCCCGGACGGACGCTCGCTTGTGTATTCTGCCGAGCGCGGCGACACATGGGGCATATACGAAAGCAAAATAACCCGCCCCGAAGAAAAACTCTTCACCTACGCTACAGAAATCACAGAAACCCCGCTTGTAAACGGCTCCGAAACATCATTCCAGCCCTATTACTCGCCTGACGGAAAAGAAGTGGCGTTTCTTGAAAATCGCACAACTCTCCGCGTCATCAACCTCGCATCTAAGAAAATACGCACCGTACTCGACGGCAAATACAACTACTCCTACACCGACGGCGACGTGACATATCGCTGGAGTCCCGACAGCAAATGGTTCCTTGTCGACTACATTGGCACCGGCGGCTGGAACAACAAGGATGTGGCTCTCGTAAAAGCCGACGGCAGCGGCAATATCACCAACCTCACCGAAAGCGGATATTCCGATGGAAACGCCAAATGGGTTCTCGACGGCAAAGCCATGATTTGGTCAAGCGACCGCGCCGGCTACCGCAGCCACGGCAGCTGGGGCTCGCAGGAAGACACTTATATAATGTTTTTCGACCCCGAAGCATGGGATCGCTTCCGCCTGAATAAAGAGGAACTTGAACTGCTCGAAGAAAAAGAAAAGGCAGAAAAAGACTCTAAAGACAATGCCGACAAAGAGGCCAAAGACAAGAAAAAAGACAAAAAAGACACCAAAGCCGGCGACAAAAAGGATGACAAACCGGCTGTGAAAGACTTGAAATTCGAACTCGAAGGTCGTCAGGACCGAATTGCAAGACTCACAGTAAACTCATCGCACATGGGCGATGCCGTACTGTCGCCAAAAGGTGACAAACTCTACTACATGGCTGCATTTGAAGGCGGCTACGACCTGTGGCAGCACGACCTCAAAAACAACACCACAAGCATACTCATCAAAGGAGTAGGCGGCTTCATGAACCCCGGCAAAGACGGAGAAAAGGTATATATCGCTTCTCGCGGAGGTCTGAGCGAAGTCAGCTTCAAGGATGCCAAGGTCAAAAACATTCCTTTCAGCGCACAGTTCAACTGGCGCCCTGCCCAGGAACGTGAGTACATCTTCAACCACGCATGGCGTCAGGTTCTTGACAAATTCTACGACCCCGAAATACACGGAATAGACTGGAAGGGCTATCACGATGCTTACGCACGTTTCCTTCCCCACATTACAAACAACTACGACTTCGCTGAAATGCTCGGCGAAATGCTCGGCGAACTCAACGGCTCACACACCGGAGCACGCTACTACGCGCCGTCATCCGCTCCCGCTGTAGCAACCCTTGGCGCATTCTATGACAACGACTACAAAGGCAACGGTCTAAAAGTAAAAGAAGTACTCAAAAACGGACCGCTGTCAGGAGCCGACTCCAAAGTCAAAGCCGGTGCCATAATTGAAAAAATTGACGGACAGGCTATCAACGCAACTGACAACTACCTGCCCCTGCTCGCAGGCAAAGCCGGCAAAAAGGTAATCATCTCGGGCAAAGACGCCTCAGGCAAAGCTTTTGAACAGACAGTAAAGGCAATAAGCTCCGGCGAGCAGTCAAACCTGCTGTACAACCGCTGGATTGAAAACAACCGCGCTAAAGTTGAAAAAATGAGCGGAGGCAAAGTCGGCTACATACACATCAAAGGCATGGACAGCCAAAGCTTCAGAAAAACATTCTCGGACCTTATGGGACGTTACCGCAACTGCGACGCCATTGTCATAGACACACGCCACAACGGCGGCGGCTGGCTGCACGAAGACCTCGCGATACTTCTCAGCGGCACAGAATTCGCCCGGTTCACACCCAGAGGTCAATACATCGGCAGCGACCCGTTCAACCGCTGGTTCAAGCCCTCTTGCGTACTCATGTGCGAGGACAACTACTCCAACGCCCACGGATTTCCCTGGACATACAAAACCCTCGGACTCGGCAAACTCATCGGAGCACCGGTGCCCGGAACCATGACAGCGGTATGGTGGGAAAGCCAGATAGACCCCTCTATCGTATTCGGCATACCTCAGGTAGGCACTGCCGACATGCAGGGGAAATATCTCGAAAACGCTGAACTCCGCCCCGACATCGAGGTGTACAATACTCCCGAACAGCAGCTTGCCGGCGAAGATGCCCAGCTCGAGGCCGCTGTAAAAGAAATGTTGAAAGCCATCGCTAAAAAATGAACACAACTCCTGCTGTAAGCGTCATTATGCCGGTGTACAACGCCGCAGATTTTCTCGACACAGCCATTGACTCTGTTCTCAGACAGACATTCGCCGATTTCGAGCTGATATGCTTTAATGACGCTTCTACCGACTCAAGCCTTGAAATCCTCACACGCAGAGCCGCTTCAGACAGCAGGATAAAAATCATAGACTCACCAAGAAATGTAAGACAAGGAGCCGGGCGCAACGCAGGAATACGCGCGGCGCGCGGCTCCTTTATAATTTTCATGGATGCCGATGATGCACTGAGAAGCGACACCCTCGAAAAGTGTATGAACGAAGCCGATAAAGAAACCGACCTCGTGAGTTTCGCATACTGCAACTGGCACTCGGCAACCGGCAGGCTCGACAATGTGTGCCTGCTTGGGTCTGATGCTCCGCATATTTCTGCTGAAGAGCTCAGACGCAGATACATACTGCGCACCACTTCCATATGGTGTTCCATGTATTCAAAAAAACTCTTTTTCAGCAATGACCTTTGGTTTCCGGAAGGGGTATTCTACGAAGACAACGCCATAGCCCTTGCGCTGCAGCTGAGCGCATCCAAGCCGAAGTACATAAACGAACCGCTGTACCTGTACAGACAGGACAACACATCAGTAACCAGGTCAAACAACAACCCGCACTTCTTTGACCGCATCAGCTCCGCCGTGACCCTGCTGCAACACCTCAGACGGCTGGGCATATACGGCTCATACAAAAACGAAATAGACTTCGCCTTCATAAACCAGTACCTCGTACACACCGTTTTCGGTGCCATTTACCGCTTTGACTCAGTACAGACCCATCGCATAGCCGAAGTCAGGTCGGGAATAAACCATTACATAGAAAACTGGCGAAGCAACCCATACTGGCGTTCAGAACCCCTTAAGAAACGCCTCAAATACCATATTCACGCAACAATACCGCGGACAATAAAATTACTTTCAAGAATTAAGCAGCGCCTGTGACGCTGCTTTTTTAATGCACAGAGCTGAGAGCCGGGTGTAGTCCACCACGCGTGCGCGGCGGCGCTGAGATGACGCGCGCAGCAGCAGGTATATAAATCCGGCTGGTTATGAAGCCCGCAGGCATTCAATTGCGGCAGGCGGGCATTTGCCGCAGGTATATATAAAAAAAGAGCCGCGGCTCGTGTGAGTCGCGGCTCTTCGCAAGGGGGCGGTTACCTACTTTCCCGCTTTCGCAGTATCATCGGCGTGGTAAGGTTTAACTTCTCTGTTCGGAATGGATAGAGGTGGAGCCCTTACGCTATCACCACCTGAATAAGGTTAAAGAGACC
>RIBJ01000041.1 GCA_003762715.1 Muribaculaceae bacterium Isolate-104 (HZI) | reverse complement strand
ATGCATATGCCATTCCACGTTGGTCTGGCAAAGATAATTTCAAATCGGCGCGGTCTCAAAACCTTTGTAACAACCTAACTTTCAATATTTTCAAAGAACTTTTATGATTTTTTAGTGGACACTAATGAATTTGTTTAATAAAAAAATTTATCTTTGCATCGTTGTTTCTGAATTGTTGGATATATAGCCACAGAAACGCCATGTGAAACACGTTTAAGCAAATAAATTAAAATTACATCTAATTTCAATCCATGAGCAGATTTAGTATCACAATGCTTGCATTGTTTTGTTGTACGATTATTTCGTGCAAAAGAGAAAAGACAGATGGGATAATTGCCGTGCCGGATATTAATCTCACGAAAAATATCAGCATTGGCAGTTCAAACGCTATGGATGTTAATAATCTTATCCACACACAGCTTAGTGGGAGCTCGGATGAGGAATTCTTTCAGAATGCGTCTATCATTGATGTCGTTGGCGACACAATAATTCTCCTCGAAAATGCTCCTACCTCCTCGCGTTTGATAATGTTCAATCTCCAGGATGGTAAATATCTTGGACAAGTGAATCACCGAGGACAAGGTCCCGGTGAGTATCGTAGAATTATTGGTGCGTTTGTTAACGACAGCAATGCTACAGTGCTTATTCCGAACTTTGACACTCCATCAGTTTACGAATACTCGCTTGCCAACGATTCCCTTTTGTCAATTTTTGAGCGCGAACAAGTCATGACAATGATGCCTCCGGTTGGCGGAGTGGAATCATGCATAAATATAGCACTCCCATCTCCTGGTGGTCTTTCCATTCTTCAATATAATTCACAATATCAGCGTATTGACTCTATCTCTCTGCCGGGGGTTGAATGTGGTAACTTCAATACCGTGTGGGATAATGCCGGAAATAATGCTGTATTTATGAATGCCGATACATTGTTTACATTAGCTCCTGGAGAATTACACAAGTTAGCTGTTCTTTCAAGAGGTGACAAAGCACTTACCCCTCAAAGAGATGAAGAAATCACAATGGCTATAATGAGTGGGGAGGACGAAATTGAACTTCTCAAGCCTTACATCCTCGTGCGAAACGTACAGTATACACTTGGTAAAATACTGATTACAACTATGACCAATGGTGAAAAACATTCGGATTTATATAATCTCTCAGATGGCAAAATGCTTTATCACTCATCTTATGATGAACTTTCAATTCCCAGCATGATTATTGTAAAAGATAAAACTGGTAAATCTCAAAAAGTAGAGCGTTTATTCGCTAAGAACGGTAGATGGTACGGGTTTCTCAACGAAGACGATAGCACAACCTCTGATGACAGAAACGACACCATCATCAGCTTCGAAATTTAAGTAGCTTCAAGATCCTCAATTAATTAACAACTCAGACTGTGAGAATAAGGATTCTCAGAAGAAACGGCAATATCGCTGAATACACTAGAATCAAATATTAGATATAAACACAAGACATATTGAACAATTCTTAACTTAATAGATTAAGGGCTGACTCCTGTAATGGGTGCCAGCCCTTAGCACATGACATTTTTGTGTCGGTTTAGCCGCCTCGTTTTTAACATTAGTCCAGAAGTCGTGCAGCAGGTTGACATATCCATATCGAAAAATGCTGATGCGTTGTACATTCCTGCTTTTCATCATCGGAATCGGCAACGACTCGATTTTGACAAGGCCATCGATGAATACAGCTGCAAAGGCAATCATCAAAAGAGTGAGCATGTTTTCAAAACGTTTTACTCCAAGATG
Source organism: Muribaculaceae bacterium Isolate-104 (HZI) (assembly GCA_003762715.1). Classification (GTDB taxonomy): domain Bacteria; phylum Bacteroidota; class Bacteroidia; order Bacteroidales; family Muribaculaceae; genus Paramuribaculum. The sequence goes on along the minus strand of RIBJ01000041.1, from coordinate 72,458 downwards.
GGTTTCCTCCATGTTGAATCCGGCGGACTTCAGCGCCCGGAATGCGGCCTCGAGAGTCCAACGCTTGCGATAGAGCGCCTCCGTATAGTCGCACTCCAATAGAGATGCGAGGATTATAAATGTCATGGCTATGGTATCGGACATAACTGTGAATGACTCTTTGCCGGACTCTGCAAAGAGTCTCGTGTGGAAAACGTGGTGTTGTCTTGAAAAATCTTTTGCACCTGCTGTTTTTTTGTTTTAACTTTGCAGTAGTAAAAACATTAAATTTAAGAGATATGGCAACGAAACCGTTCCAGTACCAGGAAATGTTCCCTATGGGAAAAGACACAACCGAATACTACCTGCTGACATCGGACTATGTAAAGACAGAAAAGTGGGGTGACCGCGAGATGCTTGTGGTAGACCCTGAGGCTCTTGCAGTATTGGCTCGTCAGGCTACACACGACAATGCCTTTATGCTGCGTAGAGAACACAACCAGATGGTAGCCAAAATTCTCCATGATCCCGAAGCCAGCGAAAACGATAAGTTTGTCGCACTGACCATGTTGCGCAATGCAGAGGTGGCGAGCAAAGGTCAACTTCCGTTCTGCCAGGATACCGGTACGGCTATAATAATAGGTAAGAAGGGCCAGAATGTATATACCGGAGACAATGACGAAGAAAAGTTAAGCAAAGGTGTGTACACCACATATACCGAAGATAATCTTCGCTATTCGCAAAACGCTCCGCTGAACATGTATGATGAAGTCAATACAGGCTGCAATCTTCCGGCTCAGATTGATTTGTATGCAGTGGGAGGCGATGAATACAAATTTCTCTTTGTGGCGAAAGGCGGCGGTTCGGCTAACAAAACCTATCTTTATCAGGAAACCAAGGCGCTTATAAACCCCAAGACACTAATTCCTTTCCTCGTGGAAAAGATGAAGAGCCTTGGCACTGCCGCATGTCCTCCTTATCATATTGCATTTGTTATCGGAGGCACTTCTGCTGAAATGAACCTTGCAACTGTAAAGAAAGCGTCAGTAAAATATTATGATAACCTGCCCACCAAAGGCAATGAGCTCGGACATGCTTTCCGCGATGTGGAACTGGAAAAACAGTTGCTCGAAGAAGCTCAGAAAATAGGTCTCGGAGCTCAGTTTGGCGGCAAATACTTTGCTCATGACATCCGTGTGATACGTTTGCCCCGCCATGGCGCGTCTTGTCCGGTAGGTCTTGGCGTGAGCTGCTCGGCAGACAGAAATGTGAAAGCAAAAATCAATAAGGAAGGTCTGTGGATTGAAAAGCTCGATGCAAATCCCGGCGAACTCATACCTGAAGAGTATCGCAAGCAGGGCGAAGGTAGCGTCGTGAAAATCGACCTAAACCGCCCAATGGACGAAATACGCAAAGAGCTTTCAAAATATCCGGTTTCCACCCGCTTGTCTCTAAACGGAACTATCATTGTGGGACGAGACATAGCTCACGCCAAAATCAAAGAGCGTCTTGACAAAGGCGAACCCATGCCCCAGTATCTCAAGGATCATCCCATTTATTATGCCGGTCCTGCAAAGACTCCTAAAGGCATGCCTTCCGGATCTTTCGGTCCTACAACAGCCGGGCGTATGGACTCATATGTAGACCAGTTCCAGGCAGCCGGTGGCTCCATGGTAATGATTGCAAAGGGCAACCGCAGCAAGCAGGTTACAGATGCATGTCACAAACATGGCGGCTTCTATCTCGGCTCGATAGGCGGACCTGCCGCTATTCTTGCTCAGAATAGTATCAAGAAGGTAGAACTGCTTGAATACCCTGAGCTTGGCATGGAAGCTATATGGAAAATTGAGGTAGAGGATTTCCCCGCATTCATCCTTGTAGATGATAAGGGCAATGATTTCTTTACACAGATATCAGAAAAGTGCAAAAGCTGCGCTTTAAATAAATAAAACTGTCAGGGTAAGCAGCCGATATGGTCAATACCTTGAAAGAAATATGCCGCGACCTCGCCTCCCAGCTTGCAGAAAGGGGGGTGAGGTTCGCCGTATTATCTCCCGGCAGCAGGAATGCGCCGCTGATAATTGCGCTGGAAAGACATCCTCAAATACGTACAAAAGTAGTAATCGACGAACGTAGTGCGGCATTTATGGCTTTGGGTTATGCCGCTGTTTCCGGAGAGCCGGTTGCAATTGTATGTACTTCAGGGTCTGCTTTGCTTAACTATGCTCCGGCGGTTGCTGAGGCGTTCTACAGAAAAGTGCCGTTGGTTGTCATATCGGCGGACCGTCCTATGGAATGGATTGACCAGGATGATTCGCAGACTATAAGACAATACGAGGCGCTGTCAAACTTTGTCAAGGGGTCGTACAACCTGACCGATATGGATTTACCGGACTTGAAATGGTATGCGAACAGGCAGATTAATGATGCGTTGACCGTTGCATTGACAGGTCGCACGGCTCCTGTGCATATAAACATCCAGCTGTCGGAACCGCTCGGCAAATGTGCAGAAACCGGCGATGAGTCATTCCGGACAATATCCGTGGTCAAACCGCAGGCAGTACTGCCGACAGCAGAAGCGCGATGCTTAGGAAGCCGGTTGGCATCTCCGCGCAAAATCATGATAGTAGCCGGCTTTAATGCGCCAAGTCCGGTTCTGAACAGAGCGCTAAGGCGACTTGCCGCTTTGCCAAATTTCATAATCTTATCGGAAACGCTGTCCAACATTCACGGAAACGAGTTTATAAGCCGTATTGACACTACCTTAAGCGCAATGACTGCCGATGAAAAAAGATGGTTGGCTCCCGATGTAGTCATTACATTTGGAGGCGCTTTGGTGTCAAGAATGGTAAAAAGTTTCCTCCGGGAAATAAAACCGTCCGAACACTGGCATGTGGGACTAAGCCATACTACAGTAGACTGCTTCCGGGCATTAACATCACGCATTGAATTGCCCGCAGATATTTTTTTCCCGCAACTGGCTTCTGCCATGCAGCCGCACACCTCCGCCTCTGATTATGCAGACAAATGGAGAATTATACGCGACCGTGCCATTTCCACACATCAGGCATTTGTTGCCAAATCCCCGTGGTGTGATTTGAAGGCATTTGACACATTCATGCCTATGATGCCACGACGTACAAATCTACAGCTGTCTAACGGCACCCCTGTTAGATACGCGCAGCTGTCAGGAGACCACGGTCTTCACCGTTGCGACTGCAATAGAGGTGTAAGCGGCATAGACGGGTGTACGGCGACTGCTATCGGAGCCAGCCTGGCTTACACCGCCGGTCCTACTGTGTTCGTCTCGGGCGACATGTCGGCGCAATACGACCTTGGCAGTCTGGCGATAGCCGACATTCCGCACAGATTCAAGATGATAGTGATGTGCAACAGCGGTGGAGGAATATTCCGTTTCGTAAACTCTACTTCTGAATTACCCGAACTTGAAAAGAACTTTGCGGCGGCGACAACTGTTCGGCTTCCGTTAAAAAATATAGCCGAGGCATTTGGTTTCGCATTCTATAGCGCGGACAGCGAGCATTCGCTAAGAAAAATTTTTCCGGAATTTATCGGACAGAGCGATGCTCCGGCTATTCTTGCGATTGACACTCCTGCGGATACCGATGCTGAAGTGCTGAAAAACTATTTTAACCGATCTGAAATTTTAAAAAATATAAATCATGTCTAAAACAGTCTGGACTACCATAAAAGAGTATACTGATATATTGTTTGAACAGAGCGGAGGTATTGCGAAAATAACAATCAACCGCCCCGAAGTATATAACGCGTTTCGACCTCAGACCAATTTCGAGATGCTTGACGCTATGGCATATTGTAGAGACACTCCGTCTGTCGGAGTTGTAATACTTACAGGGGCAGGCGACAAAGCATTTTGCTCTGGTGGCGACCAGAATGTCAAAGGAATTGGCGGGTATATAGACAATAACGGAGTGCCGCGCCTTAATGTGCTCGATCTTCATAAGGCTATCCGTTCTATACCCAAGCCCGTCATTGCTATGGTAAATGGCTATGCTATCGGAGGGGGAAATGTGTTGCAGGTGGTTTGTGACCTTACAATAGCCTCTGACAACGCGAAATTCGGTCAGACCGGACCTAAAGTAGGCAGCTTTGATGCCGGCTTCGGCTCCTCTTATCTTGCCCGCTGTGTCGGACAGAAAAAGGCAAGAGAAATTTGGTTCCTGTGCAGACAATACACAGCTGCCGAAGCTCTTGAAATGGGAATGGTGAACAAAGTTGTTCCTTTGGAACGGCTTGAAGACGAAACAGTTGAATGGTGTAATACCATACTTAGCCGTAGCCCCATGGCTATTCGCATGATTAAAAGAGCTTTAAACGCCGAGCTTGACGGACAGAGAGGTCTTATGGAATTTGCAGGAGACGCAACTTTGATGTACTACCTCATGGAAGAGGCACAGGAAGGCAAAAACGCATTCCTTGAAAAACGTGACCCTGATTTCGGAAAATTCCCCAAATTTCCGGGATGATGCTTAAGGCTTCGTATGTTCCGTATCGCCTTGATTTTAACTTCAAGGCGTTGACATCGCGTGGCGCATTACCATATAAGGACACATATTTTATAAAAGTATGGAACCCTGATAATCCCGATAAATTCGGTATAGGGGAGTGTGCCTTATTCCGCGGACTCAGTGCAGAAGACAACGATGACTATGAAGTCGCCTTGCGTCAGTTGTGCCGTTGTATAAACAATGGAGCGAAATATGATGTGTCAGACCGGTCATCTATAATGTTCGGATTAGAAACCGCAATTGCAGATTACCAAAACGGGTGTGTGCGCACCCCCTTTCCTTCTGATTTCTCAAAAGGTAATGGATGCGTGACTATAAACGGACTTGTTTGGATGGGGTCTGTCAAAGAAATGGCACAGAGAGCCGAAGCAAAAATAGAGTCCGGTTTCAGATGTGTCAAATTCAAGGTAGGAGGACAGGATTTTGAACAAGAATTCAAACTGCTGGAACGCATCAGAGAGAACCACCCTCCTAAAAATCTTGAAATACGGCTTGACGCAAACGGCGCTTTTACTAAAGACAATGCACTTGAACGTATCAAGAGACTGTCGCAGCTTGTCATTCATTCAATAGAGCAGCCGGTTTTGCCCGGTCAATGGGATTTGATGGCTCATATATGTGCCGAATCTCCCATACCGATAGCACTTGACGAAGAGCTTATAGGGTGCCGTCCAATGACAGACAAGCACAATATGCTCAGACACATACGCCCTGCTTATCTTATTTTGAAACCGGCGCTATGCGGTGGCTTCAGCGGGGCGGACGAGTGGATTGAAGCAGCAGAATGCCATAACATCGGCTGGTGGGCGACATCTGCTCTTGAATCAAATGTAGGGCTAAACGCCATAGCCCAATGGGTTGCGGCAAAAACGGTTACAATGCCTCAAGGGCTTGGAACAGGGAGCCTTTACAACAATAATATTGCATCACCGTTGTGCCTTGACGGTGAGTTGTTGAAAATCGCCATCGAAAACAAGTGGTCATTTCCTGAATTTAAATGGATTACTACAGAATAAAAAATATTACACCTCCGGTTCTCGATTTTATAAAGGAGTGGAATTGTAGCAATAAAATATCAGCTTACACATCTGGCTCTACCGGAAAGCCGAAACCGATACGTCTTGACCGTAACGACATGATTGCGTCGGCAAAAATGACAAACGCTTTTTTTGGAATTGATGCCGGCAGTGTATTGGCAATGCCGTTGAGTCCTGAATATATTGCCGGAAAAATGATGATTGTCAGGAGTCTGGTAGCTGAATGTGAACTGCACATCTCCGAGCCGTCATTGAATCCGTTGACCGGGTTTGAATCTCTTGAAAAAATCGATTTGATACCGATAGTGCCGGCACAGTTGCCGGCGTTGCTCGCTCATGGCAATCGTTCCGGAAGAATCGGAAATATCATCATAGGGGGAGCTCCACTTAGCTATGATCAGGAAAAAGCTGTTGCTGAAAGTGGCTTGAATGCCTATGCCACATATGGCATGACAGAAACATGCTCTCACGTCGCCTTGCGAAAAATTGGCAAAGACAGTTTTTACACAGCGTTGCCGGGATACTCATTCTCTACCGATAGTCGCGGATGTCTTGTTATAAAATCGAATCAGATGAGTTTCAAAACACTGGTAACCAATGATTGTGTTGAAATCCTTTCCGACACACAATTTAAATGGCTCGGTAGGGCAGACAATGTCATAAATACAGGCGGAATAAAAGTTTTTCCCGAGAAAATCGAAGCGCAACTGGCTCCATTGATTAAAAACAGGGCATTCTATATTACAGGAAGACCGTCAGACCGGTGGGGTACAGAAATAGTTCTTGTAATAGAGGGTAGCGGGTTTGACAAAGACCACTTTTTTAAACAGGCAAGTGAAATTCTGCCGTCAAGGCTATTGCCGAAAGCTATTGTCGAAAAAGAAGAAATTCCCCGAACCTCAAGCGGCAAAATAAAAAGGCTTTAGGCGGTGTTTATTTATCGCAACAATCACAATATATGCGGTGGCTGCTGGAATGACACTCGGTCAATGTGCGGTCTATAATTAGATGACGGTTTGCCATTTGGGCAAATCGGGTCATTTCATGGCTCACAAGAATAATAGTGGTATAAGGAGCTCTTGCTGCGATTAGCTCATACATTCTGTTCTCAAAATCTCGGTCTAAATAGCTCAGCGGCTCGTCAAACACCAGCACGTCATGGGGAGCTATAAGGGCTCTGCCCAATAATGTGCGTTGCAGTTGACCTCCGCTCAGCGCCCCTATCGGAGAATCAGCTTTTTCCAATAGTCTGACATCTTGCAGAGTACTCTCCGTCAGAGTCTCGCACATGTTTTTGTCAATTCCGGATACTCCGAGCAGCCCTGAAGATATAACCTGACGTACCGTGATTGGAAAATGAGAGTCGATGCTGTTTTTTTGAGGAAGGTACCCAATGGAAAGCCTCTTTACCTCTGTGCCGTCGGTGAAATATCTGACATTTCCGTCAGTCGGTTTCAGCAATCTTAGAATGATTCTAAGTAAAGTGGTTTTCCCTCCACCGTTAGGACCTGTTATTGCAATAAAGTCTCCGGTATTGACACTCAGATTGATGTCCTTGAGAATCTGTTTGCCTTCCCTTACCATTCCGACACCGGAAATATCTATGATTCTGTTCACTTCAATAACTTTTGTGATAAAGCGTCTGTTATAATTTCCATTTCATTGAGCCAGTCGTATGCAATCGGATGAATTACAACTTTTTCGGCACCGGTTAGAGCAATAATTTCGTCACTTTTTGCTCCATCCATATCTGGCTGTACAAAAAACAGACTGACATTAGAATTATTAGCCTCGTCTATACGGCGCTGCATGGTTCTGATTGTAGACTCCTTATTTTCTGAGCCAATGGCAATCTGCGTCAGCCCATAGTCTCTTGCAAAATAGCTGAGTGACGGATGCCATACTACAAAAGACCCTCCTTTAACAGGTGCAAGACGCTCCGTTATACTGTTGTCAAGCGAATCAAGGCGTAAAACCAACTTATTATAGTTCGCTTCATAAAAGTCGGCATGGATAGAGTCTGCTTTCTTTAGTCCCTCAAGCATATTTGCAGCTATGATTTTGGCATTTTTTACCGAAGTCCATGTATGTGGGTCGGTTTCATGAGAATGACCGTCGTGGGAATGTGTACCGGTTATCAGGTCAATTCCTCTGGCAGTGTCTATGACGAGTAGGTCTGGATTTGACTCTTTGACCCGTTTTATCATATTGTCTTCCCAAGGCAGATAGCCGGACTGCATATAAACAACAGCATCTGAGGCATCTTTGAGCGCCGACATAGGCGGGTCAAAATTTTCGGGATCGGCATCTCCAGGCAACATACTCACAACTTTTAACCGCTCGCCTGCAATCTGCTCGGCAATCCAACGCTGGGGTTCCAAGCTTACGCACACCAGTTTATTATGACCGGCATTGTTGTCGGTGCAAGACGAACACCCTTTGCATGTAATTGAAATTACTGCAATCAAGACAATATGCGTCAGGTATTTAATTTTTGCCATATACGTCACTGTGTAATCTGTGTGTCACATTTTGTAAATCAATATTATCGGAGGTACTCATAAGCATGAGTTCAACCGGAGGAAGTCCTGTATCGTATGGCGGTTGAATGTACTTGAAATCCGGGAATGAATGAAAACCAATCCGATTATAAAACTCTATTCTACGCTTTGCAATTTCGCCACAGGTCGAAGGCTCAACCTCAAGAACTACCGGACGTTTGGTCTGCCTACAAAATTTTTTCAGCACCCTGCTGCCAATATTCTTGCCTCTGAAAGCTGAGTCAACCGCAAAATGCTCAATGTACACAAAGCTATTAAAATTCCAGAAAGTAATCAGTCCGACAGGATTTCCGTTGAAATAAATTACATTCAGAGAAAATATCGGATTATTGCTTTTGATTTTGTCCAAAATATCATTCCAAGGGCGCTGTTCCTCAGGAGGAAAGGCTTCATGATACATTTCAGATACTCGTCTCAGGTCAGTCGTGCCGGTTGATTTCGCGCATTTTAATCTGTCGTTGTCCGGAACAAAAAATATCCACGCGAGCAAAGACCCGGCAACCGCTCCCGCACAATCCGCGACAAAATCTGCCGTCTCTGCGCTGCGACCGAGCTGCATCCCGCTTTGAAGCAGTTCGATAATGCCACCGCAAACAGCGCTCACGCATATCGCTGAAATTGCACATCCGACTCTGTTGATGCTTCTGAACATTCTTACAGTATCAACATATATGGCGGCTCCGAAAGCCCCGAACATAATGGCGTGTACAATTTTGTCCGCTCCTGGAAACAGATCTATCTCACACTCCGGCAGCGGTTTGGGAGCGAGGGTCAGCCAACAGATAGCCAAACCGATTATAACAGTATAAATGTATGATGGCGAACCTGTTATTATTTTTATTAGCAATTTCATATTTCGCAAAATTAGCAAAAGTTATCCAATCGCTAAAACATAAAAAAGCCTTTTTAGTTTCCGTTGCAACTCAATATGAGTACAGGTTTGAATTTGATCTGTGAGCAATCCAATACACAAACTTTTTAATGTTTTTCTATTATGTGCTCCATGGTATAATTAAAAAGCGTAACTTTGCAGTAAAAACCGAGCTAAACAAATGAGTACAGAAAGTATCGAAGTGTGCGGTTCCAGAATGACTTACTCAGTGAGTGGCGCAGGGGCGCCTCTTGTGCTTATGCACGGCTGGGGGTGCAATTCGAGTACAGTGGCAAGTATCGCTGCAGTAGCTTCAGAATCGCATAAAGTGTATAACATAGATTTCCCTGGATTCGGCGGCAGTGAAGAGCCGTCGGAAGTATGGGGAGTGGAGCGATACACTCAAGCGATAGAGGAATTTACTGCGAAACTGGGCATTTCCTCGCCGGTTCTTGTCGGTCATTCTTTCGGAGGTAGGGTCGGAATACTATATTCAAGCCGTAACGAAGTCAGCAAGCTGATATTGGTTGATGCTGCGGGAGTCAAGCCTCGGCGGTCTATCGGATATTATGCCAAAGTATGGAGTTTCAAAGCCATGAAAACGGCATATAGACTGTTGCTTGGGAAAGAAAAGGCTAAAATACAAATAGAAAAAGCCCGTGCAAAAAGAGGCAGTTCGGATTATGCCTCTGCAAGCCCGATGATGAGAAGCATATTAAGCAAGGTTGTAAACGAAGACCTTAAACATGTAATGCCTCTTATAAAAGCGCCCACTCTTCTTATTTGGGGAGAGAATGACACAGCGACACCACTGTCTGATGCCAAAACTATGGAAAAACTGATTCCCGGAGCCGGGCTCGTTTCGTTTTCCGGTTGCGGTCACTACAGTTTTCTTGACAACCCGGTCGGTTTTGCCGCTGTGCTGCGAAGTTTTTTAAAATCATAATCTGTAACAAATATGACTTTGATATTCATAATATACCTGCTGATTCTTATTGTTGCTGTTCAGAATCTGGTTCTCGAAATTAAAAGAGACCTTATGATGATGCAACAGAACTCATACCGCCCGGAGCGCTACCGCCGCTGGCTTAAAAACAGTGGAGATACCACCGGTTGGGCAAGGCTCACAGCCATGTGTGTGTTTTTTTTGTCGCTTGTCTCATTTACTGATGCCCGCTGGGCAATGGGGTTTATCCTGGCATTTTGTGGCGGCAATGTATACTATCTCCTGACACGAAAGTACAAGAAACCGCTGGTATGGACAGCCCGTGCCAAACGCATTTACATGGTGGCGGCTTTTCTGTCTGTTATAGTCATGGCGTCTTCTGTACTTGTTTTCGGAAATGACGCGTACTCCCGCATTTTCATAGCATCTATAACTACACTCGGACTATATTGCGGCAGTCACATAATTGTTTTGGCGGCAGTATGGATTCTTGTCCCGGTTGAAAAGCGGATAAACCGTAATTACTATAATGAAGCTAAAAACATACTTCAATCCATGCCGGATTTAAAGATAGTAGGCATAACCGGTAGCTACGGCAAAACAAGCACAAAACATTATCTTCATAGAATACTAAGCGAATGCTATCAGACAGCCATGACCCCCGGCAGCTTCAACACCACTCTGGGAGTGATTCGCACAATACGCGAGCATCTCAAACCCTATGATAAAGTATTTATAGTGGAGATGGGGGCTAAGCAGCCGGGTGATATAAAGGAGATATGCGAGCTTGTACACCCGTCTATCGGCATAATAACTGCAGTCGGAGAACAACACCTTGAGTCATTCGGCAGCATTGAGAATGTCCAGAAAACCAAGTTTGAACTGGCAGACTCACTGCCCGCAGACGGACTTGCTGTGATAAACAATGATTTTGAAAAAATAGCAGACAGAAAAGTTAACAATACACCGTGTGTGCGTTATGCCGTTTCTGCGACAGGCGATGCTTCCTGGACTGCCGAGAATGTAGAATATTCCGAGCGTGGCACATCATTTATCGCCAAAGGAGAGGGGCTGGAGATACCTCTTGCTACAAAGCTGGTGGGAGAATGCAACATCTCGAACCTGCTTGCCTGTGTGGCTGTTGCCGTTCATCTTGGTGTTCCGGTAGATAAAATAAGATATGCCGTGAGCCGGATAGAGCAGGTGGAACACCGATTGAATCTCAAGCGTACTCCCGCCGGAATAACTATAATTGACGATGCGTTCAACTCCAATCCCATGGGCAGTGCCATGGCTCTTGATGTCATCAGCCGCATGACCGGCGGAAAGAGAATCGTTATAACTCCGGGCATGATTGAGTTAGGCGAGCGAACGGAAGAACTGAACCGTCGGTTCGGTGAAAAAATGGCATCATGTGCAGACATTGCCATAGTCGTTGGCAAATATAACCGCGAAGCAATTGTTGCCGGACTAAAGGACGGAGGTATGCCGGATGGTTCGGTAATGTTAGCTGACACATTTGCCCATGCACAACAGCTTTTACAAGGTATAGTGTCGTTTGGCGATACAGTCCTTTATGAAAATGATTTACCAGATACGTTTAAATAAATACAGAGTATGAAAACCAACATAGGCGTTTTTTTCGGAGGAAGATCCACCGAACATGAGATTTCTGTAATATCGGCATCGCAGGCAATGCATGCCATAGACCGCAACCGCTATAATGTGACACCAATATATATAACCAAAGAGGGTAAATGGTATACCGGTGAAGCGCTTTTCAATGTGTCAGGCTACAGAGACATTCCTGCTCTGCTGAAACAGTGTGAGGAGGTGTATATGCGCCCCATATTTGGCGACTGTAACCTTTACAAAGTAAATAAGCCGATGTTCGGAAAGGCAGTTGTTGGCAGTCTTGACGTTGTGATACCTGTTTTGCACGGCTCTAATGGCGAGGACGGAACATTCGAGGGAATAATCGAGGCTATCGGCGTGCCATATGCCGGCTGTGATGTACTTGCTTCGGCAAACGGCATGGACAAGATTACCATGAAGATGATTCTTGCCCACTGCGGGGTTCCGGTTATTGATTTTGTGTGGTTTACAGATAAAGAATGGTTTACCGGGAAAGACAACCTTATTTCCAGTATAGAGAGTACTCTTGGATATCCGGTGATTGTCAAACCTGCAAACCTTGGCTCAAGCGTCGGTATCGGACGGGCGGCTGACAGATCCAGACTTGAAGAGTGTATAGAGGATGCCAGTCGTTATTCGTCAAGAATAATCGTGGAGCACATGGTAGACAATCTCAAGGAAATAAACTGTTCCGTGCTTGGCGATTGTGATGAGTTCGAGACATCCGTGTGTGAGGAACCTATAAAGAGTGGCGATATTCTCTCATATGAGGACAAATATATGGGAGGCACTAAAGGAGCCAAGGGCATGCAGGCTTCTCAAAAACGCATTCCGGCAGACTTGCCTGAGTCAATGAGCAACGAGATTCGCCGTCTTGCCGGCGAAACCTTCAGAGTGCTCGGCTGCCACGGTGTATCGCGTGTGGATGTCATAGTGGATGCGGATACCGACAAAATTTATGTAAATGAAATAAACACGATACCCGGGTCGCTGTCTTTTTATCTTTGGGAGGCAACCGGCATTTCATTTACCAGCCTCATGGACAAGCTTGTCGAACTGGCTCTGAAACGAAACCGTGAGCGTAGCAATAAAACAGTAACATACTCAAAAAATATCTTTAGCCTCGGAGGCGGCTGTAAAGGCAAACTGAAGTGATGGGCTTAAAAGCAAAAGGTTATTTGCTCGGGGCGGCAGCCGCCGCGACATATGGTTTGAATCCATTGTTTGCACTGCCGTTGTATGAAGATGGAATGACTGCCGATTCAGTGCTGTTTTTCCGCTATTTGATTGCATTGCCGGTACTTGCTGTCATGATAAAGCTGCGGGGCAGAAGCTTCGCGGTGTCTCGTGTTCAGGTAGGAGCGTTGGCTATTTTAGGCATTCTCGTAGCATTATCCTCGCTAACCTTGTTTTTGTCCTACAATTATATGGATGTGGGCATTGCTTCGACAATGCTTTTTGTGTATCCCATAATGGTTGCAGTGATAATGGTAAGCGCTTTTCACGAGAGAATAGGCAAAATGACAATCGCCTGCATAGCTGTAGCTCTTGCCGGAATTGGTTTGCTGTACAAAAGTCCCGGAGGGGAAACCCTCAGCTTTACGGGAACTATGCTTGTCATGGCGTCGGCGCTGAGTTATGCGGTATACATAGTGGCTGTAAACAAGACATCGCTTGCCAAGGTAGCCACTCTGACGGTAACCTTCTACATGTTGCTGTTCGGCGTTTGCCTCTTCGCGGTGCGTCTTGCATGCGCAGGTGAGATACAAATCCCCACTGTATCAAACTGGTATCTGTGGGGGGCGTTGCTTGGTCTGGCTATCTTCCCTACAGTGGTTTCATTCGCGTGTACAACAAGCGCCATTCAGTATATAGGGTCAACAAACACTGCTATATTGGGTGCGCTGGAACCTGTTACAGCTGTGATTATAGGAGTGTGCATATTTGGTGAAAGCCTTTCGGGGCGTGACATTATTGGTCTTCTTATGATTATAAGTGCCGTTACGGTTGTTATTGCCGGTCCTCGGATGGGAATGCGGCTTAATTCAATCAGAAGACTGTTTCCAAGAATAAATAAACAAAAATAAATATGGGCTTTTTCAGTAAATTCTTCTCAAAGGAGAAAAAAGAGACACTTGACCAGGGGCTGTCGGCTTCAAAACAGAGCATATTGTCAAAAATTGCTCGAGCCATAGCAAGTAAAAAGAAAGTCGATGATGATTTTCTTGATGACCTTGAGGAGATTCTCATAACATCGGATGTCGGAGTAGACACAACTCTTGCCATTATTGAACGACTGAACGCACGGGTAAAGAAAGACGGATATGTTGATTCTGATGAACTGACACGGCTGTTGTCCGAAGAAACCCAGGCTTTGCTTGCCGATTCGGATGACTCTGTATCATCTCCGGATTTCACTCTGCCGCAAGGTTGCAGAAAGCCCTATGTCATTATGGTAGTGGGTGTCAATGGCGCAGGTAAAACCACAACAATCGGCAAGCTCGCGGCTCAGTATCGCAATGCCGGATATAAAGTTATGTTGGGCGCGGCAGATACATTCCGCGCTGCCGCTATCGAACAGCTTGAGGAGTGGGCGAACAGAGCGGATGTGCCTATTGTGAAACAGAAGCTTGGAGCCGACCCGGCTTCTGTGGCGTTTGACACTCTTAAAAGCGCCCAGGCGAAAGGTGATATTGATGTGGTTATAATCGATACTGCCGGGCGTCTGCATAATAAGAAAGCTCTTATGGATGAGCTTACAAAAATTCGCAATGTCATGTCGAGGGTCGTTCCCGATACTCCGGACGAGGTGCTGCTTGTTCTGGACGGCAGTACGGGGCAGAACGCTTTCGAGCAGGCAAAACAGTTTGCAGCTGCTACAAAAGTGACCGGGCTTGTCATTACCAAACTTGACGGCACAGCCAAAGGCGGAGTTGTAATCGGTATAAGCCATGCAATGAGTATTCCGGTTCGTTATATAGGTCTTGGCGAGAAAATAGAGGATCTGCAGGTCTTCAGAAAGGAAGAATTTGTCCGCGCACTTTTTGAACCGGAGGCATGAAACGAAAAAAAGTCGATGTAATATCGCTCGGGTGTTCCAAAAACCTTGTCGACTCGGAACGGCTGATGAAAATGCTGTCCGATGCCGGAATGGAGCCATGTCATGAACCTGAAACAACAAAGACCGGCGATATCGTTGTTGTAAATACATGCGGTTTCATCGGCGATGCCAAAGAAGAGTCTGTTAACACAATTCTTGAATATGCAGACTTGAAATCGCGAGGAAAAATATCCGCTTTGTATGTTATGGGTTGCCTTTCCGAACGCTACAGAAAGGAATTGCCTGCGGAAATTCCGGAAGTGGACGGCTGGTTCGGTAAAACAGACTGGCATGGAATTGTTAAAGAGCTTGCCAGGCGTTATCCCGCAACGGCTTCATATGACCGTATTATCACTACCCCGCGCCACCATGCCTATCTCAAGATTGCAGAAGGGTGTGACCGTTTCTGCGCTTTCTGCGCAATCCCGCTTATAACTGGGCGATACAAATCACGAGATCCTCGGGAGATTGAGGCAGAGGTGAGATTGCTTGCGGGAAGGGAAGTGAAAGAGTTCAATATCATAGCGCAGGATTTGTCTGGATACGGGTGTGACACTAACTCCGGAAAGAGTACTCTTGCGGATCTCCTTAAACGGCTGTCTGATATAAAAGGAGTGGAGTGGCTAAGACTGCATTACGCTTATCCCGCCGGATTCCCGCTTGACATATTGCCTGTAATTGCTGAGCGAGACAATATATGCTCGTATCTTGACATCGCCTTGCAACACATCAGCGATAAGGTTCTCAAAGCCATGCGCCGCCGTGTAGGCAAGCTGGAAACTCTTGAGTTGCTTGACAAAATCAGAACGACGGTTCCCGACATACACATACGGACCACTTTGATGACCGGATTTCCGGGAGAGGGAGAGGACGAATTTGACGAACTGATGGAGTTTGTAAGAACCACGCGCTTTGAGCGAATGGGCGCTTTTGCATACTGTGAAGAGGAAGGCACTTTTGCCGCACTGAACTATAATGATGACATTCCTGCGGATGTGAAGCAAAAACGTCTTGATTCCCTGATGGCTCTGCAAGAGGAGATTTCCGCACAGATTCAGGATAAAAAAATAGGCTCGGTGTATAAAGTTATGATAGATCGTGAGGAGGACAACCATTTTGTGGGACGCACCCAATGGGATTCTCCGGAGGTTGACCCGGAAGTGCTTGTGACAAAAGCTCCAGGGATAGTCTGCGGCGAGTTTTGCGATGTCCGTATAACAGATGCAATGCCGTTTGAACTAATCGGCGAAAAAGCATGACACAACAATCCTTGATTTCAGCCGAAGTCGCAAAGGCTGTGGAAAAATGTATTGAGCGTTTTATTCCGTTTGTCTTATATGCTGAGCCAGCGAAGACTGCATGTCGTTTTCACGCCTCGGAAAACATAAGGCGTGTTAGTGCTGAAACATATTTCGATAAAGGAACTCCGGGTGATTTTGCTATAAGTTTCTTTGAAGATTCAGGAAACTGCATTGTTATTCCGGATGATTTGTCTGTAAATGATGTGCTTTCAGGCGATCTGTATGGAGAAGCGCCTCGGATTGCGCCTACATTGAACTCTACTGATAAAAACATGTACATCAGCAAAGTGAGTTCATTAATTTCTGAAATGAGGCTTGACAGAAGTAAAACCGTGGTCAGCCGCCTTATAAGTATGCCGGGAGTATCGCCAGTCATAGCTGCTGAAAAATATTTCAGTTTGTTTGACCGTACATTCCGCTATCTGTACTATACTCCTGAAACCGGTTTATGGGTTGGAGCCACTCCTGAACTTTTGTGCGATTTCAACCCTGACAACAATTCACTTGATACAATGTCTCTTGCCGGAACTCGACCTGCCGGAAGCGCAGGGGAGTGGGATAGAAAAAATATTGACGAGCATAATTATGTGACCGACTTCATAAGAAAGATTTTGTTGGAGGAGTGTGCGGAAGTATCTGTAGACGAGCCATTTTCGATGCTGTACGGTAAGATTGAACATCTTTGTGAAAGGATAAAGGCCAAGGGCATAAATAATCCCGGGAAAATAGTCTCACGCTTGTCTCCCACACCTGCCGTTTGCGGAACACCGAAAGAACTGGCGATGTGTCGTATCGGTGACACGGAAAGCCATTCACGATACTGCTATGGCGGCTGGCTTGGGATAATAGACCGGCAACATACCGCATGTTATGTTAACTTGCGGTGCGCATTTGCAGGATACAATTCTTCAGGCACATATACATATAACATATATGCCGGAGGCGGAGTTACCGGCGACTCTGTGGCATCAACAGAATGGGATGAGACAGAAGCCAAGGCTTCGGCATTGGTACAATGCTGCAAAATACATTAGAACTCAGACTCCCATTCGACTATTTTACCACACTGGGATTTGGCTACATCTATCAGACGCTGGTTAGAAGAGCCTCTGAACAGCAGTGCGGTATCGCGCAATTGATTTATGAAAGGTCCGTCGACCACAACATCTACATATTTCAGCAATGGCGCATACACGGGATTCGCCAGAATATCCTCATACAGAAACCCGGTGTAAAGCCATATGCTTTTCCCTGAGTCCTTTATCATGCGGCATAGACAGGTCAAGGCTTCGGCCTGGTACAACGGGTCTCCGCCGCTAAGGCTTACATCCATGTCATTTTCAGATATGCGCTCCAATATCTGACTGACGCTCATGTCTGTTCCGGCTTCAAAATCCCAGGACGAAGGATTGTGACACCCCGGGCACTCATGTCGGCATCCTGCAAAATAAATGGAGGTCCGGAATCCCGGACCATCCACAGTTGTGCCATCTATGATTTTCAACACTCTTAAATTCATGGCTACAGTCAGTTATGAACCACTCTGTCATTAAGCTCAGCTAACTTCGCGTTGTTCCAGCGGTCTGTTGTTCCGACAAGGTAGCCGGTGATGCGCTGCAACCTGTCAATGTCCTTGCTGCCGCATTCAGGACAGCTGTCCAGATTCTCAGAGGCATCTTCGTATCCGCAACTCATGCATCTGTTGCGGTTGTGGTTTACCGAACAGTAGCCAATATTGTTTTTGTCCATAAGGTCTACAATGTCGGCAATAGCCTTGGGGTTGTGGGTGGCGTCACCGTCAATCTCCACATAGAAAATATGACCGCCTCCGGTTAGCTCGTGGTATGGAGCCTCTATTTTTGCCTTGTGCGCCGGAGAACACTTGTAGTATACAGGCACATGGTTTGAGTTGGTATAGTATATCTTGTCGGTAATGCCCGGCAGTATGCCGAAACTTTTCCGGTCTTTGGTTGTGAATTTTCCGCTCAGCCCCTCTGCCGGAGTTGCGAGCACAGAGAAGTTGTGTCCGAATTTTTCGCAATACTCATTGACACGGCTGCGCATGTGAGACACAATTTTCAGCCCGAGAGCCTGTGCCTCTTCGCTTTCGCCGTGGTGCTTGCCGATAAGAGCGATCAGGCACTCCGCGAGTCCAATGAAGCCGATGCCGAGTGTGCCTTGATTTATAACACTTTCTATTGTCTGCCCCGCGCTTAGGTTTTCGCTGCCTACCCAAAGTTTTGACATGAGAAGCGGAAATTGTTTTACCAATGCGGTTTTTTGGAATTCAAACCGGTCGCAGAGCTGGCGTGCTGTAATATCAAGAACCTTGTCGAGGTTTTGCATGAATTTGGCGATTCGCTCTTCTTTGTCCTTGACAACCATGCACTCTATGGCTATGCGCACAATATTTATAGTGGAAAAACTCAGGTTGCCGCGACCAATGGAGGTTTTTTCGCCATAGCGGTTTTCAAAAACACGTGTTCTGCATCCCATTGTGGCAACCTCATAACGGTATCTTTCAGGGTCGTCAGCACGCCATTTGTCGTGATGGTTGAATGTCGCGTCAAGATTTACAAAGTTCGGGAAAAACCTGCGCGCTGTGACTTTACAAGCCAGTTTGTATAAGTCATAGTTGGGGTCTTCAGGCAAATAGCTCACGCCCCGTTTTTTCTTCCATATCTGAATAGGGAAAATTGCGGTAGCACCGTTTCCTACACCACGATAGGTGGTGTTAAGCAATTCCCTGATAATGCACCTACCTTCGGCAGAGGTGTCGGTGCCGTAATTTATTGAGCTGAAAACAACCTGATTGCCTCCACGGGAGTGGATGGTATTCATGTTGTGTATAAAAGCCTCCATACTCTGATGCACACGTTCGACAGTCCGGTTTATAGCATGCTGCACATAGCGTGCGTCTCCTTCAAGTCCGTTGAGATCTTTTGTCTCATAGTCCTTGATTTCTGCCTCATACAAATGCTTGAGGCTGCGCCCGGTAAGAGATTCGAGAGTCTTTATCTCCTCTATATACGAACTGCGCACATAGGGAGCAAGATAGAAGTCAAATGCAGGTATTGCCTGACCGCCGTGCATTTCATTCTGAGCTGTTTCGAGAGAAATGCATGATATAATACTTGCAGTCTCTATTCTTTTTGCCGGACGAGATTCTCCATGACCGGCTGTAAAGCCGAATTTCAGAATTTTGTCAAGAGGATGCTGCACACAGGTGAGGCTCTTGGTAGGGTAGTAGTCTTTGTCGTGAATGTGAAGATAGCCATTGCGAACCGCATCACGTGCTTCCTGAGACAAAAGGTAGTCATCGACAAACGGCTTTGTGGTCTCGCTTGCAAACTTCATCATCATGCCTGCCGGCGAGTCAGTGTTCATATTGGCGTTCTCTCTGGTTATTTCATTATTTTTAGCCTCGATAATCTCCAGAAACATGTCACAGGTCTTGGCGCGACGGGCAATGCTGCGCTGGTCGCGGTAGGCAATATATCGTTTGGCAACTTCCTGGCGCGGGCTGTTCATCAGTTCCACTTCAACGCGGTCCTGGATTTCTTCCACACTCATCCGCTCCTTTCCTGTGACCCCTATGCGATCCGCAATTTTCTGTATCAGCGCTTCGTCTTCGCCTCGCTCTGTCTGCAACATAGCCTTGCGTATTGCTGCCTTGATTTTTTCTTCGTTATAGCCGACCACTCGACCATCTCGCTTTACTACTATCTGTATCATGGGGGTGTATGTTTTTATTTTTGGCAAAGGTAGAGACAATCATTGATTATGGCAAGAGAATGCAACGATTTTTATTGATGAAATAATGTTTTGGAAAACTTTTCCGACTTATTGGTTTTATAACATGCTGACTATTAGTGTTTATATGTTTTGTTTTGGAAAACTTTCTCAATTTGAGACTGAGTGTGGTTTTCAAAAAGTGTCACACAGTAGAAAATGCGCCGTCCTGCGTTTACGTCTTGTAGCTGTATTTTGGTATCATAAATTTGCAGATTAAAAAATAGTTTGTAACTTTGCGGTGACAACGACGCTCTACGGAGCCTTGGTGTCACTCGGTGCCGGGGTGTTCCTAGAGAAACCCGGCTTTCTTTTTTATACATCATAAGTTTTTATCTCGGTGTCTCCATTTATTACGCAGTACACTTTGCTAATGTACTTTTTCAAGAGTTTGCCATCGGTGTCTCTATAAAATTTAAAATACGCGATTGATTTTATCATTTTCGAGTGGTCAAACAATTAGGCATCATGGAAATACAAGCAAAGGCTATTTACTTGCTCTGTAACATCCTCTCGGGAGTTATATCGATGCAGCTGCTTGTTTTTGGCGACAAATATATTTGAATACCAACCGCGCCCGGTTACTGAGCGAATATCGATTTTTACGCCGTCGAGTTCAAGGTCTAGAGCCGGCAACTGTTTGCCATTGTGTTTTTTCGACTCGTCTAGCAGCAGTGCCGTGTGACCTGACTCGCTGTCTTGCGGCACTCCTTTAGCCGGTTCGTCGGTTGCTTCGAGGGAGCACTTGCAGTTCCAGCGGTTGCTGGGGCGGTGGCTGCTCTAGAACTGGTGACCGATGGAGATGGCTGTGTCCCAGAAAATGCGGTGGTCGGCTTATGTTGCACCCCAAACATTATGGCGCTATGCCGTGTTCAATCAAGGTCTTTTTTATCTGCATGGCAACATGGTACGCAAGATTTACGGGAACAGCATTCCCTATCATCTTATATCCGTAGTTCACATCGTCATAGATGAATATGTAATCATCGGGAAAACTTTGAACGCGAGCGACTTCCCGTACAGACATTCGGCGATACAGATGTTCGTGCCCCTCAGCAAAAACCTGTACATTGGGGGCGAGTTTTACCATTTTTGGCGCTTGAGGATGAAGCTGACATTGTCGACCGCTGGCCTGAACTGTAAAGCCCGGTTCATCCCAAGAGCGAACTCGGTTTCGCGACATGAAAATAGGGGAGTATGTGCCTATAAAATATTCATGATTGGGAACATAGCAGTCGCTGCCATTGGTTTTATTCTTTTCTTTTGCAGGGATTGCGGTGTCTTTCAAATCCCATATGGCATCTCGTAATGTCGGGATTGGTTTGACAGGGGTGGGATATTTGAAATCTGTTATGTGCAAATCTTTTCGGAAACCAATATAAAAAACGCGGTCTCGATCTTCAGGCACATCAAAATCGCGAGCGTTAAGCATTTTAAGGTTAACGTCGTAACCGGCTTCATCGAAAAGTTTCATAAATCCATCGACCGCTGATGAGTGTCGCTTAGCCAACATGCCAGAAACATTTTCCGCGACAAAGAATAGCGGTCTTGTATCCCTAAGTATACGTATATATTCAAAAAACAGTTGCCCACGAGCATCTTCAATCCCTTTAAGCGAGCCTGCCTCACTCCATGACTGGCAGGGAGGACCGCCTATAATTCCGGTAACGCCCTTAGGAAATAGTTCAGACGGAACTATTTTTATATCTCCTTCAATAAGGTTCACATCAGGGAAATTTGCTCTGAATGTAGGACAAATTTTGGAATCGAACTCATTTGCGACAAGAGTCTTGAAACCTGCATTGTGAAACCCGCGGTCTAAACCGCCTGCGCCGGTAAATAAACTAATAAGTGTCCACATCTCTATTTCCAAATACAGTTGATTGTTAAAATGGCGGTTGGCATGCCTACCATTTGGATGTCAAACTTCAAAGAGGGTTCAACATATGTAGCCGCATTATGAATCCGGAAAGTGAATTGCCACCCTCCATCCATATACACCTCCACGGTATTGTTGCTATTGGGCGCAAAGTCTATATGAACTATACGTGTAGGCAACGCAACAACAGGGACTTCAATTTCTGCCGACTTTTCTTTTGAAGGTAAATTGAGGGTACCATGCATGTTTAATGCCTGAAGACGCGTTAACTTTTCCTTGTCTATGCTGATTATTTTATAGAAGTCATATTTACCCATAAGATATTCCACCATCCTTGCCGGCATATCTTTATGCGAATCACTCTGAAGGGTCAGCTCATCTATGAAGGCTTTAAGAATAGGAATATATACATCATTCTCTTTGTCAGGCAAATCGCAAAACCTGGAGTGTGAAGCTTTTTCTTTAGCAAGATACTTGAAAACCGGATTTACCGCATTCCAGTAGTTCTCAGAGCATGGTATTGAATACCAAGTTTTGCCGAAATCCAATTGAGAACTTAGCCTGCTGTGTTTGACAGCAAAGTGATTGTGTTTTAAGCTCAGACCTATTTCCCAGGTTATCGAGTTTCGCACAATAAGAATATCTCTTACATCGCCAGACTTACCTTCGGAGTCAGGCTGAATCAGTAATTCAAGCGAATCATCAGAGACCTCGGTAATCCTTGGCTCCATGGCAAAGATTTGAAATACAGCTGCCAATGAACTTGTTTCATATATATGTCTGTCCGCGTCAGATAATGTATTCCACGCTTTTTGAGCGGCGTAGAAACATGAATTTCTGACAAGCACACAGGACCTAATCTTGGAAACCTGGGATTCAAGATTCATCAGGCAGGCATATTCATAAGCGCGACCATGTTCATTGCTTCTACTACTCATGCGCAATTTGTATTCAAAATTCAGATGTTGTCACTAATGGGTTGCAAAATAAACGCGCCGTAAACCATAGATTTACGGCGCGTTTATTTGCGGAGTGAGGGGGATTCGAACCCCCGATACGCTTTTGGCGTATACACGCTTTCCAGGCGTGCCTCTTCAACCACTCGAGCACCACTCCCTGAGTTGGTTTTGCGAATGCAAAGGTAGCTTTTTTTTGGGTATTGCCAAAAAGATTTGCTAAAAAATGATGATAAAAAAGGGATTTCCTATTTGGAAATCCCTTTTGGGTGAGTAGTGAATCCGGGAATCGAACCCGGGTCTCCACCGTGAGAGGGTGGCGTGCTAGGCCACTACACTAAATCACCGTTTTGTCGAAAAATCGCTTTCGACACTGCAAAGGTATATATTATTTTTCAATTACCAAATTTTTAA
This sequence comes from Muribaculaceae bacterium Isolate-104 (HZI), assembly GCA_003762715.1. Taxonomy (GTDB): domain Bacteria; phylum Bacteroidota; class Bacteroidia; order Bacteroidales; family Muribaculaceae; genus Paramuribaculum. The sequence continues at coordinate 49,437 of RIBJ01000041.1, read as the reverse complement.
ATGAGTTTTTTGAAAAAACAAATCGAAAAAGGTGCGTGCTTGCAATACAATGAATTAGTTTTCAATCAACTATGCTTATTCGAGGGTTATCTCTCCAAAGAACTCCGGACGATGGTAATCAGGGTGGGGGGTATCAATCGGAGACCAGGACAGATAGTGAGGCTCTGATGTTGCATCGGCACATTTGTAGAAGTTGCCATGAAGAGTTATTGGTTTGTCTTCATATTTTATACCTATGATTTCAAGCGGTATTGCAACTACAAGATTCCATGAAAATATGCCTTCGAGTTCGTTGAACGGACGGTTGCCACAGGAGGCGTATCGACGCACTTTGTCAAGTTGCTCATCTGACAACAGCTGCCCGCTATGCCTGTCCATGCGCTTTGCGGCATGAATTGTTCCGATGCAGTTGAATTCGAAGTTAAAGTATGGGGTTATGCCTTCAGGCGCTACAAAAAATTCCACACAGCTGTCCTGATATACATTAGAGTTGTTTTTGTCATTTACAGCTCTCAGATAGTTGCACCGCACAAAAAAGTCTATGTAAATGCATGTTTTGGAATGAGCTATAGAAAAGGCGGTAAGCGGATGATAAGGATACTCGTCTTTCCAGTTAAGGCAGTCAACTGTTTTTTTTGCGCCTTTTTCGTCCAGTAATGCTGCTACCTGGTCGAGAGTCATCGAATCAAGTTCGGGCAGACATGGAACACTGAGTTTTTTCTTTTCCTGGTTCATAGATGAAGGAGTTCTTTAATGCCAAGCACAAATCCTACAGTCGACATAATAAGAAGTATTACGGCTATAGACCGGTTGACAAGCCACAAAGACCTGACATTGAAGTGTGCCCGCACTTTGTTTACAAAAAAAGTTATAAGAAACCACCAGCCTACGGCTCCGACAATAATGCTGGTATATCCGATTATATAGTGATAGAAGCGGTAGTGGGTGTCAAGGAAGTTAAACCGGGCAAAGAGTCCGATTATGAAGAATAGGATGAGGGGGTTTGAGAATGTGAATAGAAATCCGGTGACAAAATCGCGCCAATAGTTGGTTGCGGATTCGACCGGAGGCTTCAATGAGCGCGAAGGGTTGTTTTTAAAAAGGTATACTGCATATATGATAAGAACGAGGCTTCCAATCACCTGAAGCAGATTTTGGTTGGATTCGATGAAGTCTGTGACAAACGAGAGTCCCAGCCCGGTGAGGAGGCAATAGACGATATCGGACAACGAAGCGCCTACACCTGTGAAGAATGCTGCTGTCCGCCCTTTGTTGAGTGTGCGCTGAATAACCAGCATGCCAATGGGACCCATTGGCGCTGATATCAGTATGCCAATGAGAATGCCGGTCAACAATATGTATGCCACACTTTCCATATTTATGCAAAATTACAATACAAAGCTATTGTGTGCAAATTTAGATGTGTGATTAATATGTGAGATGCTCGCGCCTTGAGGCGTCGATTCTCAACATGATAAACAATAGTATTGTAAAGCTCCAGAGGCTTGAGCCACCATAGCTGAAAAAGGGCAGGGGAATGCCGATAACCGGACATAGCCCTATGACCATGCCTATGTTCACTCCAAGATGAAATATAAGATAAGATGCCACGCAGTAGGCATATACTCGCCCGAATATAGTAGGTTGCCGTTCGGCAATGTGGATTGTGCGTAGTATGAGGGCAAGGAATATCAGCAGAACGGCAGCAGAGCCTACAAATCCTTTTTCCTCTCCTATTGTGCAGAATATAAAGTCGGTATGTTGTTCCGGCACATACTTGAGCTTTGTCTGGGTTCCGTTCAGAAATCCTTTGCCGAACATGCCGCCGGAGCCGATTGCTATTTTTGACTGGTTGACGTTATATCCGGCTTTCAACAAATCTTCTTCAAGTCCTAATGTCACTTTTATGCGTTGTTGCTGGTGTGGCTGCAAAACCGAAGAGAACGCATAGTTGACAGAGAATAAAAACAGGATGGCGACAATAGAAGCCCCTATTGTAATCAGAAGTTTGTTTGAGTTGCCATGCAATGCAAGGATGAAGCTGTATGCCAGCGCGGCGCCTATTACAATCAGAAAAAACGGTGTGCCCGGTATCTCTAATCCAATCCGATGGCAAACATAAGCTATAAAACCGGTGGCGACAAACCATGCCAGAATGTTTCTTGCCGCAATCAGTTTCTTACAGTAGAACGCAAGCATTATAACCAGTATTGCCATTATTATTATAAATACCAGCGCTTCTCCGAGAGATATGCCCATAAACGGTATTGAGGAGTACTTTACGGCAAGTACAAATGCGACCACGGCAAAAAGCGCGGCAGACATTACTATGCCGCTCATGCCTTCTCTGTACAAAACAAAGAACAGAGCGAGATATGCGAGCGCGGAACCAGTTTCTTTCTGAGCAAGTATAAGTATTACCGGAATAAATATTATTGTCAGAGCCTTTAGATAGTTTCCGGCAGATTCGTTAAGCCTGAAGTTGTAGCTGCTGAACAGTTTGGCAAGCGCTAGAGCAGTTGCAAACTTTCCGAACTCTGCGCTTTGGAAACTTACCGGACCAAGCACTATCCATGATCTTGACCCTTTTGTGTCAGGAGCGACAAAAATAGTGATGACCATAAGCAGCAGCACGAATGCATATATAGGGTAGGCATATGTGTCGTACATTCTACGGTCTATCAATAAAATCATAAGCGCCAACGCCATAGCGCATCCGATCCAGCGCACCTGTTTGCCGGAGAATTCGTTGAAATCCAATATGCTCGCGTTGTCGAAGTCATAGCTTGCCGCATATACGCTGAACACTCCCGCTATAACGAGTACGAGGTATATCCCGACTGTGAGCCAGTCTATATACCTGAAGTATGACTGATTAATGTTTTTTGACTCCACTATATATAATGGTGTTTGATTCGAGCATTCGCTGCTCAAGATATTTTCTGCTTTCCGATATTTTACCGTTGAGATATTTCTCTATAACCAGAGACCCTATCGGAACACCGTATGTGGCACCAAAGCCTGCATTCTCAACGTATACGCACACCGCTATGCGTGGATTGTCGTACGGGGCAAAGCCAATAAACGCCGAATGGTCTTTGCCATGCGGGTTTTGTGCTGTACCGGTCTTACCAGCCACTTCAATGTCAGGCAGGTTTGCCAGTGAGCAGGTTCCTCCCAGCACAGCCATACGCATACCTTCCGCCACGTCGTTAAAGTATGTCTGGTTTATAGTGGGAAACCGTTTGGCAATAAGCTCCTGAGGCATAACGGTGTCTTCGATTTCTTTTACGACATGAGGGGTAATAAACCAGCCTCTGTTTGCTATGGAGGCGCATAGGTTGGCTATCTGTATGGGGGTGGCAAGGATTTCGCCCTGACCGATAGATACCGAGATTATCGTATTGCCGTTCCAGCGGTTCTCTCCATAGCGTTTGTTGTAGAACTTGGCATTTGGAATGAATCCTCTGCTTTCGCCCGGCAAGTCAACTCCGAGTCTATATCCGTAGCCGAGAGAAACAAGGTGGTTTTTCCACACTTCAAACGCCTCGGCGGTGCTTCCGTATTTAGAACGTCTGTCAAGCATGTTTTTCAGTCCCCAACAGAAAAACGCATTGCAAGAGGTTTGAAGTGCCGGTTTTAGCGGCAGGGGAGATCCGTGTCCGTGACATCCGACCTTAAGCCCGGCGTTGATATAGCCTCCGTAACAAGGGTAGGCTGTTGACAGGTTGATGATGCCTTCTTGCAGCAGGATAAGACCTTGCCCGGGCTTGAATGTTGACCCCGGAGGGTATGCGCCCATCAGCGCTCTGTCGAACAGCGGTTTATATTTGTTTTGAGCTAATTCCTTGTAATTGGAGCCTCGCTGACGCCCGACAAGAAGCGACGGGCTATATGTGGGCGCGGAAACCATAGCAAGAATTTCGCCGGTGACAGGTTCTATAGCTACGACAGCTCCAATCTTGTTGACCATAAGTGACTCGGCGTACTGCTGCAAATCTATGTCAATACTTAGTTTGAGGTTTTTGCCCGACACCGCCTGCTTGTCTTGTGCGCCATCCTCGTACCGCCCTTGAATTTGACCTTTTGCATCACGAATCAGTATTTCCACTCCTTTTTCACCACGTAGGTACTTCTCGTAACTTTTTTCAACGCCAAGGTCTCCGGTATAATCTCCGGGCGCGTAATATGAATCTTTATCAATATCAGCCTGCGACACTTCGCGAATGTTGCCAAGCACATTTGCAGCTGCGTCATAACCGTATTCTCTAAGAATGCGTTTCTGTATGAAAAATCCGGGATACCGATACATTTTTTCTTGCAGGCGTCCATAATCTTCTGCCGACAAATGAGTCATGAAAGTCTGGGGAGAATAAGCGGAGTAGCCCGGATTGAGGCGCCGGTCTTTCATGTCGGCAATTCTTTTTTTGAATTGTCCAGGAGTGATTGACAGCGTTTTGCAAAAATCGAGGGTGTCAAACGGCTGCACATCTTTCGGTATGAGTTTTACATCATACGCCGGCTGATTGAATACGACTACTTTACCGTTTCTGTCGTAGATTATTCCGCGAGACGGATATATTGCTTTTTTCAGAAAAGCATTTGAATCCGCATACGCTTTATACTTTGAATCAGCGACTTGCAAATTGAAAAGCCGTACAAGAAATATACAAACGATGGCAACTATAAACCCGCCAATAACATATTTGCGTTTTTCAAGGTTATAGTCTTTTCTCATCTTTTTTAGAAATTATTGTATCTACAGCAATAATAATCAGCCATGTAAGGAGTGTGCTGGACAAAATTCTGAACAATAGTCTGACCGGGTTGAAGAATGAGAATGCGTCTACAATATATATCACAGTGCAATAAATCAATGACATGGTCAGCGCATATTTCATGAATATGGGAGCCCCGAGTGATTTTATGCCCGGACAAGGGTCTGTCAAATCCTCTTCGCGAGGCAGGTATAGTCTGAGTACCGGGCCTCTTACAGCTGCGAGTATTGTGCACGACAAGGCACATACTCCTTGGGTGTCGGAGAACACATCTACAGTCAATCCAAGGAAAAAGCCGATTGTGAGAGCCAGGTTCTGAGACAAATCTATAGGCAGGTGGAGTATGACATATATGTAAATGAATGCCACAGCCAGTCCGAAAATACACATGTGGTTCAGCCCCACTACCTGAAGTAGAACCAAAACTACGGCAAGGATAATGAATTTAAATGTAACCTTACTCATGCGTTATGGTTTCTTGGTTGGTTGAATTGTATTTTTTTCAAGGTCATTTATCTCGTCGGTCATTTCATCACGAATCACCCTTACTGTAGAAAGAGTGGCAAAGTCAGTAAACAATCTGACCTTAAGTGCATAGAAATTTTCATCGTGCTCCTTCATGCCTTCTTCCACAACTCCCACCGGCACTCCTTCAGGAAATACTGTAGAGTAGCCGCTGGTTACAATCGTGTCTCCGTTCTGAAATTCGGCATGACGCGGCAATTCTTCAAGAATCGCGTATGTGTAGTCATTTCCTTGCCAGACCAGAGACCCGACATGATTATGCCCCTTGACTTTGCACGAAAGCCGCAGGAAGGGATTCAGTAATGATATTACTCTGGCTGAGTGTGGTCCGACAACATTTACAATTCCGACAACCCCGTTTTGGTCCACAACGCCCATTTCTGGACGCAGCCCGTCTTCCGTTCCTTTGTTTAGTGTGATGTAGTTGTGCGACTTAGTTATGGTGTTGTTGATAACATGAGCTGTTATAAACGAGTAGCGTTGCAACGATGAATCAACCGGAACAGAATCCGCGTATTCTTTCTCCCGGTAAAAATCAATAGTGCGTTTAAGGTTCAGCACTTCAAGTTCCAGGTCTGTGTTTCGTCTCTGCAAATCTTCGTTGATGCCTTTCAGGTTAAAGTATGCTGTTACCGAGGATGAAGCGGAATATACTCCTGAAACAACGGAATTTGCAGATGTAAGAAACACATGGTGCTGATACGGGCTGTTTCTAAATAACAGCACACAACTCGCCACCGTGTAGGTAATAAAGAGTATCCACGCGCTATAACGGAAAAGAAAGTTGATGAGATTTCTCACAGCCGTCTTGTTATGCCGGAAGTAACCTTAATTATATAAGGTGTAGATATTGTCAGCGTATAAGGAATGAGAATTTATCAATGTTTCTTAATGCGATGCCTGTACCTTTTGCAACAGCAAGCAGGGGGTCTTCGGCAATATGAAACTGAATTCCTATTTTGTCAGTGAGGCGTTTGTCAAGACCACGCAGCTGGGCTCCTCCGCCGGCAAGATAAATGCCGTTTTTAACAATATCCGCATATAGTTCCGGGGGGGTCTGTTCAAGAGCGGACAGCACTGCGGCTTCAATCTTAGAGATTGATTTCTCTATGCTGTGTGATATCTCCTGATAAGAGACCGGAACTTCCATTGGAAGGGCTGTCATCTGGTTTGGTCCATGTACAATATAGTCGTCAACCGGATTTTCCAGTTCGGTAAGGGCGGAACCTACATTCATTTTTATAAGTTCTGCTGTGCGCTCTCCCACCTTGACATTGTGTACACGGCGCATGTGATCCTGAATGTCGTTTGTCAAATCATCACCGGCAATCTTGATGCTTTTGTTGCTGACAATTCCACCGAGTGAAATGACTGCTATTTCAGTTGTTCCACCACCTATATCCACAATCATGTTTCCTTCCGGGGCAAGTACATCAAGTCCAATGCCAAGCGCGGCTGCCATTGGTTCGTATATCATGTAGACATCGCGACCGCCTGCATGTTCAGATGAGTCGCGCACCGCTCTAATCTCCACCTCGGATGCTCCTGAGGGTATACCTACAACCATACGCATGGACGGGCTGAACCAACGGCTTTTTGAACTTGCTTTTTCAACAAATCCGCGAATCATCATCTCAGCTGCTTTGAAGTCGGCAATAACGCCGGTACGCAGCGGTCGTATTGTTCTGATGGCTCCATGCTCTTTGCCCTGCATCTGTTGAGCTTCATTGCCTACGGCAATAAGTTTGTCTGTTCCATTTTCTAAGGCAACGATGGACGGCTCATCAATGACAATCTTATCGTTGTGAATTATAATGGTATTGGCCGTTCCGAGGTCTATTGCGATCTCTTTGGTCAACGAAAAAAGTCCCATTTCTGAATATGTTATTTAGTAAGTTAATTCTATTAATGTTTAAAGTGGCGAATGCCGGTTGTCACCATCGCAATACCGTTTTTATTGCAAAAATCAACTGTCTCCTGATCGCGGATAGAACCGCCGGGCTGAATTACAGCATCGATTCCTGCCTGATGAGCGATTTCCACACAATCGGCAAACGGGAAGAAAGCATCAGATGCCATAACCGCTCCTTTCAAATCAAAATTGAAAGATTTTGCTTTTGCAATGCTCTGCTTCAGTGCGTCGACACGGGATGTCTGACCGATTCCGCTTGCCAGCAGCTGACCATTTTTAGCAAGAACAATTGCATTGCTTTTGCTGTGCTTTACAATTTTGTTTGCAAACAGAAGGTCCGCTGCCTGTTCTGGCGTCACAGCCTTGTCTGTTGCTTGGTTAAGACTCTCGATTGTTTCAACAGCAAGGTCTCTCTCCTGAACAAGTGCTCCATTCAGGATTGACCTGAACTGTTTTGTGGTAGTGAGCTTGCCATGCTGTACAAGTATTATGCGGTTTTTCTTATGACGCAATATTTCAAGCGCACCGTCTGTGTATGCCGGAGCAATTATTACTTCAAAGAATATTTTATCTATTTCTGCGGCTGTGTCTGCGTCAATTTCCGTATTGGTGATAAGCACGCCGCCAAAAGCGCTTACAGGGTCTCCAGCTAATGCGTCGGTCCATGCCTGCAAAACAGTGGGGCGCACTGCAAGACCGCAAGCGTTGTTGTGTTTCAGAATGGCAAACGCGGGAGTTTCTTCGCCGAATTCGGTTATCAGAGATACAGCAGCATCTATATCCAACAGATTGTTGTACGAGATTTCTTTACCATGAAGCTGTTCGAACATTTCTTCAAATTTGCCGAAGAAGGAGCCTTTCTGGTGAGGATTTTCGCCATAACGCATCGGTTTTGCACCGTCAATAGCCACACGAAGGTACGACGGAGCTTCCTCCTGGGCGAAATAGTTGTATATCGCGCTGTCATAGCCGGAAGATACGGCAAATGCCTCGCTCGCAAAGAAACGGCGTTCTGCAAGGGTGCTCTGTGCGCCATTGCGACCAATCATTTCGGCAAGCGGTTTGTATTGTGCTTTTGATGCCACGATAACGACATCTTTGAAATTTTTAGCTCCGGCACGAATCAGGGATATACCGCCTATGTCTATTTTCTCAATAATCTCCGCAGGAGTGGCACCAGATGCCACTGTGTCTTCAAACGGGTATAAATCGACAATCACAAGGTCTATTTCCGGAATTTCGTATTTAGACATCTGTTCGTTGTCAGACTCGTTGTCACGACGACCAAGTATACCTCCGAATACTTTAGGATGGAGCGTTTTGACTCTGCCGCCAAGAATGGAGGGATACGAAGTCAAATCTTCTACAGCTTGACAAGAATAGCCGAGTCCTTCAATAAAAGTTTTTGTACCTCCGGTTGACAGGAATTTAACACCCTGCTCGTTAAGCATGTATAAAATATCATCAAGTCCATCCTTGTGATAAACAGATACCAATGCGGTCTTAATTTTCTTTATGTCTGACATACTATTATGCTTTATAATATATTTTGTTTGCAAAATTACTAAAAATCAGACAATATCGCACTCCCGAAACAAATATTTATTTAAATTAAAAGATTGGAGGTTGGAGTGAACATTGAGTACCTGCAATGCGTTGATAGTCAAAAAGACTAAAAAAAGACACTCATGAAGAAAATCGGTATTTTTTACGGTTCAACCACCGGCGTTACAGAGAAAATTGCCAAAAGAATAGGGGAGGCACTTGGAGTTCCCCCGGAAAATGTTTTTAATGTCAAGGAAACGTCTCCGAGCAAGGTCGGCGATTTTGATGTGCTCATATTGGGGTCAAGCACATGGGGTTCCGGCGAATTACAAGAAGACTGGTACGATTTTCTTGACGGGCTACAGGCTCTGTCTCTTAAAGATAAAGAAATCGCCATATTTGGTTGTGGAGACGAAAATATGTCGGATTCATTCTGTAATGCGGTTGGAATTATCTACAGACGGTTGCTGCAGACCGGCGCGAAATTCATAGGAGATTTCAGCACTTCAGGCTATTCATTTGAGGAGTCGAAAGCGAAAGAGTCATCCGGCATGGCTGTCGGGCTGTTGATAGACGAGACAAACCATCCGGAACTTACCCGGCGCAAGATTTCAGAGTGGTGCGATGAGTTGAATAATCGGATAAAATAAAAAAAGCGGAGAAGCCAAGGCTCTCCGCTTTTATAAAATATCAGTGTGTTAGCCTTTTATTGCTGCAACACCGGGCAACACCTTGCCTTCTATGGCTTCAAGAAGAGCGCCGCCGCCGGTTGAAACATAAGACACCTGATCTGCAAGACCAAATTTGTTGACACATGCAACAGAGTCACCACCTCCGACGAGTGAGAACGCGCCGTTGTCGGTAGCTTCAACGATAGCTTCGGCAATAGCACGGCTTCCTGCGGTGAAGTTGTCAAATTCAAACACACCGGCAGGTCCGTTCCAAAGGATTGTCTTGGCTGTTTTTATCACATCCTGGAATGCCTTTCGTGTATTGGGGCCTGCATCAAGACCTTCCCAACCATCGGGAATTTCCATACATGATACAACCTGGGTATTGGCATCATTACTGAAAGCGTCTGCTGCCACGCAGTCTGTTCCAAGCACGAGGTTCACGCCTTTTTCTTTAGCTTTGCGAATGATGTCGAGAGCCAAATCGAGTTTATCATTCTCACAAATGGATTCTCCGACATGACCTCCCTTAGCTTTTGCAAATGTATATGTCATGCCGCCGCACAGGATGAGGTTGTCTACCTTATCCATAAGGTTTTCAATGATGCCTATCTTGGTTGACACTTTTGAGCCTCCCATGATTGCAGTGAAAGGACGTTTGATGTCGCTAAGGATATTGTCGACAGCCTGAACCTCTTTCTCCATAAGATATCCGAGCATCTTGTTGTCGGCATCAAAACTATCGGCGATTACGGCTGTGGATGCATGCTTGCGGTGAGCGGTGCCGAATGCGTCGTTTACATAAACGTCGGCGTAGCTCGCAAGAGTCTTTGCAAACTCTTTCTGGCGAGCTTTCATTTCTTTTTTTGCGTCTTCATAACCTGCATCGGTTTTTTCGATGCCGACAGGTTTTCCTTCTTCCTCGGGGTAGAAGCGAAGGTTTTCAAGGAGGAGCACTTCTCCGGGTTTCAGATTAGCGGCTACTTCTGAGGCATTAGCACAGTCGGGAGCGAATTTTACATCTCTGCCAAGCGCTTTCGCTACAGCATCTTTTATCTGACCGAGTGAGAATTTGGGGTTCACCTTTCCTTTGGGCTTGCCCATGTGGCTCATTATAATGAGGCTGCCGCCATCTTTGAGAATTTTTTCAAGAGTGGGAAGCGCACCGCGTATACGGGTATCATCTGTAATGTTGCCGTTTTCATCAAGGGGCACATTGAAGTCTACTCGCACAATGGCTTTTTTGCCGTTGAAATTGTAGTTGTCGATATTCATTTGTCTAATTTTTAGGTATTATGTTTGTTTAATGACACAAAAATAGATGTTTTTATTCAGATAATGAACATGAAAACATCGAAAATATTCAAATGATTCCGCGTTTGTTCAGTTCGGTTGCCATCTGGTCGCGCAACGCACAAGCCTCCTCGGCGGCTTTTTCAGCGAAATCTGTTCCTGACGAGGCATATATTATTCCACGAGACGAATTAACAAGAAGTCCGCAGTCGTTTGTCATGCCGTACTTGCAAACCTCTTCAAGGCTTCCGCCCTGGGCTCCCACTCCGGGAACCAACAGAAAGTTGTCGGGCGCAACTTTTCTAATATCCTCAAACATCGCTCCCTGCGTAGCTCCAACAACATACATCATCTCATCGGGAGTAGCCCATTTGCGGGATGTATTTATGACTCTTTCGAACAATGGGGTGCCAGTTGAATCTTCCGTGAGCTGGAAGTCATGTGAACCTTTGTTTGAAGTAAGAGCCAGCAGAATTACCCATTTGCCCGGATAGCCGAGAAACGGGCTCACGCTATCCTGTCCCATATAGGGCGCCACAGTAATAGAGTCGACTCCCAGATGTTCAAAAAAACTTCTTGCATAAAGCTGAGATGTGTTTCCGATGTCTCCACGTTTGGCATCAGCTATAATAAACTGGTCAGGATATTTTTCTCTAAGATATTTTACTGTTTTTTCAAGAGCAGTCCAGCCCTTGGCGCCAAAACTTTCATAGAAAGCGAGATTTGGCTTGTATGCCACACAATAGTCGGCAGTAGCATCTATGATTGCTTTGTTGAAAGTAAATATGGGGTCCGGTCCGTTTGCAATATGCTCCGGCACCTTCTTTATATCTGTGTCCAATCCTACGCAGAGAAATGATTTTTTGCGTTTGATATTGTCAATCAATTCTTTTCTTGTCATTTTCTTATGTATTATAATGTTGTTGCCTTTAGTTTCTCTGCGTTTTCAGCGACGATAAGGTGATCTATACAATCCTGGATATCACCGTCGACAAATGCTTGCAGATTATAGATGGTATAGTTTATCCGGTGGTCGGTTATACGGCCTTGAGGGTAGTTGTATGTACGGATTTTTGCAGACCGGTCTCCTGTCGATACCATGGTTTTGCGCCGGGATGCTATGTCGTCAATATATTTTTGATGCTCCTTATCATATATAAAGGTGCGCAGACGGCTTAATGCCCTCTCTTTGTTTTTTGGCTGGTCACGGGTTTCGGTACATTCAATTAGAATCTCTTCGGTTTCTCCTGTGTTGGGATTGCGCCACATATACCTCAGTCGAACTCCGGATTCCACTTTATTTACATTCTGCCCTCCGGCGCCACCGCTGCGGAATGTGTCCCATTTTATCTCGCCTTCGTTTATTTCCACATCAAAAGGCTGTGCTTCGGGAAGAACGGCAACGGTAGCTGCCGATGTGTGAACTCTGCCCTGAGTCTCAGTCGCAGGAACACGCTGCACCCTGTGAACACCGCTTTCGTATTTGAGGGTGCCATACACATTAGCGCCTGACACAGCCATGACAATTTCCTTGTAGCCGCCGGCGGCGCCTTCATTTGCGGAGGTTACGGAAGCAGACCAGCCTTTATGCTCGCAGTACCGGCAATACATCTTGAATAAGTCTCCGGCAAATATTGCGGCTTCATCGCCACCTGTGCCGGCTCTAATCTCTACAATCGCATTTTTTCCGTCCTCCGGATCCGCCGGGATTAACAGCAGTTTTATCTCCTCTTCGAGCTCCGGCAAAAGAGCCTGTGCCGCCGCGAGTTCCTCCTGCGCCATCACGCGCAGTTCTTCATCGCTTTCAGACTCGAGAATCTGCTTGGCTCCGTCAATATCGTCCAGCGCGTTTTTGTATCGGTTGGTGGCCTTAATGAGCTTTTCAAGCTCGCTGTACTCCCTGGTCAGACGCACATAACGCTTCATGTCGGAAATGACAGCCGGGTCTGTTATAAGAGTGGAGACCTCCTCAAATCTGGCATCTATGCCGTCAAGGCGTTCCAATAGTGAGCTTTCTGCCATATATAGTTCAATTCTTTGTTTACAACCGCGAAGTTAATAAAAATCCGCCAAAAAGTCAACCCCCAGTCGGGTCTGTTTACTGAAATTTACTAAAATAAAATAATAAGGTTGCGCATTAAGGGCTTAATTACTAATTTTGCAACTCATTTGAAACAAAATCTACAAAATAAACATACAGATTATGAATGTAAGCATGTCAAAGTCAGATGCAGTGAGCGCACGCCTCACTGTTGCAGTTGAAGAATCTGACTACCGTCCGAAAGTAATTGAGGATCTGAAGAAAATCGGTCGCACACACCAGATTCCCGGATTCCGCAAGGGACATGTGGCTCTCAAAGATCTTGAAAGACGTTTCGGCAAAGATGTGACATCTGATGTCATCAATAGAGAGGTATTTGAGGCGGTAATGAAATTTATCGAAGACAATAAGCTCAACGTACTTGGTCAGCCTGTGCCGGTAGAGGTGAAAGCGCTTGACTTTTCTCAGAAAGATTTCACTTTTGAGTATGATCTCGCACTTGCTCCGGAGCTTGACATCAAGCTTGATAAAGATGAAAAGATTCCCTACTACGAGATTCAGGTCAGCGACGAAATGGTTGCCGAGCAGGATGAGGCTTTGCGCAAACGCTTCGGCGCGCAGGTTCCCGGTGAAGTGTTTGAAAAAGACGCTCTTGTAAAAGGAGCTATTTTTGAATTGGACGAAAACGGCAATGTAAAAGAGGGTGAAGGCGCTATTCAGGTTGTAAACGGAATAGTAGCGCCCATGTTCTTCAAAGACAAAGACCAGGCATCTCTTTTTGAAGGCAAAAAAGTCGATGACAAGGTTGTGTTCAATCCCTGGAAAACATGCAACGGAGATACTACAGAGCTGTCATCAATGCTTCAGGTTGACAAAAACCGTGTGGCAGACCTTCACAGCGACTTCCAGCTCACTATATCTGAAATAATAGTAGTGCGTCTGGCAGAACACAATCAGGAATTCTACGATCAGGTGTTTGGCAAAGACAAAGCTACTGACGAGGCATCATATCTGGCACTCGTAAAAGAGATGATTGGAGGCAGCCTCAAGCAGAACAGCGAAATAATTTTCCGCCTTGATGCCCGCAAGTATTTTGTTGAAAAATACGGCAATATGGAACTTCCGGCCGCTATACTGAAAAAATGGCTTATCAATCGTGATGAAGCCATTACAGAAGCGAACATCGAAGAAGAATACTCTCGCATGGAGCCCGACCTCAAATGGCAACTCATAAAAGAGTCTATTGCAAACCTTGCACAAATCAAGATAGAAGAGACAGACCTTATTGAATTTGCCAAAAACATCGCAAAGCAGCAGTTTGCTCAGTACGGCATGACCAATATGGACGACGAAACACTGACAAACTACGCCAAGAACATCCTTGCAGACAAAAACTATCGTCCTCGCCTTATTGAACAAATCGGTGACATTAAATTGTTTGACGCAATTAAAAATGGAGTGACTCTTGATGTGAAGAGTGTTTCTCTCGATGAGTTCAAAGAAATAGCATCTAAAGCCTGATAAGGGTACACCTTATATATAATAGCACAATCACCGCAGTTCCTTTGGTAAACATTGGTCGCTGCGGTGATTTTTTTATACCAAAAGTTGCATTGCCCCTAAAAAAATCGTAATTTTGAAGTATAAAAACCAACTCAAGCTAATTATTTAAGCAATATGAAGAACGATTTCAGAGACTATGCGGTGAAACATCTTGGCATGAATGGTCTTGCCCTTGACCAGTACGCCTCTTCTATCACCTCAAGTTATATATCACCAACCATTATAGAGGAACGCCAGCTTAATGTGGCACAAATGGACGTTTTCTCAAGGCTTATGATGGATCGCATAATATTTCTTGGCACCGATGTCAATGACTATACCGCAAATGTGATTCAGGCGCAGCTGCTGTATCTTGATTCAGCAGATCCGGGAAAAGACATAAGCATATACCTGAACTCTCCCGGAGGCTCCGTTTATGCAGGGATGGGTATATACGACACCATGCAGTATGTATCCAGCGATGTTGCTACAATTTGTACCGGCATGGCAGCTTCTATGGCGGCTGTTCTGCTTGTCTCAGGAGCTAAAGGAAAAAGATTCGCACTGCGTCATTCACGAGTAATGATTCACCAGCCCATGGGCGGCGCTCAAGGTCAGGCATCAGACATAGAAATAACTGCCCGTGAAATCCAGAAACTCAAAAAAGAACTTTATACAATCATATCAGACCACTCCGGAATGCCGTTTGACAAAGTGGAACGAGACTCAGACCGAGACTATTGGATGACTGCGCAGGAAGCCAAAGAGTACGGCATGATAGATGATGTTCTTGTTAAAGCAAAACACTGATTGTTGATGGCAAAGAAAAAAACAACATTTTCATGTGATTTCTGCGGACGCCCTGCTGACGCGTCAGAGGTGCTTATTCCCAGTGCTGTTTCAGACGTGCATATCTGTGCAGAGTGTGTGGAGCAGCTGGATGAGGCTCTGAAGGTCTATCGAGAAGAACTGCATGGAAAAAGCGTGGCAGCCGCAGAGGTGGCTACACTGGACAACGTGCCAAAACCGTTGGAAATCCGCAACTTTCTTGACAGCTATGTCATAGGTCAGGATTCTGCTAAAAAATATCTTTCAGTTGCAGTATACAACCACTACAAACGTCTTGCCCAGAAACAGGACGATGATGTTGACATTGAGAAAAGCAACATAATAATGGTTGGTCCTACCGGCACCGGCAAAACACTCCTTGCAAAAACTATAGCCCGTCTCTTGGATGTTCCATTCACAATTGTAGATGCTACAGTACTTACTGAAGCCGGCTATGTCGGAGAAGATATAGAAAGCCTTCTGACCCGCCTGCTTCAGGCAGCCGATTACAATGTCGAGAAAGCCCAGAAAGGTATAGTATTTATTGATGAAATAGATAAGATTGCCCGAAAAGGCGATAATCCATCCATAACAAGAGACGTCAGCGGAGAAGGAGTTCAGCAAGGTTTGTTAAAACTCCTTGAAGGCTCGGTTGTCAATGTGCCGCCACAAGGAGGCAGGAAACATCCTGAACAAAAAATGATTCCGGTTGACACCAAAAACATATTGTTTATCTGTGGAGGCGCTTTTGACGGAATTGAAAGAAAAATAGCCCAACGACTCAACACGCATGTTGTCGGCTACTCAAACAACTCCTCACGTGGAAACATAGACCGCGACAACTTTCTTCAGTATGTTGCGCCGCAGGACCTGAAGTCATTCGGACTCATCCCCGAAATCATAGGACGTCTGCCAATACTCACGCACCTTGACCCTCTTGACAGGGACGCATTGCGCAGAGTGCTCACCGAGCCTAAAAACGCAATCGTGAAACAATATGAAAAATTGTTCGGTATGGACGGCGTTAAGCTCACCTTTACCGATGAAGCCCTTGATTTGATTGTGGACAAAGCGATTGAATATAAACTTGGCGCAAGAGGCCTTCGGTCCATCGTTGAGTCTATAATGATAGATGCCATGTATGAGGTTCCTTCGTCAAAATCTAAAAAATTCGAGGTTACGGTACAATACGCACTGGAGAAACTCCGTGCCGCCAACTTTGAAATGTCAACCAATAGTTAATCAGTTTAATTCTAAATAATTAACCACATTTATTCCCCGGCAAATTGTATGATTGAGAAACCTCTCCTCGCTGACGCGCTTAAGCTGCACTTTGGATTTGATAAATTCAAAGGCAATCAGGAAGCTATAATAAAAAGCCTTCTTGACGGCAACGACACATTCGTTTTAATGCCGACAGGGGGTGGCAAGTCCCTGTGCTATCAATTACCATCGCTGATGATGAAAGGCACGGCTATTGTCATTTCCCCGCTTATCGCCCTCATGAAAAATCAGGTGGATGCCATGCGCAATTTCAGTGAGGCGGATGACATAGCCCATTTTCTCAATTCCTCACTAAACAAAGCCGCTATTGACAAAGTCAAGGATGATGTATCATCCGGTAAAACCAAATTGTTGTACGTTGCTCCGGAATCACTCACGAAAGAAGAAAACATCGAATTCCTCAAAACAGTGGAAATCTCTTTCTATGCGGTGGATGAAGCCCATTGTATATCCGAGTGGGGACACGACTTCAGACCTGAGTACCGTCGAATCAGACCTATAATAAATGAAATAGGGAAAAGACCCGTGATTGCGCTGACAGCAACGGCAACCCCAAAAGTACAGCACGACATTCAGAAAAACCTTGCAATGCTTGATGCAAAAGTTTTCAAGTCCTCGTTCAACCGTGAAAACCTGTATTATGAAATCAAGCCGAAAAACAACAATGTGGATCGCGACATAATTCGGTTTATCAAGAATAACGAAGGTAAAAGCGGTATCATATACTGCCTTAGTCGCAAAAAGGTTGAGGAACTTACTGAAATACTGAAAGTCAATAATATTAAAGCTCTTGCGTACCATGCCGGAATGGACGCCTCGACTCGTTCTGACAATCAGGACGCGTTTATCCATGAGGATGTAGACATTATTGTGGCTACAATCGCCTTCGGAATGGGAATAGACAAGCCCGATGTCCGGTTTGTAATACACTATGACATGCCTAAATCTCTTGAAGGCTATTATCAGGAGACCGGACGCGCAGGCCGCGACGGTGGTGAAGGGCAATGCATAACCTATTATTCGCCCAAGGACCTCCAGAAAATGGAGAAGTTCATGCAGAACAAACCAATATCGGAACAAGAAATAGGCAAACAGCTTCTTGCCGAAACAGCGAGCTACGCCGAATCAAGCATCTGCCGTCGCATATCGCTGCTGCATTATTTTGGAGAAAAATATGACGTGGAGTATTGTGGTAATTGTGACAATTGTAAAAATCCAAAGAAAAAAGTGGAAGCCAAAGATGATTTATGCGCTGTGATTGAGACAGTTATTGCGTTAAATGAAAAGTTTAAAGCCGACCATGTCATAAATGTAATGCGGGGCAAGACCTCCGCTGAAGTTCGAAGCTATGGACATGAGGATCTGGATGTATTCGGCATTGCGTCATCTTCCGATGAACGGTTCCTTAATGCAGTTATACGTCAGGCTATAATTGCCGGATACCTTGACAAGGACATTGAAAGCTATGGAGTCATAAAATTGACTGCCGCCGGCAAGAAATTCCTGAAATCGCCTAAATCGTTCAAAGTAGTTGAAGACTCAGACATCAATGAAGACGAAGAACCCGAAATAGTAAAGAGCGGAAGTGGATGTGCTGCTGACCCTGAATTGTATTCCATACTTAAAGACCTCAGAAAAAAGATAGCTAAAAGTGTGTCACTGCCTCCATATGTCATATTTCAGGACCCCTCACTGGAAGCAATGGCGACTACATATCCGGTCACTATGGAAGAACTTGCCGGTATTTCCGGCGTAGGAGTCGGGAAAGCCAAACGCTACGGCGAGGAATTCATAAAGCTGATAAAAAGGCATGTGGAAGAAAATGAAATCGAGCGTCCGGAAGACCTGGTTGTCAGAAGCGTGGCAAATAAAAGCAAAGTCAAAATAGCTATAATACACGCCATAGACCGAAAAATATCATTAGAAGAAATTGCCGAATCAAGAGGTCTCGAGTTTTCCGAACTGCTTGATGATATAGAAGCTATTGTAAACTCCGGTACTAAAATCAATATCAACTACTATATTGATGAAATTTTGGACGACGAGCAACAAAACGATATTTTCGATTATTTCAAACAAAGTGAAAGCGGAGACATCGAAGAAGCTTATAAAGAATTTGGCAGCGAATTCTCCGAAGAGGAAATTCGGCTGGTAAGAATCAAGTTCTTGTCTGAAATGGGCTATTGATTATGGCAACAGATATTGTATCATATCGCAACGTAGAGTTACACCGCAAAGAACTAATAGTTCTGAAAGATGTCAATTTCTCACTTCAAGAGGGAGAGTTCGTGTACCTCATAGGTAAAGTAGGCAGCGGTAAAAGCTCTCTGTTGAAGTCTATGTACGCAGAGATACCTGTAGCTGACGGTTCTGCACAGGTTCTTGGATTTGACCTGAAAACAATACGACATAAAGACATACCCCTGCTACGGCGCCAGATCGGCATAGTGTTTCAGGATTTCCAGTTACTGACCGACCGTTCTGTCTACGAAAACCTCCGTTTTGTCCTTGACGCAACCGGATGGAAAGAGAAAGATTCTATTGACAGACGCATTGAAGAAGTCCTCTCGGAAGTAGGCATGCTGAATAAGTCTTACAAGATGCCACATGAACTGAGCGGCGGCGAGCAGCAACGCATAGTGATAGCCCGAGCCATGCTGAACCGACCGAAACTGATTATTGCCGATGAGCCGACGGGCAATCTTGACCCCGTTACCGGCGAGCAGATTGTAGGTCGCCTGCATGAAATATCCAAGAATGGCACAGCTGTAATAATGGCTACACACAACCTGTCTTTTGTTGAACAATTTCCGGGTAGGGTAGTGCGTTGTGAGCGAAAACACCTGATAGGAGACTGATGTACCGTTGTTTATTGAAGTATAACTGAAAACATGATAATAATTGGTATTGCAGGTGGCACTGGTTCAGGTAAAACCACTGTTGTCAACAAAATAATATCAAGTTTGCCGGCAGGTGAGGTGGCTGTCCTGCCACAAGACTCATATTATAGAGACTTGAGCCCCTTGCCTATGTCTGAAAGAGCTAAGGTAAATTTCGATGAGCCAGCCGCCATAGAGTGGGAACTGCTGGTAAAGCATCTTACAGAACTCAAGCAAGGAAAAACAGTACAGATGCCTACATACAGCTATCTTACATGCTCCAGACAAAAAGAAACTGTTGAAGTTGCCCCACGCGATGTAGTGATTGTAGAAGGCATACTGGTTCTTACAGATCCGGTGCTAAGAAACATGCTTGACGTTAAAGTGTTCGTTGACGCAGACGCAGATGACCGCCTGATTAGGGTTATATCTCGCGATTGTGTGGAACGCGGCAGAACCCCACAGACTGTAATTGACCGTTATCAGGATGTCCTTAAGCCGATGCACTCTATGTACATAGAACCCTCCAAAAGATTTGCCGACCTGATAATACCTCAGGGTGGAGCCAACAAAGTTGCTATAAACCTGCTGGTTGATTATATCGAGGTCCGCCTCGCAAAAGCACAAATGCTAAAAAACTAATCTATGGCATTCAGCATAAAGTTCGATAATAAGCCTAAGGCTTCTGCAAATGCGGAAACAGTCAGCTTCTATGAATCTGATGAGATCAAGACCCCGCAGCAGGAAAGCCGTAAAAAAACTGAAACAGACAAAATGGTTTTGAGGACCGAGAACCTCGTAAAAAAATACGGACAGCGTACTGTGGTGAACCATGTTTCAATTAATGTAACTCAAGGTGAGATTGTCGGGCTATTGGGACCAAATGGAGCAGGCAAAACCACTACATTCTACATGACTGTAGGGCTTATAACACCCAACGAAGGTGAAATATTTCTTAATGACTTGAACATCACCAAGTACCCGGTTTACAAACGTGCGAAAAACGGCATCGGCTACCTTGCTCAGGAAGCATCGGTGTTCAGAAAACTCACGGTTGAAGACAACATAAAAGCGGTGCTTGAAATGACTGATACTACTGAGGAATATCAGAAAGAAAAACTGGAAAGCCTTATAAACGAATTCAGTCTGCAAAAAGTAAGAAAGAATCTTGGAGACCGCTTGTCCGGAGGTGAAAGACGGCGCACCGAAATTGCCCGATGTCTGGCTATTGACCCGAGCTTCATAATGCTTGACGAACCTTTCGCAGGTGTTGACCCTATCGCGGTAGAAGATATTCAAGAGGTAGTGTACCGCCTTAAAGAAAAAAACATTGGTATACTCATTACCGACCATAACGCGCAGGAAACTCTGCGCATAACAGACCGTGCCTATCTTCTTTTTGAAGGAAAGATTCTCTTTCAGGGAACATCCGAAGAACTGACGGAAAACCCCATTGTAAGAGAAAAATACCTCGGACGGGCGTTCGTATTTAACCGCAAGAAGTTTGATTGAGCGCTTTTCTCAACAAAACTAAAAGGACAGATACAACTGCCGCGCTGACAAATGCTAATACCACTTCATTGGAAGTTATATCACTACATTCCTGGCAGGCGCTGCCGATAATCCGGTTAGTGCGTGCGACAGTAATACCGACAGCGGCTATTGCATTATTCGTAAAATGCGCTAATACCCCAAGCCACACATTGCCGCTCCACACAACAATGTAACCAAAACCTGCACCTAAAACAAGTCTTGGTATAAAACCAAAAAACTGCATGTGTACAGCGCTGAATATAAAGGCTGTAACCCAAACGGCGACATGCACATTCATTCCACAGGTAAGCAAAACTCGCTGCAATGATCCTCTGAAAAACAATTCTTCACTAAACGCCGCAAGAACGCCTACTATCAACAATGCAACAATAAGATTCTTGACTCCGGTTCCGCCTATAAGCATTTCAGTAAACTCCTGAGCCGCTTTCTCCGAAGAACGCATCCACGCCTCCAATGCAGTCATGGAATCGGGGAGACTCATACTCATATTCCACTTTACAAGAAGATTCATTGCCGGTATGGAAGCTATTACTACAGCCACTGTCAGCATACACACCAATAAAGAAGGAGCTTTACCTACCATCAAAAAATCTGCCGGGCGTCTGCTTATAACTACCGCAGTAACAACCGCCGGCATAATAAACAACATAACATCCTGTACCACAGTAGCTATTCTCAGACGAGCTGCTGTTACCCCTCCGTATGATATAACCCCTGTTATAACAGACCCTAATATAAAAAACAGAACACAGACACACACAAATGCGATTAAGCGCTGTCCGGAACTGACATTAAACTGTAGCTTATTATTCATAAATGCAGATAGAAAGGAGACGTCAGTGAAATATACTCGTCGGTATACCCTGAATCGTTTCCGTGAATAATTAATGTTGTTGTTTCTGTTGCAATATTTTTTTTCCCAGACAACCATAATATCCTTTTGGGACTCTTTGCATGTGTTGTCTTTATATAAGTCTTCTTTGCAATATGCATACGGGCTATGGACATTGCAAAAACAATATCCGACTCCCTGTCTGCCGGAGAAATGAATGCGAGCAACCCATCATCGTCAAGGTACCGCGCAGACAGTCTTATAAGAGACTCAAATCCCAGACTCGCTTCATGACGGGCTAAGTTTCTTGCCTCATCGGGGCCTTTTAGAGCATCAGCGAAAAACGGCGGATTACAAATTATCAGTTGCGGCTTGAACCGGCTTAAATCTATTTCCATTACATCGCCGCATACTATTTTAATAGACTCGCACCACCTTGACCTGCTTATATTCAATGCTGCCTCATCAGCCGCAGCCTTGTCGATTTCCACTCCCGTGACAGAACCGACACCTCGCTGGGCAAGCATGAGTGACAGAATTCCGGTACCGGTGCCGATGTCTAAAGCTCTCTGAATACCCTCGACCGGCGTCCATGCTCCAAGAATCACGGCATCTGTGCCGACTTTCATGGCACCGACACCGTCTCTTACCTCAAATTGCTTGAACCGGAACACCGGTTCCCTGTCAGGATTAACGCCCATGAATGCAAAGTTATGGCTTTTTGTGCTATATTTGCACATATATAACCAAAAATCGAATTGATATATGATAGTCAACAGCGCACGCTTCTCAATAAGTAACTCTGATGTAAGAAAATGTCCCGATCATAAGATGCATGAATACGCTTTCATAGGCCGCTCGAATGTCGGCAAATCAAGCCTTATAAACATGCTGACCGGACATAAAGGGCTTGCCATGACATCAGCGACCCCCGGCAAAACCATGCTTATAAATCATTTTTTGATAAACGACAGCTGGTATATTGTGGATTTGCCGGGCTACGGATATGCCCGAAGAGGGAAGGACAGCCGTGACAAACTCAAGAAAATGATAGAAAACTACATACTTGACAGAGTCCAGATGACCAACCTGTTCGTATTGGTAGATTCTCGTCACGAACCTCAGAAAATCGATTTGGAGTTTATGGCATGGCTTGGCGAAAATGAAATACCGTTTTCTATTGTATTCACTAAATTGGACAAACTTGGAACAGACGCCGGAAAGAAAAAAGTGGCGGAATACTGTAAGGCGCTTCTTGACCAATGGGAATCATTGCCTCCTGTGTTCCTGACAAGCAGCGAAGATGGCAGAGGACGGGAAGAACTGCTTGAGTATATAGAGAGCCTCAATCAATTGCCATTGGAATAAAGAACAATATCTACGGCAAGCGTGTTTAAATGGTAAAGTCAAAACCTTTACCATTATGGAAACAAACAAAGAAAATAAAGCTACTGTAGAACAGGCTCTTGAATACCCCGGAGTCGCTCAGAACGAAGCCGACAACGACAAAAACACCGAATGCCTGCAAAAACAAAGTACAGAGGATCTTAATAATAATCCGCGAAACAACGAATTATAAAAAATCGTAACTACTCAATGCCGCACCACTATGAACTGTGCGGCATTTTTTGTTTATTAGCAGTTACTTTATTTGATTCGGACAAATAATTGCATATCTTTGTACACAAGTATGGATGCGTCATTCTTTAACATCAAAGAGCTTAAACAATTACCAACCCTTATAAGAAAGCTGGTAACACTCTGTGGTGCAACAGTGCCTTATGAGGAAAGACATAGGCTTGCCCGCTCGGTATCCGCACTTGATTCCGGCATGGCTCATTGTCGCGATTCATTCGGCAGAAACAGCCTGTTTCACTACATGATGTCCGTGAAACTTCTTTGCGAGGAAATCGGCTCTGACCGTAGCATGATTATTTCTATGATACTTACCCCATTATGCAGAGCCGGGCTTCTTAAGCCTGAAGATGCTGCCGCCGAATGGGGAGATGATGTGGCTGCTCTGCTGACCGGATTGCTAAAGGTAGAAAACCTCTATGACAGAGGTGTGGTCGGTGTCAGCGAGAACTTCCGCAATCTTCTTATGACATTTGCCAATGATATAAGAGTAATAATTATCAAGATAGTCGAATGCACGGTACGCATGCGAGACATCAACCATCATCCAGATGAAGATCGTGTAAAGCAAACGGCATTCGAAGCCAAATGCCTTTATGCACCTATAGCGCATAGACTCGGCTTGTATAAAATTAAAGGAGAGCTGGAAGACTTGGCGCTAAAGTATACTAATAGAGATATCTACACCCGCATAGCTCACAAACTTAACGAAACCAAAGCCAACCGCGATGCTTATATAGCCGCATTCATAGCCCCTGTAAAGGCAGAGCTTGAAAAACAAGGTCTTAAATTTGATATAAAAGGCCGAACCAAGTCAATATCCTCTATCTGGAACAAGATTCAGAAACAGCACAATGACCTTGAGCATATATATGACTTGTTCGCCATACGCATAATTCTTGATGTGCCCAAAGAACGCGAACGCAGCGAATGCTGGCTTGCCTATTCTATAGTCACAGACATGTATCAGCCAAATCCGGCACGACTCAAGGACTGGCTAAGCATCCCAAAAAGCAACGGCTATGAGTCACTGCACATCACTGTTCGCGGCCCGGAAGCTAAATGGGTGGAAGTGCAGATACGCACCCGGCGGATGGATGAAATTGCCGAAAGGGGAGTCGCAGCCCACTGGAAATACAAAGGAATCAAAAGCGAAAACGACCTTGACACATGGATGAACCGGGTCAGGGAAATCATAGAAGGCGCAGAAAGCGGGCCTCTTGAACTTATGAAAGAGTTCAAGATAGATGTGTACGACAAGGAGGTTTTTGTATTCACTCCAAAAGGCGATTTGTATCGGCTGCCGCTTGGGGCGTCTGTTCTTGATTTCGCGTTCAACATACATTCGCGCATCGGATGTACATGTACAGGTGCCAAAGTAAATGGTCGCACACGACGTATCAACCACAAACTGCGCAGTGGAGATACCGTGGAAATTATGACTTCCGCCAATCAGCAGCCTAAGCTGGACTGGCTTAATTTCGTAGTGACATCCAAAGCGCGCACCAAAATACGGCAAAGTATTAACGAACAGCACAGCAGAGTCGCAGACCTTGGCAAGGAGCTGCTTCACAGGCGTTGTAAAAACCGTAAGATAGAGCTTGAGGAAGCAACCCTGATGAAATTAATTAAAAAGTTAGGTTACAAGACTGTAACTGACTTTTACAGCGAAATCGGCAAAGAGACTATCGACTCCGCCGATGTCATAAACGCCTACCTGAATCTTGAGGACAAGGCTGAGACTCCGGTGGAAGCGCGTTCGGCAGGAGAATTTACGTTGCAGCAACCGGTACATGAGGATACCGACGGCGATATTCTTGTTATCGGAGACAATATAAAAGGGGTCAACTATAGGATGTCCAAATGTTGCAACCCCATATATGGCGATGATGTTTTCGGATTCATTTCAGCAGAAGGTGTCATCAAAATTCATCGCAAGGATTGTCCTAACTCTCCCAACATACGTAGTCGCTACCCTTACAGAATAATAAATACAAGGTGGAGTGGCAAGGCAGGTCAGATGTTTGCAGCCGTACTGAATGTAGTAGGGCAGGATGACATAGGCATAGTGACAAATATAACATCTATAATAAACAAAGAGTCAAATGTCAGTCTGCGCAGCATTTCCATAGACAGCAATGACGGCATTTTCAGCGGACATCTGACAATCGGAATAAGCGATACGGCGTCACTTACCAACATTATAAAAAAAATCAAAACAGTAAAAGGAGTAAAAGATGTACAACGCGTATAGCAAATTACTTATAACCGTCGCGTTGGGCGGCACCATGGCATTTTCATCTTGCGGCAATTCCGATGAAAAGAAAGCAAGAGAGTACGTTGACCTGGCAACCAAATTAATGAACGACAAGGAGTATGACGCCGCACTGGCTAATCTTGATTCCTTGGATAGACAGTACCCGTCTGAAATAGAGGTTCGCAGAGAAGGCATGAGTCTCCGCCCTCAGATAATTGAGTTGTCGTCTTTAAAACAGATTGAACAATGCGACAGCGCAATAGCCGGGCTTATCATAGAGAGCAACCGTCTTAAGGAATCGCTCAAGTTTGTTCCTGATGCCTTTGAAGGCTACTACACGACCAAAGCCTTGGCCGGTAAAGTACCTGCCGAAAAATCAGGTTTATACGCCCGTATGACTCCCGATGGAGTTTATATGGTAATTGCATCTTCCACACAGAAATCCATGTCTACAGGCGTGACACTCATAGCTAAAGGAGGAGAGTCTGTCTCTACTCCGGACATCGCCAATGACGGAGAACGGAATGACCGCAGCAGGGGTGTTGAAATCATTACATTCATGCCTGATGAATGCGACACTCTGGGACAGTTTGCCGAAGCTCATGGAGGCATTGCCTTAAAAATAAGATACAATGGAGCGAAACCATACGAAATGCCGCTCCCGGAAGAACAAGCTTACGCACTTGGCGAAATATACCGGGCAAGCAAGGTGTTCAGACAACTCCGACTGGCACAGTTGCAAAAAAGCCGACTTGAAAAACAACTCGAGATAGCTCGTAACCAGCGAGCCCGCACTTTCCGTGAATCAGCGGAATAGTACCCTTTGAATTATAAAGTTTTGTCGTTAGATACAAAATATACAATTTTGCGTAATTAATAACGAAACCAAGTACGCAAAAAGCATGGCAAAAATCATCGTGAAAACACTCCTTTGAGGTGCTTGAAATAGGAAGTCTTCACACCTCAGCGTGAAGACTTCCTATAACCTATTCTCAAGTCAATCTTTAAATACTGGCAGCAGTGTTAGGCGATTAAGTCGGGCGAGAGCCGTATGGTACTCGTATTGTACCTCGAGATAATCCCGCCGTGCCGCTATGAAATAGTTCAGTTCGCCAAAATACTCATACAGACTCATCTGACCACCGGCAACAGCCTTGCGTAAAAGGGCTATATTGTCTGTGCTTTCAAATATGGGTCTGTACTGCTGCATTTCCTCAAACAGGCTTACCACTCTGGCTCTCTGCGCCTTTAAAGCTGCAGATTCCTGATTTGCGGCAAATACCGCTTCCGATTGAGCTAACTGCGCCCTGATTCTTGCCGCTTTCTCTTTTTTTCTGGATGAAAAAATAGGCAGCGATATTCCGGCGGTCAGACCATGCCATTTATCTTCACCTTCGTTTTCATAGGTATATCCTATGCTTACCCCAGGCAATAAAAGCCGCTTTTCAACAGATTCCATTGCTTTTGCTGAAAGGACATTCTGCCGAGCTTCAAATATCGCCGGATTATTCTCTGTCAGCAAGAGTTCATATGTATCCGATGGCAAAAGAACATCATCCGGATAGTCTTCAAGAGCCGCGATTATGCCAGACACGTCGGTTGCACACAACCGTTCAAGCGCTTCAACTGCCGAATAGTAATTTCTTTTATCGGCAGCAAGTTGTTTCCGTATTCCGATACGTTCTATCTCTATTTTGTTCAAATCGAGCCTCGTGATTTCGCCTTTATCAACACCGGTCTTTGCGGTGATGTACAAACGTGAAATACTGTCATTGAGCGTACTTGACAGTTCCAGATATTTTTTAGCGGCTACAATATCAATCATAGCCTGTTTTATTTCTAAAGTCTGAGACATGACAGCAGAACGCTCAGCTGCGGCATATGCTCTTGAGGCTGCGGCAATGCCTTTTCTGCGTGCCACATACACGCCCGGCCAGTCAAAAGACTGGGATATGCTTATGTTCCATTTGTTTTGAGTGAGCCCTTCTCCCCAAAGATAACCGAATTCGGCATCCATAGGAGATAGCGAGTTTTCGGATTCGAGCTCTGCAATGCCGGCTTTGCTTTCAAGATTCAAGGACTTGACTGCATAACTTTCCATTGCTAAAGACCTCGCTGCCTCATTGAAATCAAACGCCTGACATCTTAACCAGGCTGTCGCGACAAAGAATGAAGAAAGAACTATTTTGTTATTCATATTTTCCGTTTATGTTCACACACATAGTATATAATAGGAACGACAAATATATTCAATATAGTTGAAGTAAACAAACCGCCAAGAATAACAACAGCCATAGGTGATTGAATCTCATTTCCTGGGGCACTGCTTTTTATGGCGAGAGGCACTAAGGCGAGGGCAGATGTCAAAGCTGTCATAATAATAGGATTCAGACGGTCGACACTACCACTCATCAGTATGTCTTTAAGAGGCTTGCCCTCTAACGCAAGCGCTGAATAGCGCGACATAAGCAACATGCCGTTGCGCGTTGAAATGCCAAGCAGTGATATGAATCCGATTATTGCGGGGATATTCAGTTCGCCGGAGGTAATTCTCAAAAGCAACACTCCGCCAATCATGGCGAGGGGCATGTTCAGCAGAATAATCAGCGCCTTGGTTATATTTTTGTACTCCTGATAAAGCAGCATAAAAATTATAATCAGGGCTCCTGAAGAAGCGAGCATCAAAGTGCGTGAGGCAGAAGCCTCGCTTTCAAACTGACCACCATACACTATGTGATAGCCCTGGGGCAGCTTGATTGTTTCAAGTCTGCTGCGAATGTCATCCACGGCACTCTTCATGTCGCGGTTTTCTATATTTGCGGCAACGACCAGTCTGCGACTCACATTCTCTCTGTTTATGGTATTGGGTCCGGTTGTCGATACAATGTCCGCAACATAGTCAAGGGGTACTGCTCCGGTAGGTGTACTGATTATTATGTCCTTTATCTTATCAATCCCGCTTCTGGCGGCATCCTCAATCTTCAGCGTGAGATTATAGGGGAGTCCGTTCACATAAACCTGAGAAACAATTTCACCCGCAAGTAATGTCGATACTGCGGAATTGAATTCAGGAATTGTTATACCGTATCTGGCAAGCATGTCACGGCGAGGGCGTATTTCTATCTGCGGTCTGCCAATCTGCTGCTCTACATTTATATCCACAATTCCTGGAATCTCCGAAATTTCCGACCTGATTTCATTGCCGATGTTTTGAAGTACGGTTAGGTCATCTCCGAATATTTTTATAGCAATCTGCGCTTCAGTTCCGGAAAGCATGGCATCGATGCGGTGGCTGATAGGTTGCCCGATTTCAATATTCGTACCGGGAATTTCTGCCAGTTTTGACCGAAGTTCGCTTACCAACTCACTTTTACTTCTTGAGCCGAGTTTATATGGCGCTTCGATTTCTGACACATTGACTCCTAAAGAGTGCTCGTCAAGCTCGGCTCTGCCGGTTTTTCGAGCAACAGTGCTGACTTCGGGCATAGACAGTATGACACATTCAGCCATTCTGCCGATTCTGTCACTCTCTTCCAATGAAATTCCCGGCAAAGTACTGACATTGATTGTCAGAGACCCTTCATTGAACGGCGGGAGGAAACTCCTGCCAAGTGTAAAGAATATAATTATGGAACCGACAAGCATAACCGCAACAGAGGCAAGCACAGTCCGTTTGTTGTTCATACATCTGTCAAGAGCTTTAATATACGCCGATTTAATACGTTTTGCCAGCCAGGGTTCCGAATTCAGGTTTTTTGCAGACGGCTTAGACAACAGATAGCTGCATAATACCGGAGTTACAGTCAGAGCCACTACGGTAGACGCGCCTAAAGCTACAATAAATGAAATTCCAAGCGGCTTAAGCATTCTGCCTTCAATACCACCAAGAAAGAACAACGGCAGGAAACTTGCTATTATTATGAGCGATGAATTCAATATCGGAAGTCTCACCTCCCGCGAAGCCTCGAATACTACCGATAGAGTCGGTTGACGCAGGTTGTCCGGAAGTGTCGCATTGTGCCTTATACGTTTGTATACATTTTCAACATCGACAATAGCGTCATCAACCAATGAGCCTATTGCTATCGCTATGCCTCCGAGACTCATAGTGTTTATGTTAAGTCCGAAAGCGTGTAGGACAATAATGGTGATTATAATTGAAAGGGGAATGGCTACTATTGAAATCAGAGTCGTGCGCAGATTCATCAGGAAGAAGAACAGCACAATAACAACGAACAACGCACCCTCAAACAAAGATTGTTGCAGATTCCCAATAGAAGCATCGATAAAATCGGATTGCTTGAATATATCGGTAGATACTCTGACATCTTTAGGCAGAGTCTTGCACTCATCAGCCAAAGTCTTTTCTATTTCAGCAGTCAAATCAATTGTGCTGCTGTGCGGCTGTTTTGTGACAGTGAGCAAAACAGCAGGGTGTCCTTTTTCTGATGCAAGTCCGAGTCTCGGAGTCTTTGCGCCACGAGTCAGCACGGCAATGTCCTCAAGAGTCACTATCTGACCGTTTTCTGCCTTGACCACCGATTTTGCAATTGTTTCCATGGATGTCGTAGAGACATCACCTTTTATCAGGTATTCATTGCCAAAATCATACATAACACCTCCGCTCGGATTGGTATTTATGTCTGAGACAGCTTCTTTGACCTCACTAAGCGTCACTCCATGAAATTTCATTTTATCCGGAGACAATAGAATCTGATACTCGGTTTCGTCTCCACCTATAACAGATACCTGACTGACACCTCCAAGAGACAGCAGGCGAGGTCTCAGAGTACGGTCGGCAAGATCGCGCAACTCTGAAAGGGAAGTGGAGTCTGCCGTAAGTCCTATTATCATTATCTCACCAAGAATTGATGATTGCGGACCAAGAACAGGCGCGCTTACTCCTGTGGGCATACCGGAGGATATCTCAGAAAGTTTTTCCCCTACCGTCTGACGGGCGCGATATAAATCTTCATTCCATTCAAATTCAACCCATACAACAGAAAAACCGGTAGAGGACGAAGAACGAACTCTTCGAACTCCGGGAGCTCCGTTCATTGCGGTCTCAATAGGGTAGGTGACTGTTTTTTCAATCTCTTCAGGTGCGAATCCCGGAGCTTCAGTCATAACCACCACTGTAGGAGCATTCAGGTCCGGAAATATGTCCACATCAGTGTTAACCAGCGTATAGCAACCCCACAGCATAACAATGCCGGTGATTATCAGTACCGTAATCCGGTTAGCCAGCGAGGCTTTAATTATTTTGTCCAACATGGCTGTAAACGGTTTAATGGTTGTGGCTATGACCTTCAGGTACGGCTCCGGACGTTTCGGCAAGGCGTATAAATACTGCGCCCTCACAAACAATCTCATCGCCCGATTTCAATCCGTCAACAATCTCAACAGACATGCCATCAGATGCTCCAGTTACAACTGGAACTTTCCTATAACCGTCATCATCAACCCGGACATATACAAATCTGGCTCCCTGTTGCTCTGTGACAGCTTTTGAAGGGACAAAAATTACATTTTCTCTTTCGGCTCCTTTCAAAGCGATTTCAACGAATGAGCCTGCCATTAAATTGCCATTATTCGTTATTGAGAAATATAATGGCATATATCCTTGAGTGGCAGAAGTAGGGGAGTCGGCGGTAGGAGCCGCTTTTATACTGTCGAAAGACACCCAGTTTCCGGATCCGGGAATCCTTATATTGCCATCCGTAATGTTTTTTGATTTATTGAAATATCGAACAGGAATATCTGCCTTCAGAGTCAATTTGTTATTCTGGCTTACGATAGCTATCGGTTGTCCGGCATCAACATAATCGCCGTTTTGTACTGACAGTTCAGTAAGCACCCCTTTGATTGGAGATGAGACACTGCCTGACGCGGCAGACGGGCTGTAGGATGCGACCGCCTGATTATATTCTGCCTGCGCCTGATTTACCTGCTGCCGGGTAACAATACCGTCTGCAAGCAATTCTGTCAGCCGATCCAGTTCCTTTTTTGCCGCGACTACTCTTGCTTTAGCTACAGCTGAGACATCTCCGCCTGAAATGCCTGTTGTTGAAATAGTTGCAATTGTCTGTGATTTTTCGACATCCATGCCCTGTGCAATTCCAGACCGGAAATTGATAGTGCCGGACTTAGGCGCAACCAAAGTTATGCTACCGGTTGTTGACGGCATTATCTGACCGGTAACATTTATAATTTCAGAAAACACACCCGGCTGTACCGTTATTGTTTTAACACCAAATGCTTCTGCATCCTTTTTATGTAACACAATCTCATCGCCATGGTCATGATGTGCGTCAACTTCCTCGGAATGAGAGGATTCATTGTGCGTACATGAGCACAACATAATTACGGACAGCAAGTTGCCGCATATGTATAATCTATTCATAATCTGTTAATTAAGAATTAAAAATAATAAAAGGGGAGAGGTTTGCCTCAATTCTTAATCAACATGCCGGAGGTGCTCTAAGTGGTTTAATGCCTACTGTTTGACATGGTATCGTTTTCTCTTGTGGAAATTCTAATGAAATTGAATTGTCAGCCTTGTAGTCTTGCTGTAAAATATATGAAGTAATTCCCAGCAAAAAAAGCTGTTGAAACGTATCAACGTCAATCTTATGATTTTCTGTAATACACGAGTAGTCAGCAGAAAGCCAGCAATCATCAGAACAAGGATGACTGTGACTGTGGTCGTGAGCGTTACCTGAAGTATTCTCGGCTTCATGTTCACAAGCTATAAGCTCATGCTGACTCAATGCAATTTCATAAGAAGATATAATTCTGAAAAATATATCTCCATCACAATCATGATGATGATAGCGATGCAAAGCCATTGAGCTGATGCAGATTATCAGCACCGAGTGGCATATGTATTTCAGAATCCGACTCACAGAAAGTTTTCTATATGGGCAAAGGTAATAAATCAAAATCGAATCTGCAAAACGCCTGTTATTTGTTTGCCCATAATGTATATTATGTAAAATAAGGTGTGAGAGAAATAATTTTCGACTCCCCGCCTTCAATCGTTTGTGCCCGCGTACTAAATTGTCCTCAAGAAATTCATACATGAGAAAACTTTCGCATGATGTTATTGGAAGGCAGCCCCTTCAGTCATGAACTGAAAACTAAAAGTTGTGTAATTGCGTTTCTTGTCATACTGTTCAAGAACCAGTGCGCCTCTTTGGGCTGACATTATTCTCTTACTAAGAGAGAGACCTATGCCTTGTCCACCACTTCGGGTTGTAAAAAACGGTGTAAAAATATCCTTAATGATATTTGCGGGAATAATAGGACCGTTGTTGCTTATTGAAAGTGTGCTTCGATTGGATTCCTGCGAACCGAATATTGTTATAATAGGATTATCGTTGAGTGTAACAGCCTCGACCGCATTCTTCACTACATTACTTATTGCTCTGATTGTCAGAGTTCTGTCGCAGTATACGATTATTGATTCAGGTACATTTACTTCAAACGCTATCGGCTTTATGCCTGACTGCCAGTGGGTTGCAACGCCGATTACTTCTTTGATCATAGACAGCAAAGAATGAGAGGAAATCTGAGGATTGGGCATGAGGGCAAGAGCTCTGTAATTTTGAGCGAACAATTTCAAATTTTCGCTCATACTGGAAATTGTGTCAAGGCTCTCTCGTATTATATTCATATCGATTTCCTCGTCCGGGACTTCCCTAAGTGTTTGAGATATAGAAATTATCGGAGCAAGGGAATTCATTATTTCATGTGATAGTGTGCGTACAGATAGGCTCCAGGTTTCTTCTTCTTTCCGGTTCAACGCCTGACTGATTTCTGTCAGTACAAACAACTTTATTTTTCCATAGTGAAAAAAAGATGCCTCACTGCATGCTATAGACAGGTTTCTATCGGGCAGTTGCACTGACGTACAGTCTTTATGGCGCAAGCCACAGAGACTTGATGCCAGTTCGGGATATATCTTTCTGATTCGGTCTATACATGGCACAATATCCATGTATAGCATGGAAAGGCACGTTTTATTGGTTGTTATTACACGCATTCTGCTGTCTACCACCATAACTCCGACCTGGATGTTGTCAAGTATTATATTGAAATAGTGCTGTTTCTCAGCGGTTTTAACCCTCACGTCATGAAGCATCGCCGATATTTGGTTGAGCTTTTCCCCTACCCTTGCATAGTATTTTCTCTTAGGAAAGCGGAGCGATGTGTCTTGATTCTTTACAGCCTCTATAAGAATTGACATGTCTATATCCACTGATACTAATATCCTTACAATCATCAGTGAATCTATAAACGCCAACGATGCGCATACACCACACAAAATATACTCCTTATATATATATAGGAAGGTAGCGGCGATGGTGAATGCCACCAGACATATCAGAGCTACAGTAATTCTAATCATAACCCCATTTTTTTTATCTTGTTGTATAGAGTCTGTCGTGTGATTCCTAAACGTGTAGCTACAGCTGTAAGATTGCCACCGCATTCAGTCATAGCTTCAGCTATCATTGTCTTTTCCATATCAGCAAGAGTTCCGGTCGGTTTTGTTTTGCCCGAATTATAAGACACCGTATCAAGCGTGAAATCAGACGGTTGTAAGATACGGTCATCACTCATAATTACTGCATTTTCCACTGCATGTCTGAGCTGACGAATATTTCCCGGCCACGGGTGCCGTTGCAAAAACTGTATGGTTTCAAGACCTATTTCAACATTTTTTCCATAAGCTTCGCTGAATTCAGCTACAAATGCTTTTGCAAGGACTTCTATGTCTTCCGGTCTGTTTCGCAACGGTTCAAGAGTCAGGGATATGGTATTTATACGATAGTACAAATCCTCCCGGAACTGACCTGCCGCCACCATTTCGCCAAGGTTTCTGTTCGTTGCACATATCAGCCTTATATCAACCGGCACCGGCTTGTTCTCCCCGAGTCTCGTAACCTGACGTGACTGCAGTACTGTCAGGAGTTTGCTTTGCAGATGTATTGGCAGATTCCCTATCTCGTCAAGAAATAGAGTACCGCCTGTAGCGCTCTCTATTTTTCCGGCTCTGGATGCGGTTGCTCCTGTAAATGCACCTTTGGCATACCCGAACAACTCGCTTTCAAACAATGATTCGGGCAGAGCTCCGACATCAACGACTGTCAAACCGAAATTGCGTCGCAGGCTACGCCGGTGTATTTCCTCGGCAATAAGCCCCTTGCCGGTACCGTTTTCTCCGTTTATAAGAATGTTGGCATCGGTCGGCGCTGCTTTTTGAATCAAGCCAAGAAGACGGGAGCTTTTTTCGGAAGTTCCCCAAATTAAGGCTTCACATCCGGCATCCGGATTGTTAATTTTAGAAACCGGCTGCTTCATAGCCGCTTCCACTACCTCTATAAACTTATTGTTGTCCCACGGCTTTACTATAAAATCTGCCGCACCTTCCTTAATTCCGCGAACCGCAACGCTTATTTCGGCAAACGCTGTAATCAGCACAACAGGTGTAGTCGGACATATCTTCAAAAATCTTGACAACCAATAAAACCCTTCGTTTCCGTTGTTTACCGTCGACTTGAAATTCATGTCAAGGACTATGAGTCCTGCTTCCGCAATAGATACAGCCGAAACATTAGCCGGATTGTCAAATGTTTCCACGTCGTATCCCCTACTCCTCAATAAAAGCCTCAGAGCGGACAGAACTCCTCGATTGTCATCGACTATGAGTATTTTTTTGCTGTTTGCCATAATGTACAAAGTTAGCCATTAATTCCGTGGCACAAACATTGCACACACATATCGCAACTACATGATTGTAAACTAATTTTACATGTGATGTATGATTTTTTGACAATAATGTCAAGTGCGTTTGCAGGCAATCGACTATTAAACAGACTATTATAATGTTTGGCACAGAAAATGCAATAATAGAATAAGATGAATTATATTAATTTAAAAATCGACTTAACCCCAAAACCTATATATAATGAACAAAATTCGATACGCTTTTAAAACATTAAGCGCATACCGGTCCTCTACAGCGATTAAAATCCTGTCGTTGGGACTCGGACTGACAATGTGCTGCTTTATTTTTGCGAGAGTGGCTCACGACAATTCTTTCGACTCAAAGTTCCGGGATCCGTCATCACTTTACCAGCTGTGGATGCAGTTTTCGATAGATGGCAAGGAATTGCCTGTACAACAGGCGTGTCTATTTCCTTTAGCAGGAGCTTGCGCCGATGAATTGTCTGATATAGTGAGCAGTGCTACAGTTGTAAATCCTCTAGGTTCTAAAGAATTCAAAAATGGTGGCAATATTGTCGAAGGCGACTTGATTGTGACCGATTCAATGTTCTTTGAAACAATGGGTGTTGAACTTATATGCGGCGACCCCAAAGCTATAACTGCCGACGGTGGCATCTATATAAGTGATGTCGCGGCTAAAAAGTACTTTGGCGATGAATCGCCCCTTGACAAAGACCTATATTATGGTGAGTACCTGCTATCTGTGAAAGGCATGTTCAAGTCATGGGGAGAAGAAACGACGCTCCATGCGGATTTTATAGGCAACATATATGAATGGTGCGGCGGCTATAGAATCAATTCATGGGATGGAGGAGACCGCTGGTATGAGTATATAAGACTGAAAGAGATTCCAGAATCGGCGGATGATTTCAACAAAAAGATTACTGCTGTTCTGCTCCGTCACAACCCGCCTACCGAATCTATAAGTATCAAAGGAATGGCAGCCCCCATTCGCGACACTTATTCCGGTTCGGATCAGGTAAGGCATATGACACTCACCCTCTCGATTCTTGGAATAGCAATTCTTATTATCACATCTCTGAACTATGTGTTGCTGTGCATATCTTCTCTCAGCAGAAGAGCCAAAGCCATCGGTGTTCACAAATGCAATGGAGCCAAAGCCGGCACGATATACGGAATGTTTATAATAGAGACATGCCTGGTACTCTTGGGTGCATTGCTTTTGGGAGCATTCTTCTGGTGGCTTGCAAACCGTTTCGCTCAGGAAACCATTTATGACAATTTTGCCACATATGTGTCTTTTGACAGAGTCTGGATTGTGTTGGCTGTGACCGTTCTGATTTTCATAATCGCGGCTCTTATTCCTGCAAATATATTCAGCAAGGTTCCGGTTTCTCAGGTTTTCAGACGTTATACAGAAAAGAAATACGGATGGAAACATGCCTTACTTTTTATAGAATTTGCCGGCGCCGCCCTTGTGTCCGGAATATTAGTAATAGTTCTGGCTCAGTACAACACTCTGATAAACACCAATCCGGGATTTGATGAAGACCATATCGCTTTGGTATACAATCCGTCAAACACCAAAGAGGAATCTGAAGCATTGCTCGCCTCATTGTCCGGGCTGCCGTATGTGGAGGCGGTAACAAAATCCCAGTACTATCCGGGTAGCGGATATAGCGGAAACATTATCTCAAACGAGTCCGGTAAAAAACTCTTTTCAACAAGATACGATTACATCGGTGAAAACTACATCGATGTAATGGGAATCAAGATGTTGAACGGCAGTTTCCCCAAAGACTCTTCAGAAGTTATTGTCAATGAAAAATTCACTGAATTGATTGATATGACCCCTGAAACCGCTGTAGGCAAAAGAATTCACTTTGGCGGAGATCCGGTGTTTATTTCCGGTGTAATAGAGGACTTTACCACCGGAAACTATTATCAGCCGCAGCAGCCGTTTCTTGGGAACAATGCCGAAAAATATACACTTAGATATTACAATGTCAAATTGTCAGAGCCGGTCATGGAGTCGTATATGAAACTGACTGAAGCTATGCCTGAAATTCTGGGAACAAGTAAATCAGTCCACACATCCCTGTTTTCAAACATGAAGATTGAAACATACAGCAGTGTCGCTCAATTCCGGTCACTGGTCGTGATTGCGACTATTCTTCTTATGCTTATATGCGCCATAGGCATGACAGGATATCTGTCTGACGAGATGCGCCGCAGACAACGCGAAATCGCCATAAGAAAGGTTAACGGAGCGTCAACGGTGTCTATTGTCAAACTTATATGCAGAGCGGTTCTTGTAACAGCATTGCCCGCTGTAATATTGGGCACTGCGGCCGCGTGGTACTTCTCTTCTTTGTGGCTTGATCAGTTTGCTGTGACCCTGGACGGACTGTGGCTGAAATTCGTGCTGTCAGGCATCTTGACCGTATTAATCATTATGATTGTGGCAGCCGCCCTCATTATACGCCGTGCATCGGCCAACCCCGTTGAAAATTTAAAATCAGAATAAACAAATACAGTTATGATAAAAGTTAAAGACCTAAAGAAAATCTTCCGCACATCTGAAATTGAAACAAGTGCGCTGAATGGAGTGAACATAGATGTGAATGAAGGCGAATTTGTCGCTGTCATGGGCCCCTCGGGGTGTGGCAAATCAACTCTGCTGAATATCATCGGGTTGCTTGACAATCCGACAAGCGGAACTTATATGCTTGACGGAAAAGAGGTGAGCGGACTTAAAGAAAATGAGCGTACAAACCTGCGCAAAGGCAATATAGGATTTGTATTTCAGAGCTTTAATCTTATAGACGAACTTACTGTAGCGCAAAATATAGAACTGCCGCTGACCTATCTCGGAATATCGCCTTCAGAACGGAAACAGATGGTCAAGTTGGTTCTTGAAAGAATAAATATGAGCCACCGGCAAAACCACTACCCCAACCAGCTCTCAGGCGGTCAGCAGCAAAGAGTTGCTATAGCCCGCGCTGTGGTGGCAAATCCCAAAATACTTCTGGCGGACGAACCCACCGGCAATCTTGATTCTACAAACGGCAAGGAGGTAATGGAACTGCTTGGCGAACTGAACTCCAAGGGAACAACAATAGTTATGGTCACGCACTCTGCCCGAGATGCCGCTTATGCTCACAGGACAATAAATCTGTTTGACGGATTAGTGGTAGCGGAAGAACACCTCTAACAGCTCAATCTTCCGATATTCCATAGCTTCTCAGTACTTCGAAGTCAATATCGTCCATACCCGCACGCCTGAGCCTCACCGACTTGTTATGGTCCGACAGGTAAACGCGTGCGGGTTCTTTATACCCTTTGCTGAGAACACTTTGTGTAGTGTCGCTTGTCGTGGTTCTTATACCTGCCATTTGCAATGCTGTCTGCGCATATGCCTTACTGGAACTGATATTGGCGTTCCTGTTACTCAGCGCCGTTTCACATATATCCGGATATCTCTGTCGGTAACAGTTGTTGAACCATATTACCATGGGCACATGTATCTGATATACTGACGGCACCGGTGATGCATGCAAAAACAAATCGCGATAATCGTCAAAAATATCCTCCCCATGGTCGGCTGTGTACAAAATAGCCGCCGGCACATTGTCTTTTTCAAGCATTCCGGCAACATCCGCTATCAATTTCGAAGTCACACATATACTATTGTCATAGGCGTTTATGAGTTCCTTACGGAGAGATTTGCGGGCCTGAACGGGATAATCGGGCGTAAACATCGGATTCATGCCTTCGTACCTGTCTTTGTAACTGAAGTGAGAGCCGTATGTGTGAAGCACAATCAACTGCCTGTCATATCCCTGATTGATTTCATTTTCAAGCAAAGGCAAAAGAGCGAGGTCATTGGGATTGGCGGGAGCATCCGGTGCTTCTTTAATAAATACCGCAGTGTCTGCCTCAAAGCCGAAACGGTCTATGAAAGAGTGATTATACCTCTGGTTGGAAAAAAAAGCCGTTCTGAATCCGGCTTCCTTAAATGCCGTAATTATACTCTTGACATGATATATTGAATCTCCGAAAGTTTCGGAACTCAGGTGACTAAGCAGCATAGGCACACTTTTATGGGTTGTATTGCTTTCACTCAGCACCTTGGAATATGATATGAAAACCGAATCGGGCAGCTCTGCGTTGGTCTTGCGCCCATATCCGTTAAGCTGCCAATGGTCAGCCCGTGATGTTTCGCCCACAATAAGCACATAAACCTCACGACCTTTATGAGAAGAGTCTGAGATTGCATGATACCTGTAGCCTTCATTTGATATGGATTCGGATTTTACACTGCGGTCAACAGCCAGACCTACATTATACAACGCATTTACCGGAAACAAATCGTTTTCTACCGCATACCCTTGTCTGCCGGAATATGCCGCGACAATGCAACACAGTCCGGCTATTGCGGTCAGAAAAAAGGGCTTTCTGCATCTGCTTATAGTACTTTCAGGAATCCGTACTTTTTCTACACAAAGGCATATTGCCGCGATAATCGGAGGCAGATACATTATTACTACTATTCCTATGGCAAACGCCATATTGCCGAGTAATTCTCCGACTTCTGCAGCGTTTGTTGTAACAACATTCAGAAACATATCCACCGCAATCACACTCCTGCCGTAGAGATGTAGCAGAACAATCTGGAATGCCCCAAAAAACATCAATGGAAACATCAGCAAAACACTTCTTCCAACATTTCGCGAAAGGCACAGACAGTATCCCCAGCACCCTAAAGGCAATAACACATTCGCCAGTCGCCCAGCAATCGGCATGTTCTCTGTGAAGGATAATACGAAATTAGGGCCTGTTATTACAATCAGAGTCCACCAGAAAAGAATTGTGGATATTTTTTTGAAAAATTTTTCAGAAAGCTTCATTGATATTGAAAATAAACGATGTCTCGCCTCGACCTATTCCGAAGTCAAGGCGCACGTTACTCCTTTTTTTGAACTCCCACCTATATCCTGCGCCAAAGCATGGCAACACCTTGCGCCAGCTCATTTTTGCGATGGACGGCACTACTGTACCGACTCCTCCCCACACCGCAATGCCGTTGCGACGCCACACATGCTGTCTTAGCTCAACAACTGCATCCATTGCTATTTTGTCTCTGTACCGACCGTCATAATAGCCTCTCATGGTTGAACTGCCACCAAATGTCGCCATCATACCCCACGGCACATCACCATAACTGAATTTGGCATTGATTCCGGTGGCAAGAATACCACCTTTCCATAATTTATTGTAATGGCTTCCTTTAAAATGTGTGGTGCTGAAAGCATAGCGGTTGCCTAAAAATTTTGGAGAAAACCGCTGAGACAAAGACAACAGCCAGCCTTTGTGGGGCTCTGTATAACTGTCTCGGGTGTCGTACTTTATTGTAAATCCGGCTGAAACTGTCGTAGTGTGTAGACGTTGACCTTGCCAAAGATATACATAATCGGCATCGATATCACTGCCCTTTATAAAACAGAAATCAGCACCGGGCCCTAGATACAGACCTTTTGCAGCCCTAAAGTACCAGTCAAGGGAGCCTTTCACATAGAACTGTTTGAATTTGGTTTCGTTGGAATCGTGCTTGCCGTTTTCATATCCTATACCCCAGAATTTTGTCGGGAACGAATAAAAGTACACATTATATTCAAGCCGTTGCTTATCATCAGGGAATATATTGTTGCCCTTGATTCCGAGAAGATAGAACCCGACTGTAGATACATCTCCATAAAGACTGACATTGCTGGGCAACGATGTCGTATCGCCTCGCATATAGTAGTTTCCTGCCGCGACCAACCCAACACCCAACTGAGTGTCGGATGAGTAATGCGGGCCTCCGATAAAACTAACATCGAATTTCTTGTGGGACTTCGGTTTATTGCTTTCATTGAAGTAATCCAAGAAACGCTGTAAAATGTTCTTTCGGACAATTGAAGTATCTGCCGGATTGTCTTCTACCGATTGAGCCGACAATACCGGAGCCATCAGCATACCTGCTACACAAAACAATAGCCTATAATACAATAAAAACTTTTCCACGCAGCAAAATTACTAAAAAAATATTTACCACTACACACTATCGTTTAAGGAGTTACCCTTTTTGACCTATAAAATCGGCAAAAAGGAAAACTTCCGTTTTTAGTATTTTTTATTGGTCTCATAAAATACAAGCGCGTTACGAATGCGTTACAATATAAATTCAACTATGATTTTATGAAACGCTTAAGTACATGACAAAAATTTGAAAACATCGAATTTTGGAGTATAAACCGGACGCATAAGTATGGTCGAAATCTCCTCCAAACCGTACTTGACAAGCGACTTTGCCTTTTTTCCATGTTTCAGAATCTTTATCGGTTTAATATTCACATCTTTATGTTCACCAACGAGATACGCCCATACAAGAGCCATGCAGACCATCGCGACAAGTCTTGCGATGCGGTCCATATCACGCATATGGGTGTCCTCGATGTTGAAGCCGGAAGATTTCATGGCTCTGAAAGCCGTTTCTATCTCCCATCGTTTTTTGTATGTCAAAATCGCCTCCTCGGGCCGGTTGAAGCATATGAGAATCTGCAATTCCGGAACACCATCGGAGTTTTTGATCCGGCTGCCGGCAAGAGAGACATACTCACCTTTGTGAAGAAAGAGCTTATGGAAGAATTTCTCCTGACCGACCTTCAAATCATTGAACAGCCACCATGCACGGATTCTTTCACCGGTGGGAGGCTTGACAATCCAGAAATTCTGACGTATTCGAATGTAATACCGTATGCGACGGCTGTTGAGCCATCCTGTCCATTCCTTTCCGATGAACTCGCGGTCTGCCACAAGGGAGTCGATACATTCCGCTCCGAAGAGACGGATAAAGCGTTCCATAATCTTCTTGCGTTCTTCCCAGTTGGAGTTGCCACGTTTAGAGAGAAGACTGAATATCAAAGGGAAGGCAATCCCTTTATAGGTGATGCCCAACATGAGAATGTTGATATTGAACTCTCCGAACTTCCAGTTGGTGCGATCCATGCTGAGCACAAGACCGGTCTTGACGGGGAAGCAGCGAGAAAATCATCCGGGCTATTATGTCAAGGTCAAGAACATACCTGGCAAAGAATCTTTGGAGCCGTCTGAGGTTGGAATCCTTGTCGACAGCCGTAGGCATCGCATCAGCCAGTTTGTGGAGGCTGACAGTCTGCACCACACAGAGTGCATGGAGCAGCAACGCCATAAGTTTTATGCGTGCCAGATTCATATTTTGTCCAAAATGCTCTTGCATAATCGGGAGGATTTGGTTAACTTTGACCGAGTCCTTGGAATTAGTAGTTTTCATGGAGAAAAGTCGCCAAACTTTTCCTTTAAATTACTAAATTTCAGGGACTTTTACAATTTAATCGCTTAAAAATTAAATGTTTAACAGCATAAGTTTAATTTTTGTCATCTACTAAAATGAAACGCACAATTCTTCACACTATATTATATATGCTTGTTTTGTCAGCATCATCGGGCGCTTATGCCAAAACTTGTGCTGCAAAATCAATTGTGTTGGAACAGATATCACGACCGGCGTCCGTGTATGACACATCCTTTCCAACCCCACACATACCATATGCCGAGATACCTGAAAATCAGAAAGCAGTAGATTATAGACGTCTCGGCATCAATCTATATCAACTCCCGTACTCCAGAACTTTGAGCATTCCCAACTGGGGCAGGTTATGGGCTAACACCGCTGTACTTATGGCGGGAGGAGTCACCACAATGTTAATACTTGAGGCTCTGCCGGAAGACGCAACAGCATGGAACAAAGCAGCAAACAACAGAGTGCCATTGTTCAAACGCTATGTAAACCACCTGAAAGCCGGCCCGGTATGGGATGGAGACAAATTCATTTTCAATTATATACTGCATCCCTATGCCGGAGCAGCATACTATATGTCTGCCCGGTCATGCGGATTCAATTGCTTTGGCTCTTTCATGTACAGCTTCTGTATATCGACTTTCTTTTGGGAATACGGCTTTGAGGCGTTCAATGAAATACCATCGGTTCAAGACCTTGTAATAACTCCGGTTGTCGGCTCAGTCATGGGTGAATGTTTCTATAAGTTGAAACGTCACATTGTATCAGAGGGATACAGGCTGTGGGGGTCTCCTATTCTTGGCTATTTTGTCGCTTTTATTTGCGATCCGGTAAACGAGACTCTCGGATACTTCAGAGGAGATCAAAAGCGCGCAAAGCGTTTTGCCAAGCAGAACAACACCACAGATTTTGCCGGAGGTTTCAGTATTGCT
Source organism: Muribaculaceae bacterium Isolate-104 (HZI) (assembly GCA_003762715.1). Classification (GTDB taxonomy): domain Bacteria; phylum Bacteroidota; class Bacteroidia; order Bacteroidales; family Muribaculaceae; genus Paramuribaculum. The sequence continues at coordinate 5,795 of RIBJ01000041.1, read as the reverse complement.
CCTGGCAAACACGGCATTGAGACTATGCTTACCGTTTCTATAAGATTTTAAAAAACACTAACTTTGCACCATCAAAATAGCATATGAAAAAGAATATACTTTTGGCTTCGGCATTTTCCGGAGCGGCGTTAGTAGGATATGCTCAGACTGAGCCTATAAAATTCGGAGATTTTGAAAACTGGGTAACCAGAGACATAACAGAATCGGTTGTTATCGGAGGGAAGCATAGAACTGTCTATGAAGTAGGACCGACAACACGAATCAGCGAAAATACTCCGTACAAGAACCTTGGAGGCTCACCTTGGGCCACCAGCAATGTATATGCAAAGGTGTCCGGAGTGACTAAAGCTTCAAACGCAGTATATCCGCACCAGCGCACCAAGACAAATAAGTGTGCCAAGCTATGCACGCAGATGGAAACCGTCAAAGTGCTGGGGCTTATAAATATGAATGTCATGGTTGCCGGCTCAATGTTTCTGGGCGAGATGATAGAGCCTATTTCAAGTACCGGAGACCCATATTCAAAAATGGAAATGGGAATGAAGTACAACAAGCGCCCCAAATGCCTGTCATTTGACTATAAAGTGGACATGCCTATGACAGACTGCCGCATAAGGTCTACCGGATTCGGTCCAAAAAAAACATTGCCGGGACGCGATGAAGCTGTTGTTTTCATAATGCTTCAACGCCGTTGGGAAGATGCGGATGGAAATATACATGCAGCGAGAGTGGCAACAGGAGGTGAACACTTCAAAAATGGGTCACCATGGCAAAACGGTCATAAAATTCCTCTTGTTTATGGAGATGTTTCATCTGATTCAGAATATAAATGGCTCGGATTAAGAAACGGCTCCAACGCATATTATGCACGAAATTCTAAAGGCAAGCTCGTGAAAGTCAACGAAGAAAAATGGGACAATGCCGACGCAGTACCCACTCACGCCATTGTAATGATAAGCAGCGGAAACGGAGAACCGTATGTAGGCACTGAGGGGCTTACTTTTTATATTGACAATGTTGCTTTCGGCTTCTGATTGCTATAGCCGTTATTGACACCATATAGATAGCCATACTAAAAAAGAGAGCGGCTCTCACGAGCGGCTCCCTTTCCATTCATCACATTATGCTTATTAGTGCTGTGAGTTCAGTATCTTGATGCTACAACATCCCAGTCGACAATTTCCCATAATTTATTTAAGGAATCTGCCCTGCGATTTTGATAATCAAGATAATATGCGTGTTCCCAAACGTCAAAAGCCAACAATGGGGTAAGACCGTCCGTCAAAGGATTTCCGGCATTGGAAGCCTGTGTTATAAACAGTTTTCCGTCATTATCCTTGGAAAGCCATACCCAACCGGAACCAAAAAGACTTACTCCTGCCTGAACAAAATCTTTTTGAAATTTTTCAAAAGACCCAAAGTCTCGGTCAATAGCCTTTCGCAAGTCTCCATCAGGTTCTCCGCCGCCATCAGGCGAAAATGTGAAGAAATAAAATATATGATTCCATGCCTGAGAGGCATTGTTAAACAAGGCTCCTGAAGATGAGCGTATTATATCCTCAAGAGCCATATCCTCATACTCTGTTCCTTCTATCAGTTTGTTAAGATTATCAATATAGGCTTTTTCATGTTTGCCGTAATGATAATCCACAGTCTCTTGTGAAATAGCGGGAGCGAGCGCATCTGGCGCATAGGGTAGACGCGGCTGTACATAGATAGGATCTTCTTTCATTTGTATATATAATGTGTGTTGTTGTTTAATTTCGTAGTATTAACGCGTAGCTGTGCGCGTTTGTTCAGATGACTCAGCCAAAATACAACCGCGGGTCAGCCTTATTTGGAATTATAACACGGTGTGGCTAACTTTGCACATTATTATATATAAAACAGACCGATAGAGATGGTTTCCATACAGAATCTCAGTGTTGAGTTCAGCGCTAAGACATTATTTGACAATATCAGCTATGTTATAAACAAGCGGGATAAAATTGCTTTGGTAGGCAAAAATGGCGCCGGTAAAAGCACAATGCTTAAAATCATTGCCGGATTGCAAATGCCTACAAGCGGCAACGTATCGATGCCTGCGGACATTTCTGTCGGTTATTTGCCTCAGCAAATGCAGCTCAATGATACACTGACTGTTATTCAGGAGGTCAGAAAAGCCTTCGCGCATATTGATGAGATGCACAAGCAGCTTGACAACATAAACAAAGCCCTTGAAACCCGCTCCGATTATGAAAGCGAATCCTATCAAGACCTGATAGACAGGATGACATCTCTTACCGACCGGATATCTCTGGAGGTTACGGAAAATCAGGACGCGGAAATAGAAAAGACACTGATTGGTCTCGGATTCAAACGAGATGATTTCAACCGGCAGACTTCCGAGTTCAGCGGAGGGTGGCGCATGAGAATAGAATTGGCAAAACTGTTATTGGTTCGCCCCGATGTACTGTTGCTTGATGAGCCGACAAACCACCTGGATATCGAATCAATTCAATGGCTTGAGCAGTTCCTGTCAACCAAAGCCAATGCGGTGGTGCTTGTCAGCCACGACCGCGCATTCATTGACAATGTGACAAACCGCACCATAGAGATTTCTTTAGGTAAAATCTATGATTATGCCGTGAACTATTCAAAATTTGTTGAGCTTCGAAAAGAAAGAATCGAGCAGCAGATGCGAGCATATCAGAACCAGCAGAAACAAATTTCCGACACGGAAGACTTCATAGAAAGATTTCGTTACAAGGCTACTAAAAGCGTTCAGGTACAAAGCCGCATAAAACAGCTGGCAAAAATCGAAAGAATAGAGGTTGACGAAGTAGATACCTCTCATCTCAATTTAAAATTTCCACCGGCCCCACGCTCCGGCGACTATCCGGTAATAGCGGAAAATGTTGAAAAAAAGTATGGCAATCATGTTGTATTTTCAAATGCGAATCTCACTATAAAAAGAGGAGAGAAGGTTGCTTTTGTAGGAAAAAACGGAGAAGGCAAATCAACGTTGGTAAAGTGTATCATGGGAGAGATTCCCTTTGAAGGAAATCTAAAAATAGGACACAACGTAAAAATAGGATATTTTGCCCAGAATCAGGCACAGTTACTTGATGAAGATATCTCTGTTTTTGACACAATAGACAGAGTGGCTGTTGGTGATATACGAACCAAAATACGAGATATTTTAGGAGCTTTCATGTTTGGCGGTGAAGATAGCGACAAAAAGGTAAAAGTGCTTAGCGGAGGCGAAAAAACTCGACTCGCAATGATTCGGTTATTATTGGAACCGGTCAATCTTCTGATACTTGACGAGCCGACAAATCACCTTGACATGAAAACCAAAGATATCTTAAAGCAAGCAATAAAAGATTTCAACGGTACGGTGATTGTTGTCAGCCATGACCGCGAATTTCTCGACGGTCTTGTTGAAAAAGTATATGAATTTGGTGGAGGAAAAATCAGGGAATGCCTGGGAGGAATATATGAATTCCTTGAAAAGAAAAAAATGACAAATCTGACTGACCTCGAACGCAGTAAAGCACCTTCAGTATCAAATAAGGATGGCGGCAAAACCAAAAAAAACGCCAATACAGGCAAGCCAGACAATACACCGTCAACAAAACTCAGCTATGTGGATCAGAAAGAAAAAGAGCGCATAGTAAGAAAGTGCCGTAAAAAAGTAGAGGAAGCCGAACTTATGATTACTGAACTGGAAAATCAACTGACAGCGTTGGAAGAACGCTTTTCCAATGGAGAAACAGACAATGATTTGTATATCAAGCACTCAGACACTACAAAAAAATTAGAGAATGCCATGAGCTTGTGGGAATTGGCATGTACCGAGCTTGCTAAGCTCGAAAACTCAAATTGACTTTATATACTTCATAATAAACAAATTACCGTATTATTCCCCGTCAAGAATTCAATATTTGGTTCTTGACGGGGAATAGCTTTGAAATACGCGAATGAAAACCGTTTATCAAAATAATATTGGATAACCATCTAAGCACCGCCCTCAAGATGCGGATTATCTTTCTGTATATAGAATCTAATCATTGTATAAAGAATTGATTGAAATGGAGTTAATGACTTGGCGGGGTCTTCGCCAAGCAAAAGCTCATTGGTAAGAGCTTGCGAAATTAATCGTCGTTCTCGGCAAGGCATGGATTGAAGCGACTTCAACACTCTGTTACTGAATACAATAGATTCATTCATAGCATAAAACATTAATAACGACACAAATATAATACCATACATGGGCAAGCTCTTTGCACATCCGGCATAAACATCTCTAACAAAAGCAATGCGTGATATTTACTCCATGCAATCATTTTTTGCTAAAAATTGATTTAATATAGCTGATTACAACTGCAAATATACTTATCTGTGTTAAATAGAGGGAGTTAGCATGAATATTTGTGAAAGCCTAAATCCGCAAGAATGCGAGAATTGTTATAAATATACGCAACACACCTATAATGAGATAAATAAGAGTGTCAATAATCGTCATGCGGATAATTTACAAATATATATCTGCGTCACTCTACAGTATGAATTTGCAAACACGAGTTTCGAAAAACAAACGCAAACTCACAAATGTAATTGTAAACACCCCTGCTCGAGGTCACTCTATTTGCATTCTTCAACAACTCGTACATGTGTAAACAGGACTTCATTATTGTTGATATTTTGAGTTGCATTTGCAAAACAACAAGTTAAGCAGTTGTTAACAATACACAATATTGCATTGAATTCCAACTTATTAAGTATGTCATTTAAAGTCTTAATGTAAGAAATTGTCAATTTTAGGCAAATACAGGCGACTACTTGCCTTAAAATCGCAGCAATACACTATTTATCAAGCATCTGCATTGCTAAATTAAAGTGCTGCATTTAGCTGTATCGGAGATTTTACCGTCCTATCACATCTTGCGCCCCCTACCCTCTTTACATATGCAACCAGATCGTTTACTATTGAAATTTGCATATTCAAAATATATTGATTACATTTGCAAAAGCATCTAAAAACGTCAAATTTACAAAATGGACTTGGTTTCCCGATTGAAAACATTCATCAGCTACCTGAATATTCCGGTAACACAATTTGCAGACATGTGCAAAATACCCCGCCCGACCCTGTCTCAATTGCTAAACGGGCGAAACAAAAAAGTTAGCGATGAGTTGATTCGTAAACTTCATGCTGAATACCCTGCTCTAAACGTCACATGGTTGCTTTTTGGCGAGGGAGATATGTTGAATGATACAAATATTCAACTTTCAGAGGCTCAAAATCAATCATTAATTGACTTTTCAGATGCGCATATATCCGAAAATGAGTCTGTTAGTAATTCGTTAGACTTTGAAAAAGGATATCAGGATTCTGAAGCAGAAAAAATAGAAGATGGCATAAGCGATATAGAAATACCGCTGAAACCAACTGCTATTGCTTTTGATGCGGATAAAGCAAAGAAAATAGTAAATATAATAGTTTATTATAACGACAATAGCTTTGAATCGTTTATCCCTGGAGTTCCTAAAAAATAAGGCAATATTCAAGAAAGAGAAAAAGCACTTTGAAAATTTGATTCTCAAAAAAAGAGGCTGTGTCAAAATAGGCGCAGCCTCTTTTTTATAACCTGTTGAAAAACATAAAACAAAGCCCTGACTTTCGCAAGCCGGGGCTTTGTCATGTCAAAAAGTTTTTGTAACTTAGTGACAAATAACAAATTAAATGTCTACAAAGTTACATACAAAATCTTACAGTAACAACGACAGACTGTTCTTTCTGCTGAATCCCA
>RIBJ01000040.1 GCA_003762715.1 Muribaculaceae bacterium Isolate-104 (HZI) | reverse complement strand
ATGCATATGCCATTCCACGTTGGTCTGGCAAAGATAATTTCAAATCGGCGCGGTCTCAAAACCTTTGTAACAACCTAACTTTCAATATTTTCAAAGAACTTTTATGATTTTTTAGTGGACACTAATGTAACCAATCATATTCATCTTTATTCCACTTAATTATGAAGAGACTTTTTCTCTTTGTCAGCGTTTTATGGCTTGCATGTGCAGCCGCGTATGCCGCTGACATCAAGTGTTCGGGTATTGTGGTTGACGAAGAAGACGAGCCGATGGCAGGCGCTACAGTGTCTGTTCCCAGCACCGCAATCGCGACTTCAACCGACATCGACGGCAAATTCACTCTTTCAGTGCCATCAACAGCCAAAGCGGTGAAATTTACTTTCATCGGCTACAAGACAGTTGAGAAAGCACCTACCGCAGACATGGGTGTAATCAAACTGGAAGTAGAGGGCACAACCCTTGCTGACGTGGTTGTAACCCAGTCCATCGGTAAAACCCGTGAGACTCCGGTGGCTATGTCTACAATTGCTGCTGAAGCAATTGAGTACAAAATCGGCAACCAGGAATTCATGGAGCTGCTGAAAACAACTCCGGGCGTGTACACAATACGTCAGGGCGGCGGCTTTGGCGATGCCGAAACCCGTATGCGCGGATTCAAGAGCGCGAATGTCGCAATGATGGTAAACGGTATTCCCATCAACGATATGGAGTGGGGCGGAGTGTATCAGAGCAACTGGGCAGGCCTCAGCGATGTGGCTTCAAGCATTCAGACCCAGCGCGGACTCGGCGCCACAATAGTGTCGACCCCCTCTATCGGCGGTACTATAAACATTACAACCCGCACAATCGATGTCAAGCGTGGCGGAAGCGTTTGGTACGGCATGGGCAACGACGGCATGAATGTATATGGTGTCAAAGTTTCCACCGGTCTTATGGACAACGGCTGGGCTGTGACTTTCCTCGGCTCCAAGAAATGGGGCGACGGCTATATCCAGGGCACCAACTACAATTCGTACAACTATTTCCTTAACGTGTCAAAGCGTCTCAATGACTCTCATCAGTTGAGTTTCACTGCGTTCGGCGCTCCCCAGACCCACTATCAGCGTTCCTATTATGACGGTCTGTCAATAGAAGGCTGGCAGTCGGTCAAAAACTATATGAACGGAGAAAGCATGTACCGCTACAATCCTACATACGGTTTTGACAAGGACGGCAAGATGCGCAACTCCAACTATAATGCCTACCATAAGCCCCAGCTTGCGCTTGCGCACACATGGCAGATTGACCATACCCAGAGCCTTTCAACCTCGGTGTACGCTTCAATAGCCCAGGGTTATGGACTCAAAGGCTACGGACGCAACGGCTACAGCAGTGACTGGTATGGTTCGTCAAACGGAGTGCTCAATACCAAATTTCGCGCAGCGGACGGCACCTTTGACTATGCTGCCATTCAGGACATGAACGCAGCGTCTGCAACCGGTTCAAACATGGTTATGGCGCGTAAGAACAACAATCATGAATGGTACGGGTTGGTGTCTTCCTATAAAAAGAAGATTCGCTTCAGCAACGAGGATGTTCTTAGCATAATAGGTGGTCTTGACCTACGTTATTATATCGGTCATCACATCAACAAGATATGTGACCTTTACGACGGCGCTTACTACCTGGATGACTCCAACCGTAAGAATATCAAGCCGGTAAACAGCAATCTTGCCAACAATCAGGAGTACATATACCAGAAACTCGGCGTGGGCGATGTCATTGCCCGAAACTACAACGGCTATACTGCGCAGGAAGGTGTTTACGGACAGGGAGAATACTCCATGCTGTCTGGCAAACTCAACTTTGTACTGTCCGGAGCGCTGAACAACAACACCTACTGGCGCCGCGACTTTTTCTATTATGACAAGGACCACGAGCGTTCAAAGACCATGAACTTCCTTGGCGGAACTGTAAAAGGTGGTGTGAACTATAATATTGACCGTCACAACAATGTGTTCTTCAACACGGGCTATATATCTCGCGCACCTTTCTTCAGCGGCGGTGTGTTTCTCAATTCAAACTACTCGAATGTGACAAACCCCAACGCGGTAAATGAAAAGGTTTATTCTTTTGAGGCCGGTTACGGATTCACTTCACAGAAACTCGCAGTGACATTCAACGCCTACTATACAAAATGGATGGACAGAACAATGGCAAAGAGCGGTGAGATTGAAACCGGTCAGTATGCCGGCGACCGCTACTACTTCAACATGGAGGGTGTGGATGCCCGCCACATGGGTCTTGAAGTGAATTTCAAGTACATCCCGGTACGCTGGTTTGAGCTTGACGGAATGTTCTCGCTCGGTGACTGGCAGTGGGACAGCAATGCCACAGGCTATTTCTACAATCAGGAAGGTCAGCCTCTTGCAAGTATCTACGGAGACGTGGCATCCGGTATCCTCGCTCCCGACCATCTCAGCGCTACCCTTAACCAGAAGGGCGTGAAGGTGGGTGGCTCGGCGCAGACAACCGCTGCTCTCGGAGCTACTTTCAAACCCTTCAAAGGGTTCCGTATCGGTGCCGACTGGACAGTGGCAGCCCGCAACTATTCCGACCTCGACATAACAGTAAGCAAGCTTCAGAACGGCAAAGAGATTTATGCCGGTGACCCGTGGAGAATTCCCTGGGGCAACACCCTTGACCTCAGCGCAAGCTATAACTTCAATATCGGAGGCGTGAACGCCACTATCTACGGCAACGTGAACAATCTGGCTGACTACAATTATGTTACCCAGGCATACACACCGGTATCAGCAGCCGGTACATGGCAAAACGCTTATCAGACATTCTACTCTTTCGGTCGTACATTCTCCGTCAGAATGAAAGTTAATTTCTAAATTTTACGCACAACACTGCAATGAAAAAACATATATATTCAGCTCTTGTAGCCTGTGGGTGCATAGCATTATTCGGTTCTTGCGACGAAAACTCGTGGAACGACAATGAACTCGACGGTTTTGAGGTTCCGGGTGTAACCGAGGTTCAGACCGTAGAGTACACCCTCACCGATGCCGACTATGCTTCGATTGCATCAAATAACACCAACAAGACTATGGCCGAAGATGCCGGCGTTTCTGCCGCCTTGAAGGCTGTGGGCACAAAGTTCTGTTTCAGCGAACAGATTGCCGCGCGTGATTATGTGCCGGCATTTCTCAGCAGTACAGCCTTCCCTAATTTTACTCTTGACAACGGGTCGGCTGTAAAGCTCACATACAAGACTTCTCAGGCTCTGCCCGAAGAAATCTCAGCCATTGAGGCTGCCAAGACCTATATAGTAAGCAACAGCGACTATCAGGAAGTGTGGGGCAGTGAAAACGATTATGTAAATGCTTTCGCACCCTCACACACCGCTGCTTCCGAGCTCCCCGCAGTGCTCAAGGCTGCGTATCCCGATGCCGCTGACGGCGATTATGTGCTTGTTACCTACAATGTTTCAGCAACTGACCCTGTGTTCAACGCTGCGCCCGACACTGAGGTGCCGGAATTTACAATGTCAAATGTGATTTCCACACTGGCTGCCGGTGACGACTGCACTGTCAACGGAGTGGTGAGCGCAATGTGCGTGCAGGGATTCATTCTGACCGATGCCAGCGGGTCGATTTTCGTGTACCGTGGCGGCAGCTTCGGCTCAAATGACTATGAAGGCTTGAAAATCGGCGACCAGATAGTTCTCTCAGGCACAGTCGGCTCCCGTAACAAGAGTGTACAGATTGAGTCGGGTGCGACTTTTGACGTTGCCGGTTCTCAGGAGGTTACATATCCTGCGGCAGAGGCATTCACCGCCGAGAAAATGACCGAAATAATAGCGCGTCAGAACGATGCTACGGCTATATACGGCACAATGACCGGAACAGTGAAGGTGAGCGGCAACAACATAAATATTATTGTTGATGAGACTATCAAGGCGCAAGGCAGCCCCTACGGCGCGACCGACGCGCAGAAAGCCATGCTTGCAGATGGTGCGAAAGTAACAATCACCGGCTACCTCATAAATGTTGCCGGTTCACGTTACTGCAATATGGTTATGACCGACATAAAGGTTGCCGGAGCGGCTGCTTCTGCTGCGTCATTGTCTCGTGCGGTGGAAGTGGCTTCTGTGTCGGAGTCTGCCGTTTATGCGTTCAATGGTACGAAGTGGCTTCCGGTAACGGATGCCGTGGCTCTCGGACATGCCGATTATCAGGCTATGGGTCAGCGCTACGATAACCTGTCGGGTGACAGTCCTGAACAGTACCTGCCTGTATTTCTGAAGCAGAAATATCCTTATGCCGCTGAGGGTGATGCCAGATTTGTAGTGTACCTTTATTTCAGTTCGACAACATCTGTGCGCTGCGACCAGTATCTGTACAACGGCAGCGAATGGATTTTGAACGACGGAGTGGTTACCGAAACCGCGCAGTTTGTCAAGACTCAGGGTAAATGGATGTACGACCCCAATGTGACAATAACACTTCCCGCCGGCAAGGGTATTGAAATCAGCTCTCTTTACTATCAGACATGTGTTGACTGGGTGGCAGCCAACATAGACAAGCCAACAGGAGCCAAGTATGTGACTTCATACGGCAACAATGAGTACTACTCCGGAACTTCGGCATATCAGGGCAATGTGGACCTGCGTGCCGCAAGTGCGAGAGCGCAGTATTCCGCCGGCTATGAAGGCATGAGCGACGACGAGGTCGTTGCAGCGATGAAGCACAGGTTTGAGACAGAAACCTTGCCTGGCGCTCTGGCAATTCTGCATCCCGACGCGGATGTGGTACCGGGGGTTGATGTAATTTATACAATCAACTTCGCGGCATACAACGGTTCTGCCACAAACACCTATGTAATAAAGTACAAGGTGACAGGCAAAGCTAAGTTTGAGTTTGTCGAGTGCGACTGGTAAAATTACCATAGATAAGACTTTGATGCGGAGGAGATGCTTTTAAAGTGTCTCCTCTGTTTTTTTATGTAGAGACCGATATAAATTTGGATTTTGCCGACAGACTGTTGTAATTTTGCAGAATATTAACAGGAACCAGAATCTTAGGGTTATTATGAATTATACTGAACAGGAAAATACAATAGAGGAATCACAGACTCCTAAAGGTGTTATGCGAGACATTATATCCAACAGGTGGTTTGAGCTTGTAATAACAGTGGTTATAGTAGTCAACTCCATACTTATAGGTGTGGAGACATACTACTCAGACACGGTCATTTCAAAAATACAGTCGTTTATACTGTTTGTCTTTACTATTGAGATAGTAATGCGATTTTTTGCCGCCGATTCGGTAAAAGCCTTTTTCAAAGACGGGTGGAATATATTTGACCTGCTGCTTGTGGTTGTAGGTTATGTTCCGGAAACCATTTTTGAAGGAGGAGCTTCGCTGATGGCGATAAGGGTGCTGAGAATACTGCGCGTGTTGCGCCTGCTGCGCGCGTCTGCCGAAATAAAGGTGATAATAACAGTGCTGCTGAAGTCGACAAGCGCCATGCTGTACAATGTGATGCTTTTCGGCATATTCATCTATCTTTTTGCAATTCTCGGAGTGGGTATGTTCAAGCTTCCTGACCCGCAGAGTCTTGAGGGGGAAAAACTGCGAAATTATGAAAAGCTTATGGAGATAGCGCCACATTCGCCTTCCAATTCTCCGGATCCGTTCGGAACCCTCGGCGAGAGTATGTTTACTTTGTTTCGTGAGGTGACGGGCGAGGACTGGACCGACCTGCGCTACAATCACATCACCGCCTATGAACTGGGGGTGATAAAAACGCCGCCTGCTGTAATCAATATATTTCATATATCATGGTTCGTAATCTCGGTGTTTCTGCTGCTGAATCTTATAACCGGAGCTGTGATAAACAATTATCAGCTTGTCATGAGCCGGTCGGACAGCAAGGATTCCGATGCCGCAGCCAAAGAGTGATTTCTCCCGGCGCCATGCAAAGAAGGGGGTATAATTTGGTGTTGCATCCAACTTATTTGTATCTTTGCAGAATATGGGAAGATTACTCGCCATTGACTACGGACGGCGTCGCTGCGGCATTGCGGTGACGGATTCTCTGCGTATTGTAGCCACTGGTATGCCTACTGTGGCGACTTCGGAGCTTGTTGCGTTTGTGAAAAGCTATGTGGCAAAGGAGTCTGTCGATGCTATAATAGTAGGGCTGCCGAAAGACATGCACGGCAATGAGTCTGATTCGATGCGCTATATACGTCCCGGAATCGGAGTCCTTAAAAAGGAGCTGCCCGGTATGGAGATTGTGTTCTGGGACGAGAGGTTCACTTCTGTAATGGCGCATCGCAGCATGCTTGACTCAGGAATGAAAAAGATGCAGCGCAGAGAGAAAGGTGTAGCCGATGAAATGGCTGCGGTAATCATTCTCAACAGTTATCTTGAAAGCAGAAACTATAACAATAGATGAAATTACCTGTATATCTTTACGGACATCCGGTGCTCCGGCGCAAGAGCGAGGATGTGTCTCCGGAATATCCGGAACTCGAGAAACTTGTCGCAGACATGTTTGAGACCATGTATGCATCCGAGGGGGTAGGGCTTGCCGCTCCGCAGATAGGGCGCAATGACCGCATAGTAGTAATTGACGCCGACCCTGTAGGGGAGCAGTTTCCGGAATGCAAAGGGCGCAGGTTTGTTTTGATCAATCCTGAAATCGAGATTCTCGACGGTGAGAAGGTTACCAGAGCAGAGGGGTGTCTCAGTGTTCCTGGTGTCAGCGAAAATGTTGCAAGGGTGGAGCATATACGTCTGAGCTGGCTTGATGAAAAGATGCATCCCCGGCAGGAGGAACTGTCCGGATTTCTTGCCAGAATAGTGCAGCATGAGTGTGACCATCTCGAGGGTACACTGTACATTGACCGTATATCTCCTATCCGCAAGCAGCTTATCAAGGGTAAGCTGAACAGCATAGTGACCGGAAAAACATATTGCGACTATCCGGTGCGCTACGCTCCCAAAAAACTTAAATAACCTTCATTTTAACCATACAATGGCAGACGATAAAAAAGTAATCTTTTCAATGGTGGGTGTCAGCAAGACCTACCCGCCTCAGAAGCAGGTTCTGAAAAATATATATCTTTCGTTTTTCTATGGTGCCAAAATCGGCATAATAGGTTTGAACGGCTCCGGAAAATCCTCTTTGCTGAAAATTATTGCAGGCATAGACAAGAGTTATCAGGGCGAGGTTGTGTTCTCGCCCGGTTATTCGGTGGGTTACCTCGAGCAGGAGCCACGGCTTGATGACGACAAGACTGTCATTGAGGTTGTGAGAGAGGGAGTGCAGCCGATAATGGATATGCTTGCGGAGTTTGACAAGGTCAATGAAGGCTTTGCCGATCCGGATGCCGATTTTGACGCGTTGCTTGCGCGTCAGGCTGAACTACAGGATGCTCTTGACGCAGCAGACGCATGGAATATCGACAGCAAGCTGGAGCGGGCAATGGACGCACTCCAGTGTCCGCCCGATGACCAGAAAATAAGTACACTTTCAGGAGGCGAGCGCAGGCGTGTGGCTCTTTGCCGACTGCTGTTGCAGCAACCCGACATTCTTTTGCTTGACGAGCCGACCAACCATCTTGACGCGGAGTCGATAGACTGGCTTGAACAGCATCTGCAGCAGTATCCGGGTACTGTGATTGCCATTACTCACGACCGTTATTTCCTTGATCATGTGGCGGGATGGATTCTTGAGCTTGACCGCGGGGAGGGTATACCCTGGAAAGGAAACTATTCTTCATGGCTTGACCAGAAGACCAAGCGCATGGCGCAGGAAGAGAAGCAGGCGAGCAAGCGGCGCAAGACTCTTGAGCGTGAGCTGGAGTGGGTGCGTATGGCGCCGAAAGCGCGTCAGGCTAAGGGCAAGGCGCGCCTTTCAAGCTATGACCGCCTGCTTAACGAGGACCAGAAAGCGAGAGAGGATAAACTTGAAATATTCATTCCCAATGGACCGCGCCTCGGCAACAAGGTGATTGAGGCTACAGGGCTGGCAAAAGCCTTTGGCAGCAAGCAGCTGTTCAAGGACCTTGAGTTTTCATTGCCGCCGAACGGTATTGTGGGAGTAATCGGACCCAACGGAGCCGGCAAGACAACGTTGTTCAAGCTCATAATGGGGCTTGAGAAGGCGGATGCCGGAACCTTTGAGGTAGGAGAGACAGTGAAGGTGGCGTATGTCGACCAGACTCACCATGACCTTTTGCCGGATAAGACTGTCTACGAAGTGATATCTCAGGGAGTGGAAAGTTTCCGTATGGGCGGCAGGGATGTTAATGCCCGTGCCTATCTGTCTAAATTCAATTTTTCAGGCGCAGACCAAGAAAAGAAAATAGGTGTTCTCAGCGGCGGCGAACGCAACCGACTGCATCTCGCAATGGCGCTGAAGCAGGAGGGCAATGTGCTGCTCCTTGACGAGCCGACCAATGATATTGACGTTAATACTCTGCGGGCTCTTGAAGAGGGTCTTGAGGAGTTTGCCGGGTGTGCGGTAGTTGTGAGTCATGACCGCTGGTTCCTTGACAGAATTTGTACTCATATACTGTCGTTCGAAGGGGAGGGCAAGGTCGTGTACTACGCCGGCTCGTATTCGGATTACGAGGAGTACAAGAAAGCACAAAACGGCGGCAAAGAGCTGCCGCGCAAGCGCTACCGGAAGCTGATGGAATAAATAAATTATGTTTGAATTTTAACACGAAAAAGAGCAGCTTTAAGGCTGCTCTTTTTTTGTGTAGAAGTCAATGAGTCTGTTTAATGCGGCGGTGCATGCCTCGCAGAATGTCGGGTAGGTGTTGTTTCGCATTCTGCATTCATCTGCCGGTCGGAACACCCCTTTGAACGAGTAGCCTCCACCTTCGTAGACTCCGGTACCCCATTTACCGGCTTCAGTAGCGGGTGTGGGCACCGGGGTGCCGTCTTTCAGGAGGTGTTTCCATTTGCTGTCAAAGTCTTTGAGAGTGGTGATGTTCGGCTCCCAGGGTTCGACATCTGCCGGGTAGGAGTCTTCCATCACATCACCTATATAAAAATACTCATCGGCGAGTCCTCCGAAGCTGTGTCCGAACTCATGAACCACAACCGGTCGGAACATCGGGTGGCGGGCGGCGGTAAGGGTGTAGCTGTTGTATATGCCTCCTCCTCCGTATTCAGGGGTGTTTGCAAGAATGATTATGTGCTCGAACGGAATTCCGGCAAGAGCGTCGTTTATGGCAAACACATTGCCGGTGGTCAGGTATCTGTCGGAATAGAATGTGCTGAAGTGACTTGAAAAAGCGGTGTTTTTCCAGTCGTTTATGCGGGGTACGCTGACACCGGAGTCAGCGGAGGGGCTTGCTACAGCGACAAAATTAAAGTTGTCGGCATGGGTTTTGAACGGCTCGTAAGAGAGAATCTCGTAAACGGCAGTCTGCGCGTGTACATAGAATGAATCCATTTCCGCGGGGGTGTAGCCTTCTGCAAGTATTGCCACATCTATCGCCTGACGGCTGTCGCCTCCTTTGTGAAGCCATTTGTGTGGGAGTGTTCTGCTGTTGTTTCCTATGGCTACCAGCTCGTCATCCGGGCGGTACAGGTGACTCATGCCGGCTATGGTATTGTGCCGGTTGTCAAGCAGGCTCACACAAATGGTTGCCGGTTCTTTGGGCAGCGGCACCATTACGGTGTGCTGCATTGCCCGAGGCGTGGTCTTGGCTTCGTCGGTCGACAGCCATTCCTGGTAGAGAGTGGAGTATGAGTTGCGGTAAAGGGTGTCGCCGGTGGCTTTGCTCACGACAGTAACCTGCCCGTTGCCGGTGTAGGGGAGTTTGTCCATGTTGTGGCGTCGCCCTGCCCAACAAGGGCTTTTGCTTTGTTTTTGCAGGGAAATGTGCGAGCCGGAGGCATCACCGCCCAGAATATAGTCGAGTCTCAGGGTGCTGTCGCTGAAGTGGGTGTCGAAGTCGGCTCCTGAGGCTGCTGACGCAACGCATATGCCGACAATGAAAGGTATAATTCTCATATTTTGTAAAAAATTACTCCGAATACCATTTTGAGTACATCAGGTAGTTTCCGGCTATTTTGCGGTTGAGTTCGTTGCTTTGCGCGGGGTCAACCATTTTGATGAATTTAGCGGGAGCTCCTCCCCAAAGTTCGTTGGGACCTATCTTTGTTTTGGAGAGAACAATGGCTCCGGCGGCAACGAGCGCTCCTTCGCCAACCTCGGCATCGTCCATTACGACAGCGCCCATGCCTATCAGGGCGAGGTTGTGGATTTTGCAGCCATGGAGTGTCACAT
This sequence comes from Muribaculaceae bacterium Isolate-104 (HZI), assembly GCA_003762715.1. Lineage (GTDB taxonomy): Bacteria > Bacteroidota > Bacteroidia > Bacteroidales > Muribaculaceae > Paramuribaculum. The sequence goes on along the minus strand of RIBJ01000040.1, from coordinate 64,857 downwards.
TGTGGCCTATGGATACGTCGTCGCCAATCTCGATAGTCGATTTTTGGTAGAGGGTGTGTAGCACCGAGCCGTCTTGAATGTTGACCCGGTTTCCGATGCGTATTGAATTGACATCACCTCGTATCACTGTATTGAACCAGATGCTGCATTCGTTGCCTATTTTAACATCGCCGATAATAGTGGCGTTTTCGGCAAGGAAGCAATCGGAACCTATTTCAGGGGTAAAGCCGCGAAGCGGAATAATCAATGCCATATATATTAATGAGTTTAACGGGTGAGCGGTTCTGTTTTTTCGCGTAGCCACTTCTGTTCGCTGTCTGAGAGGAGCGGCAGCAGGCGGTTGCGCACTGTTTCATGATAGTTGTTCACCCAGCTGATTTCGCTGTCGGACATAATAGAGGTGTCGAACAGGTTGAGGTCGAACGGGAAGAGTGTCAGAACTTCGAATTTGTAGAATTGTCCGAATTCTGTGTGCATCGCGGGGACTGTCAGGATGAGGTTTTCGCAGCGTATGCCGTATTCGCCTGCGCGGTAAACTCCGGGTTCGTCAGAAGTAATCATCCCCGGCTTCAGCGGTGTGGGGTTTTCATTGAGTCTGATGCTCTGGGGTCCCTCATGCACGTTGAGGAAGTGTCCCACGCCGTGTCCGGTGCCGTGCAGGTAGCTCAGACCCTCTTTCCACAGATTGATTCTTGCGAGGACATCCAGCTGGGCGCCGCGAGTACCTTCGGGGAAAATAGCTTCTGCAAGGGCTATGTGACCTTTCATTACAAGAGTGAAGTCCTTGCGTTGCTGCGGTGTTGTTTTGCCAAGAGTTATTGTGCGGGTTATGTCTGTTGTTCCGTCAAGATAGTTTGCTCCTGAGTCTATGAGCAGAAGGTTGTCGGCGGTGATGTTTACGCTGGTTTCCGGGGTGGCTGAGTAGTGGACAATTGCTCCGTGAGGCCCGAATCCGGCAATTGTGTCGAAGCTCTGGTCAAAATACAGGGGCTGTGCGGAGCGGTGTTTAGTCAGGATGTCGGCAATGTCTGTTTCTGATATAGAGGTGCCTTCCGAAATAGCTTTTTCAATTTCCATGAAAGATTTTACAAGAGCTACGCCGTCGCGTTCCATTGCGTTGCGCACTCCCTGAATCTGTATTTCGTTCTTGCACCCTTTCAGCATAGCCACGGGCGATGAGCCGCGCACAATTCTGTTTCCCATGGCATCGGCTATGGCTCCGGCTGTCTGTACGGTGTTTATTAATATCTTTTCGTTGTAGGGCAGGGCGCTGAGGAATGATTTCACATCCGAGTATGGCGCTGTGGCCACAGAATTGGAAGCAAGATATGCAACAACTTCGTCAGACAGTTTTTGCGGTTCTATAAATAGGGTTGAATGTGAGGGCGATAGATAAAGGAATGCCGTGGCAACCGGATTTGACTCTACATCGCGGCAACGGATGTTCAAAGTCCACGCTACTTCTGCGAGGTCGCTTATGAAAGCTGAGTCGGCTCCCTGGGTGTTGGCATCTGCAAGAATCTTTTTAATCTTTGAGGAGCAGGATTCTCCTGCGTATTTTTCTTCGTGGATGAAAATTTTGTCAAGAGGGATGTCCGGTCTGTCTTTCCAGAGGCTTTCTGTAGGGTTGAAGTTGGTGTTGAGGCTGATGCCTTTGGAAGAAAGCTGTGAGTCGAGTTCTTCGGTGGCGCAAACGGAGAATACCATGCCATCAATACCCACGGTGTCGCCCTTGCCGAGCTCCGAGCACAGCCAGTTTTCAATAGACGGTACGTCGGGTTTTCCTTCTTCCATCACGCCGATGCCAGTGCCTTCGAGCTGGGCGGCTGCCTGAAGCCAATAGCGGGAGTCGGCCCACACAAAGGCTTTGTCAACAGTGACTACCAGAGCTCCGGCGCTACCGGTGAATCCGCTGAACCAGCGGCGTACCTGCCAGTGGTCGGCTATATATTCGCCCTGATGGGGGTCTGTCTGAGGAAAAATGACTGCATTTACTCCTGCATTTCTCATTGAGTTTCTGAGGTCGGCTATGCGAGCGGGTATTTCTTGGTTCATTTTGTTGTTGATATTTGAATGGTTTTATTTGTTATTGTCAATAATTGAATGCGGTTTGCGGCAGGTGAAAACCTCCCGAAACACATCTACAAACTTAATAAATAATATCGGCAAAGAAAAATTTAAATAATTTTCTTTACGCAATGCATTGAGGGGCAGTGTGTTACGATGCGGACGCGAAAAAAGTTGCAAAAAATAAAGTCAGAATATTTGGAGGATATAAAAAGAGTGCGTAACTTTGCAATCGCTTTTGAGCTCCAATGCTTAATGCACGCCTCTTTAGCTCAGTTGGCCAGAGCACGTGATTTGTAATCTCGGGGTCGTTGGTTCGAATCCGACAAGAGGCTCAACAAAGACAGAACGCGAAAGCGACCGGAAGAGTTCGGTTGGCGCGGAATGAAAAAAAAATAATGGGCGAATACCAGAGTGGCCAAATGGGGCAGACTGTAAATCTGCTGGTTTATACCTTCGGTGGTTCGAATCCATCTTCGCCCACAAAAAAGCAGCGCCTGGCCGCCAGGTCGGGCGCTTTTTTGCGGAAGTAGCTCAGTTGATAGAGCATCAGCCTTCCAAGCTGAGGGTCGCGAGTTTGAGCCTCGTCTTCCGCTCAAGGCAAAACGCCAATGTAGCTCAGGGGTAGAGCACTTCCTTGGTAAGGAAGAGGTCGCGGGTTCAAATCCCGCCATCGGCTCCAGTGTTAGTGAAGTATGGTAGCCTCGATAGTGTCTTTTTCTATCGCGGCATCTTCGCTAAAAGACGTTGAAATAACTTATCAAAAAAAATAAACAGCAGAGTTATGGCTAAAGAGAAATTCGAAAGAACCAAACCGCATGTTAACATCGGCACAATCGGCCACGTTGACCACGGTAAAACTACCCTCACCGCTGCAATCACCACCGTGCTTGCAAAGAACGGTCTTTCTGAGGTTAAGTCATTCGACCAGATTGACAACGCTCCCGAGGAAAAAGAGCGTGGCATCACCATCAACACATCTCACGTTGAGTATGAGACTGCAAACCGTCACTATGCTCACGTTGACTGCCCGGGACACGCCGACTATGTGAAGAACATGGTTACCGGTGCCGCTCAGATGGACGGAGCTATCATCGTAGTAGCTGCAACTGACGGTCCCATGCCCCAGACTCGCGAGCACATCCTTCTCGCTCGTCAGGTGAACGTTCCCCGTATCGTTGTGTTCCTTAACAAGTGCGATATGGTAGACGACGAAGAGATGTTCGAACTCGTTGAAATGGAAATGCGCGACCTTCTCTCTTCTTATGAGTATGACGGCGACAACACTCCCATTATCCGTGGCTCTGCTCTTGGTGCGCTTAACGGCGAACCCCAGTGGGAAGCTAAGGTTATGGAACTCATGGAAGCAGTTGACAACTGGATTCCCCTGCCTCCCCGTGATGTTGACAAACCCTTCCTTATGCCCGTTGAGGACGTGTTCTCAATCACAGGTCGTGGTACCGTTGCTACCGGTCGTATTGAAACAGGTATCGTGAAAGTAGGCGACGAAGTGCAGATCATGGGTCTCGGCGCAGACATGAAGTCAGTTGTAACCGGTGTTGAGATGTTCCGCAAGCTTCTTGACCAGGGTGAAGCTGGTGACAACGTAGGTCTCCTTCTCCGTGGTATCGACAAGAAAGACATCAAACGCGGTATGGTAATCTGCCATCCGGGTGTTGTTAAACCCCACAGCAAGTTCAAAGCTTCTGTATATATCCTCAAGAAGGAAGAAGGCGGTCGTCACACTCCGTTCCACAACCACTACCGTCCCCAGTTCTACATCCGTACTCTTGACGTAACCGGTGAAATCACTCTTCCCGAAGGTGTAGAAATGGTAATGCCCGGTGACCACGTTGAAATCAACGTTGAGCTCATCAACCCCGTAGCTTGCGACCAGGGTCTTCGCTTCGCTATCCGTGAAGGCGGTCGTACAGTAGGTTCCGGTCAGATCACCGAAATCCTCGACTAATAAAAAGCAGCCGTCTTGACGGCAAGCTGAAAACATAAGAGATGTCCGGTTTAACCGGCAAAGGCAATCCGGACATCTCTTTTTTACTTACAGGACTAGCTCAGTTGGTAGAGCACCGGTCTCCAAAACCGGGTGTCGGGAGTTCGAGCCTCTCGTCCTGTGCTAAAGATAGAATAATGAAAAAACTGAAACTACTGACGGATATCGAGGAGTCTTATACCGAACTGCGGTACAAGACCTCTTGGCCTACCAAGGGTCAACTGATTAAAAGCGCGATTATCGTGATGATTGCTTCCATTATTATCGCCGCGATAATTTACTGCATGGATCAGGTAGTCGATAACTTGATGCACTTTATCTACGGTCTTAGATAAGTAGTCACTTTCACATTAAACGGCAAGAGTCAATGGCTGAAGGAAAAAGAGCGTGGTACGTACTGCGTGCCATATCAGGAAAAGAAGCCAAGGTTAAAGAAGTGCTGGATGCAGCTATCCGCAACACTGACCTTGGCAAAAATGTTTTTCAGGTTTTGATCCCTACCGAGAAAGTGCTTACGGTGCGCAACGGAAAAAAGACTGTCAAGGAACGCAATCTTTATTCCGGCTATGTGTTTATCGAAGCCAATCTTCAGGGTGAGGTAATTCATGAACTCAGAAACACCACCAATGTAATAGACTTTCTTGGTGCGAAAGGCAAAGGCGTTGCGCCGGAACCTCTTCGCCAGAGCGAGGTAATGAGAATGCTTGGCACTGCCGACGCTCTCGCCGAAGTGTCTGAAGATGGTCTCAACGACTACATGGTCGGTGAAACTGTGAAAGTGAATTTCGGACCCTTCAGCGGATTCACAGGCGAAATCGAAGATGTGGACCGCGAGAGAAAGAAGCTCAAAGTTATGGTCAAGATTTTTGGCAGAAAGACACCCCTTGAACTGGAAAATTCACAAGTAGAGCGAGTCTGAGCGCCCCGGCTCACAGCGATGGTTACGAATCGGTATGGGCTAAGGAACAAGACAAGCAAATAAACACCAATATCTAAAATTCAGATTAAAATGGCTAAAGAAATTGCTGGACAGATCAAATTGCAGATTAAGGGTGGAGCAGCAAATCCTTCACCTCCTGTAGGTCCCGCTCTGGGCTCCAAGGGCATAAACATCATGGAGTTCTGCAAGCAATTCAATGCCCGCACTCAGGACAAAGCCGGAAAAGTTCTTCCCGTAGTAATAACATATTACTCCGACAAGAGCTTTGACTTCGTAGTCAAGACTCCTCCGGTAGCTATCCAGCTCCTTGAAGCTACAAAGCTCAAGAGCGGTTCAGCTCAGCCCAACCGTAACAAAGTTGGCGAAGTGACCTGGGAGCAGGTAAAAGCAATTGCAGAAGACAAAATGCCCGATTTGAACTGCTTCACTGTTGAATCGGCAATGCGCATGGTTGCAGGTACGGCCAGAAGCATGGGTATCACCGTAAAGGGCGCATTCCCTGAAAATAACTGATAAACTTCAATTGAACAATGAGTAAACTGACTAAAAACCAAAAGTTAGCCTTAGAGAAGATTGAAGCTGGGAAGGCCTATTCTCTCGCAGAAGCAACCGAAAAGGTTAAGGAAGTCAACTATGCCAAATTTGACGCTTCACTCGACATCGATGTGCGTCTTGGCGTTGACCCCCGTAAAGCAAACCAGATGGTGCGTGGCGTCGTTACACTTCCCCACGGAACCGGCAAGCAGGTGCGCGTCCTCGTGCTCTGCAACGCCGACGCCGAAGCTGCCGCTAAGGCTGCTGGCGCCGACTATGTAGGTCTTGACGAATACATTGAGAAAATCAAGGGTGGCTGGACCGACATCGACGTTATCATCACACAGCCCGCAATCATGGGTAAAATCGGTGCCCTCGGTAGAGTGCTCGGTCCCCGCGGACTTATGCCCAACCCCAAGAGCGGCACTGTGACAAACGATGTTGCTAAGGCTGTGGAAGAGGTTAAAAAGGGTAAGATTGACTTCAAGGTTGACAAAAACGGCATCGTGCACTCTTCTATCGGCAAGATGAGCTTCACTCCCGAGCAGATGAAAGACAACGCGCGTGAGTTTATCAACACCCTTGTAAAACTCAAACCTTCGGCTGCTAAAGGCACCTATATCAAGAGCATTTATCTTTCAAGCACCATGAGTCCCGGTATCCAGGTAGATGCCAAGACAGTTGATGCCTAACCTCTTAAAATAGCTAAGAAAATGAAAAAGGAAGATAAAAACGCTATAATAGGCCAGATTGCCGAACTTCTCAAGGAATATCCGAACTTCTATCTTGTAGAAACCGCCGGACTCAACGCTGAAAAAACAAGCGAACTCCGTCGTGCATGCTTCAAGAACGACATCAAGCTCGTCGTTGTGAAGAATACACTTCTTCACAAGGCGCTCGAAAGCATGGAGGGCGACTTCAGCGAGCTCTACGATGCGTTCCACGGTCCCACATCGCTGATGTGCACCACCGTTGCAAACGCACCCGCAAAGCTCCTCAAGGACTTTGTCAAGAAAGACGATGTTCTTCCCCGCCTCAAGGCTGCTTACGTTGAGGAAACCGTTTACTTCGGTGCAGACCAGCTCGACACCCTTGCAACTATCAAGAGCAAGAACGAACTCATCGCTGATGTTATCGCCCTCCTGCAGTCTCCTGCCAAGAATGTTGTTTCCGCTCTTACTTCAGGCGGCACCAAGCTCCATGGCATCCTTGAAACACTCTCCAACAAACAAGATTAATCCAACAGTAAAAAATAAACAAATAAAATCATACAAAAATGGCAGATTTAAAAGCTTTTGCAGAACAACTTGTTAACCTCTCAGTAAAAGAAGTAAACGAACTTGCTCAGATCCTTAAAGAGGAATATGGTATCGAACCCGCTGCTGCCGCTGTAGCAGTTGCTGCAGGTCCCGCTGCCGGTGCTCCCGCCGCTGAAGAGAAAACCTCTTTTGACGTTGTCCTCAAAGACGCAGGTGCCAACAAACTTAACGTTGTTAAAGTTGTTAAAGCTCAGACAGGTCTCGGACTTAAGGAAGCTAAGGAACTCGTTGACGGCGCTCCCAGCGTAGTTAAGGAAGGTCTCCCCAAAGCTGACGCCGAAGGTCTTAAGAAAGAACTCGAAGAAGCTGGCGCTCAAGTTGAACTTAAATAATAACGCCTGATTTTCAGGTATATAGGTTAAGTATCGCCCGCAGGGCGGATACTTAACCTTTTTGTGTTAATATTTAATTTGAGTTCCTTTAACGTTTTTTAGATGTCAGTTTCAATAGATAAACCCCGTGTAAATTTCGCGTCGGTCAAGAACCCGCTTCCTTATCCCGACTTTCTCGAGGTTCAGCTGAAATCTTTCCAGGACTTCCTGCAGCTTGACACCCCTCCCGAAAAAAGAAATAACGAAGGGCTGTATAAAGTTTTCGCCGAGAACTTCCCTATTGCAGATACCCGCAATAACTTCGTGCTTGAATTTCTCGACTACTATATAGACCCCCCGCGCTACACTATCGACGAGTGTCTCGAGCGCGGACTAACTTACAGCGTGCCCCTCAAGGCGAAACTCAAGCTTTACTGCACCGACCCCGATCATGAGGATTTCGCTACCGTGATACAGGATGTGTATCTCGGTCAGATTCCTTACATGACTGAGAAAGGAACATTCGTCATAAACGGTGCAGAACGTGTGGTTGTGTCACAGCTCCACCGTTCCCCCGGCGTATTCTTCGGGCAGAGCACTCATGCCAACGGCACCAAGCTCTATTCGGCGCGTATAATTCCTTTCCGTGGTTCATGGATTGAATTTGCCACAGACATCAACAATGTCATGTACGCCTACATCGACCGTAAAAAGAAATTGCCCGTGACAACCCTGCTCAGGGCTATCGGTCTCGAAAGCGACAAAGACATCATTGAAATTTTCGGACTCGCCGAGGAACTCAAAGTAAACAAGACAAACCTCAAAAAGGCTGTTGGCAGAAAACTCGCCGCTCGTCTTCTCAAAACATGGGTCGAAGACTTTGTCGACGAAGATACCGGCGAGGTTGTGTCAATCGAGCGCAACGATGTCATCATAGACCGTGAGACTGTGCTTGAGGAAAGCCACATTCAGGAGATTCTCGACTCCGGCGCGCAGACAATCCTGCTCCACAAGGAGGATGTCAACACAAGCGACTATTCGATTATCTTCAACACTCTTCAGAAAGACCCCACCAACACCGAAAAAGAGGCCATTCAATACATCTACCGACAGCTCCGCAACGCCGAGCCGCCGGATGATGCGAGCGCGCGCGAAGTCATTACAAACCTTTTCTTCTCTGAAAAGAGATATGACCTCGGCGAGGTTGGTCGCTACCGCATAAACAAAAAGCTCGACCTTGGCACCTCCATGGATGTCAAAGTCCTGACCAAAGAAGACATAATCGCCATCATCAAGTACCTCATCGAACTTATAAACTCGAAAACCGATGTTGACGATATCGACCACCTCAGCAACCGCCGTGTGCGCACAGTGGGCGAGCAGCTCTACAACCAGTTCGGAGTAGGTCTCGCGCGCATGAGCCGCACTATCCGCGAGCGCATGAATGTGCGCGACAACGAGGTGTTCACCCCCATTGACCTCATAAACGCAAAGACAATATCTTCGGTCATCAACACATTCTTCGGCACAAACGCTCTGTCCCAGTTCATGGACCAGACAAACCCCCTTGCCGAGATGACCCACAAACGCCGTATGTCGGCTCTCGGTCCCGGCGGTCTGTCCCGCGAGCGCGCAGGCTTCGAGGTGCGAGACGTTCACTACACCCACTACGGCCGTCTGTGTCCTATCGAAACCCCTGAAGGCCCCAACATCGGTCTTATCTCATCGCTTTGCGTATATGCGAAAATCAATGACCTCGGATTCATTGAAACTCCCTACCGCAAAGTAGAAAACTCCAAAGTAAACCTCAACAACGACGAAGTAGTATATCTCACTGCCGAAATCGAAGAAGGCAAGGTTATCGCGCAGGGCAATGCTCCTGTAAACAATGACGGCTCATTCGTCCGCGACAGAGTTAAAGCACGTCTCGACGCCGATTTCCCGATTGTGCCGCCTGCCGAGGTAGAGCTTATGGACGTGTCGCCCACGCAGATTGCTTCTATAGCCGCATCACTCATCCCGTTCCTTGAACATGACGACGCCAACCGCGCGCTCATGGGCTCGAACATGATGCGCCAGGCTGTGCCTCTGCTGCGCAGCGAAAGCCCGATTGTGGGAACCGGACTTGAAGGACAGCTCATCCGCGACTCCCGCACACAGATTACTGCCGAAGGCGACGGTACTATCGAATTTGTCGACGCGAAAGTGATACGCATCCGCTACGACCGCACCGAAGACGAAGAATTTGTGGCATTCGAGGACGCTGTGAAAGAGTACCGCATCCCCAAATTCCGCAAAACAAACCAGAGCACTACTATCGACCTCCGTCCTATCTGCACAAAAGGTCAGCGCGTGCACAAAGGCATGATTCTTACTGAAGGATATTCAACAGAAAACGGCGAGCTCGCGCTCGGCAGAAACCTGAAAGTTGCCTTCATGCCCTGGAAAGGTTACAACTACGAGGATGCTATTGTGCTCAACGAACGCGTTGTGCGTGAAGACATCCTTACATCCGTGCATGTCGACGAATACTCCCTTGAAGTCCGCGAGACAAAACGCGGTCTTGAGGAACTCACTTCCGACATACCCAATGTCAGCGAAGACGCTACAAAGGACCTTGACGAGCGCGGCATAATCCGTGTGGGTGCGCATGTTGTTCCCGGTGACATCCTTATTGGTAAAATCACCCCCAAGGGCGAAAGCGACCCCACCCCTGAAGAAAAACTCCTCCGTGCCATATTCGGCGACAAGGCAGGCGATGTGAAAGACGCCTCTCTTAAAGCCACTCCCTCCCTCAAGGGCGTTATCATCGGCACAAACCTCTTCAGCAAGGCTGCCAAGAAAAAACGCTCCAAGAGCGCTAACGCCGTGCTTCCCAAACTCGACGAAGAGTACGAAGAGAAGCTCAGCGACCTCAAGGATCTGCTTGTAAGCAAACTCATGACCCTTACCGAAGGCAAGACATCCCAGGGTGTCAAAGACTTCCTCGGTTCAGACGTCATTCCAAAAGGCGACTCATTCTCTGCCGCAAAACTCCGCGAGATAGACTTCGACACTATCAACCTGAGCAAATGGACTGCCGATTCTCACAAAAACGACCTTATTCGTGCAACTATCGTCAACTATCTCCGCAAATCAAAAGAGATTGACGCCGAGCTGCGCCGTAAGAAGTTCGACATATCCATAGGCGACGAGCTCCCCTCAGGCATCATGCAGATGGCTAAGGTATATGTCGCTAAAAAACGTAAAATCAGCGTAGGCGACAAAATGGCGGGTCGTCACGGTAACAAAGGTATCGTTTCCCGCATCGTGCGCCAGGAAGACATGCCGTTCCTTGCAGACGGTACTCCCGTGGACATCGTTCTGAACCCCCTCGGTGTGCCCTCGCGTATGAACCTCGGTCAGATTTTCGAAACCGTACTCGGATGGGCGGGTAGAGAACTCGGCGAAAAATTCGCAACCCCCATCTTCGACGGAGCTACTCTTGACGACCTGAACTCTTGGACCGACAAGGCTGGTGTGCCCCGCTACGGCAAGACATACCTCTACGACGGCGGTACAGGCGAACGCTTTGACCAGCCCGCTACTGTAGGTGTCATATACATGCTCAAGCTCGGCCACATGGTTGAAGACAAGATGCACGCCAGAAGCATCGGTCCGTACTCACTCATTACCCAGCAGCCGCTCGGTGGTAAGGCGCAGTTCGGTGGACAGCGTTTCGGTGAGATGGAAGTGTGGGCGCTCGAAGCATTCGGCGCAGCCCACATCCTTCAGGAAATCCTCACAATCAAGAGTGACGACGTTACCGGACGCAGCAAGGCTTACGAAGCTATTGTCAAGGGCGACCCCATGCCCCAGGCTGGCATCCCCGAATCGCTCAACGTGCTCCTGCACGAGCTGCGCGGTCTCGGTCTAAGCATCAACCTTGAGCAGTAACCAATTTTATTAAGACTCTCATCCAATATCAATATGGCTTTTAGAAAAGACAACAAAATAAAAACCGGATTCTCGAAAATCACCATCGGGCTCGCTTCGCCCGAAGAGATTCTTGAGAAATCCAGCGGTGAGGTTCTCAAACCCGAAACCATTAACTACCGCACCTACAAGCCTGAGCGCGACGGCCTCTTCTGCGAGCGCATTTTCGGTCCTGTCAAGGACTACGAATGCCATTGCGGAAAGTACAAGCGCATACGCTACAAAGGCATTGTGTGCGACCGTTGCGGTGTCGAAGTGACCGAGAAAAAAGTACGCCGTGAGCGCATGGGACACATCAAACTGGTTGTCCCCGTTGCCCACATCTGGTACTTCCGCTCACTCCCCAATAAAATCGGTTACCTTCTCGGACTCCCTTCAAAAAAACTCGACGCAGTTATATACTACGAGAAATATGTCGTGATTCAGCCCGGCGCTGCCGCCGACATCGTTCTTCAGGGGCGCTCGGAAGGGCTCAAGGAGCTTGAACTGCTCACAGAGGAGGAATACTTTGACATGCTCGACCGTCTGCCGCGCGAAAACCAGATGCTCGATGACACAGACCCCAACAAGTTCATTGCAAAGATGGGTGCGGAGGCTGTTTATGACCTCCTCCAGCGCATTGACCTTGACGACCTCTCTTACAAACTTCGTCATCAGGCAGACACCGACGGCTCGCAGCAGCGCAAAACCGAAGCGCTCAAGCGCCTTCAGGTTGTTGAAAGCTTCCGCGCTTCACGCGGTCGCAACAAACCCGAATGGATGGTACTTCAGGCAGTTCCCGTTATTCCGCCTGAACTCCGTCCCCTCGTACCCCTGGACGGCGGCCGTTTCGCCACATCCGACCTTAACGACCTTTACAGACGTGTAATCATTCGCAACAACCGCCTGAAACGACTTATCGAAATCAAAGCGCCCGAAGTTATTTTGCGCAACGAAAAGCGTATGCTTCAGGAAGCGGTAGACTCGCTCCTCGACAACTCCCGCAAATCCTCTGCGGTGAAAACCGAGGCAAACCGTCCTCTCAAGTCGCTTTCCGACAGCCTCAAAGGCAAGCAGGGTCGTTTCCGTCAGAACCTTCTCGGTAAGCGTGTCGACTACTCCGCGCGTTCGGTTATCGTCGTAGGTCCCGAACTCAAGATGCACGAATGCGGTCTCCCCAAAAATATGGCGGCTGAGCTTTACAAACCGTTCGTAATTCGCAAACTCATCGAACGCGGCATTGTAAAGACCGTCAAGAGCGCCAAAAAGATTGTGGACCGCAAGGAACCGGTGGTATGGGACATCCTCGAATACGTAATGAAAGGTCACCCCGTACTCCTGAACCGTGCCCCGACACTTCACCGTCTCGGCATACAGGCTTTCCAGCCCAAGATGATTGAAGGAAAGGCCATTCAGCTTCACCCCCTTGCATGTACCGCGTTCAACGCCGACTTCGATGGTGACCAGATGGCTGTTCACCTCCCTCTCGGCAACGAAGCCGTACTCGAGGCTCAGATGCTCATGCTCGGAGCTCACAACATCCTCAACCCCGCAAACGGTGCGCCTATCACTGTCCCCTCCCAGGACATGGTACTTGGTCTGTACTACATCACCAAGCTCCGTAAAGGCGACAAAGGCGAAGGTCTTAAGTTCTATGGACCTGAAGAAGCCGAGATTGCGTACAACGAAGGCAAAGTGACCCTCCATGCTCCCGTTTCAGTTGTTGTCGACGACATTGACGAAGACGGCAACCCCGTGAAACGGCTCATAGAAAACACCTCTGTAGGTCGTGTGCTCGTCAACCAGTTCGTTCCCCGCGAAATCGGTTACGTCAACGAAATCCTTTCCAAGAAATCTCTGCGTACCATCATCAGCAAGGTAATCAAAAAATGCGGTATCCCCCGCTCGGCGCAGTTCCTTGACGACATCAAGAACCTCGGTTACAAAATGGCGTTCAAGGGAGGTCTGTCGTTCAACCTTGGCGACGTGCTTATTCCTGCTGAAAAAGAAGAATATGTGCGCGAAGGCTACGAACAGGTTCAGGAAGTGATGAACAACTACTCAATGGGCTTCATCACCAACAACGAACGCTACAACCAGATTATCGACATCTGGACACATGTCAACGCTCGTCTCGCCGACACCCTCATGAAGCAGATTTCTGCTGACCAGCAGGGCTTCAACCCCGTGTACATGATGCTTGATTCCGGTGCCCGTGGTTCTAAGGACCAGATTCGTCAGCTCTCCGGCATGCGTGGTCTTATGGCGAAACCCCAGAAGAGCGGTGCCGAAGGTGGTCAGATTATCGAAAACCCGATTCTTGCAAACTTTAAGGAAGGTCTGTCGGTGCTCGAGTACTTCATTTCTACCCACGGTGCCCGTAAGGGTCTTGCCGACACCGCGCTTAAGACCGCCGACGCAGGATACCTCACCCGTCGTCTTGTTGACGTTGCCCACGACGTGATTATACACGAAGAAGACTGCGGCACCCTCCGCGGACTCGTATGCACCGAGATTAAGAACAACGACGAGGTTGTAGCTTCGCTCGGCGAGAGAATCCTCGGTCGTGTCAGCGTACACGATGTGATTGACCCCATAACCGGCGAAATCATCGTAGCCGCAGGCGAAGAAATCAACGACGTGGCAGCCGACCGCATCAACGCTTCTCCTATTGAATCGGTTGAAATCCGTTCAGTACTCACCTGTGAGTCCAAGAAAGGCGTTTGCGCCAAGTGCTACGGCAGAAATCTTGCAAACAACCGTCTCGTTCAGAAAGGCGAGGCTGTCGGAGTCATCGCCGCGCAGTCTATCGGTGAACCCGGTACCCAGCTCACCCTCCGTACATTCCACGTCGGTGGTGTGGCAAGCAACATCGCAGCCGTATCTTCAGTGACATCGCGTTACGACGGTGTTCTCGAAATCGACGAGCTCCGCACGGTAAAAACCGATGAAAAAGACGCAACCGGACGCCAGGTAGACGTTGTTATCGGACGTCTTGCCGAAATGCGCATTGTCGACCCCAATACAAAGATGATGCTCACAAACGCAAACATCCCCTACGGTTCGAAACTCTACTTCGACAACGGAGCCACAATCAAGAAAGGCGATGTAATCTGCGAATGGGACCCCTTCAATGCCGTAATCGTCAGCGAAGCCGGCGGTAAGGTCGAGTACGTCAACCTTACTGAAAACATCACCTACCGCGTCGACTCTGACGAGCAGACCGGTCTCCGCGAAAAAGTCATAATCGAGTCTAAGGACCGTGGCAAAGTCCCCGAAGCCAATATCCTTGACAAGAACGGACAGGTTGTCAAGACCTATGCTCTGCCTGTGGGCGCACACCTTATGGTGGACGAAGGCGCCGTTCTCAAGCCCGGTGAAATATTCGTGAAGATACCCCGCGCTACCGGTAGCGCAGGTGACATCACCGGTGGTCTGCCCCGTGTTACCGAACTCTTCGAGGCGCGCAACCCCTCTAACCCCGCTATTGTGGCGGAAATAGACGGCGAGGTGAACTTCGGCAAGGTTAAACGCGGCAATCGCGAAATCACCGTTACCTCACGTCTCGGCGAAGTCAAGAAATATCTCGTGCCCCTGTCAAAACAGATACTTGTTCAGGAAAACGACTATGTTCGTGCCGGCACACCGCTCTCTGACGGAGCCGTGACACCCGCCGACATCCTCAACATCATGGGACCCACAGCCGTGCAGGAGTACATCGTCAATGAAGTTCAGGACGTGTACCGTATGCAGGGTGTGAAAATCAATGACAAGCACTTTGAGGTTATCGTGCGCCAGATGATGCGCAAGGTCAACATCCTTGACCCCGGTGACACATGCTTCCTCGAACAGCAGATTGTCGACAAACGCGCGTTTATGGATGAAAACGACCGCATCTGGGGCAAAAAAGTTGTCACCGATGCCGGCGACTCGGAAACAGTCAAACCCGGTATGATTATTACCGCGCGCAGACTGCGTGACGAGAATTCAGCGCTCAAGCGCCGCGACCTCAAGCTCATTCAGGTGCGCGAAGCCGTTCCCGCTACATCCGAGCAGATACTTCAGGGTATAACCCGCGCCGCTCTGCAGACAACAAGCTTCATGTCGGCAGCATCCTTCCAGGAAACAACAAAGGTTCTTAACGAAGCCGCAATAAACGGCAAGACCGACACCCTCGAAGGCATGAAAGAAAATGTTATATGCGGTCACCTCATCCCGGCTGGTACCGGTCTGCGCGAATACGACAGACTTGTAGTTGGCGGCAAAGATGACATGGCAAGAATATACGAAGAAGCAGAAGCTATAGAAAGAAACGACAGGCGCGCGGGCGAATAACCTGCTTGTTAGCCTAATACATCTAAGTCAAAAGGGCAGAGTTGCATTTTGCATCTCTGCCCTTTTTTCTTTTAAAATTGTGTAATTCAAAAAGATAAAACTATTTTTGTGGCATATATTATTTAAGCTACAATGTTATTGTCAATAAAAAAGCGCAGCTTTTGTCACAGTCGGCGCCAAACTGAGTCATAGTAGTGAGAGCATAGGAAAAACAGCAGATGACTGAGAGAAGATTCAACAACGAGATAATACCGATGCACGCAGCGATGTACCGCGAGGCGGTCGCTATCCTCGGCTCTGCCGACGATGCCGCCGATGTTGTGCAGGATATTATGGTCAGGCTGTGGAACAACCGCCACGCTCTTGACTCCGTTTCTTCTCTCAGCGGCTATGCAATCAACGCGGTGCGCAACGAATGCGTCACACGCATGAACCGCACGCAGCAATGCGCCGGTATAGACTCTCTGTTTGGGCAGCGCGCCGATGATGACCAGCACTCGGCTATGGAGCGAAGAGAGTCCCTCCGTATTGTCACCGGAGCAATAGAAGCCATGCCGGACACCCAGCGCCGGGTCATGGAGTTGAGCGCTTTCGGAGCGTTGTCAAATTCGGAGATAGCCGAGGCAACTGGGCTGACCGAAGTCAACGTGAGAGCGATATTGAGCCGTGGACGCAAAAAACTAAAACAACTCTTATCAAAAAGCGATATAATATGAGCATGACTGAAAACATCCGACATTTGCTGGACCGCTATTACTGTGGCAACGCTTCCCCGGAAGAAATCAGGCAGATAAAGAGCTATTTCGCTTCCGCCGCCGATACTCCC
This sequence comes from Muribaculaceae bacterium Isolate-104 (HZI), assembly GCA_003762715.1. Lineage (GTDB taxonomy): Bacteria > Bacteroidota > Bacteroidia > Bacteroidales > Muribaculaceae > Paramuribaculum. The sequence continues at coordinate 48,563 of RIBJ01000040.1, read as the reverse complement.
GCCGAACTTGAGGCGGACCGACGGATATTCTCCGCTCTATCAGGCATTGATGATGTTGAAGTGCCGGAGCATCTTGAGAGCGATATCCGTGCGGCTATCGCCGCGCAGAGCGGCAGAAAGCGTCCGGGAGTCACTGCCTGGAGGGCTGTTGTAGGCATAGCCGCTGCGTTTGTGTTGATTGCCGTTCTGGCGGTAAGATTTATGGCGCCCGCTGCCGATGACGCCCCGCTTCTCCTGGCGCAGGTTGTCGAGACAGGTGACACCTTTACTCCATCATCAGTCTCGTTGCCGTGCCCCGTGCAGCAGGTGCAGCCTCCGCAGCCGGTCAAGGCCAAAGCCCCGAAGAGGGTGAGCTCCTCGCAGCAAGCCGAAGCTGCCGCAGCTCTCCTCGAAGGGGAGGCGTCGATTGCGCTTCTCTTCGATAAAATCAACGAGGCTGGCCGTCAGGCAGGAGAAGTTGCGGCGCAATTTGAAGAACTTGATAAATCACTTAATACAGCATTGAAATGAAAAAGATACTCGTAACGCTGATAATGGCGATAATAACCTGCGGCGCATACACCGCCAATGCCGATGACAATTATGCACAGAATAGCTACTTCTTGTCTCTTTTGAGACAACTTGGCAAAGAAAAGAATGTTTCCGAGGTCAAGGTTACCAAAACTATGCTCGGCATGGTGTCGTCAGAAGTCCGTGAAAAGGTGCCGTATCTGGATACGGTGAAAGGGCTTGAGTCCATAGATATTTTTACCCTACGCAGCAATGACGCGGTCGATAATGCCCGCAAGATAATCGAAGGCTATTTCTGGTACAACAAGAATGCCGAAAGCCTTATTACACTCACTAATGATAAGGAAAGCACATACGTTTACGGCGAGCTGTCGCAAGTGAAGATTAATAGCAACAGCACCGAAAAAATATATAAGAAGATAGTTCTTTTTACAAGTACTGCATCCGACAAAGGTAAATTCATCGTCTTTTCCGGTAATATTCCGGCGAGCCAGTTGACTAATATCGGCAAGGACATTCAGAAGATGTAACCGGATGAAACAGTCTATCGCCCTTTTTGCAACCGTTCTCCTTCTCTCCTTCTCTCCTCCTGCTCCGGCACTCGTGATGGCGCTCCCGGAGTGCCGGTAATAGACCTGGCTGCCAATGTCGACAAGGAGTGTTATCTCGTCACCCCTGTCGGGGTGTGCGAATACTGGGATTACCGGAGAGCGGCGAGAGTCTTCGGGTTGGCTACAACCCACAGAATATCGTGAGCAGCGAAAACCGTATCCGGCGACGGCGTAATAAACTCTTCGCCTCTGCCCACACTCACAAGCAGAGTCGAGTACTCCGATGCGAGCCGGCTCTGCGCAACACTCTTGCCTATCAGCGGCGATGATTCTGAAAGCTGCACTGTGGTGAGTTTGAAGTCTCCGGACACCTGTTCCCCTGAAGTCTCGTTTTCGCGTTCCACAACGCCCAGTGTCTCCTGAATCTGCTCGTCTGTGCCTATCACGCCTAATACATCCCCCGGGAAAATGCGGGTATCACCCGCCGGCGCGGCAATAACAGTTGCCCCGCGCTGTATAGTGGCGATGCTCACGCCAAGCCTGTTGCGCAGCCCGCTGTCCTGTAGGCGTTCGCCTACAAACGGGCACGCGTACCCTACAGTCATGTAGGCGAGGTGCAGATTGCTCACAATATTGTTGTTTTTGCCGCTTCTGCGCAGCTCTCTTTCGTTGAGATTCTCCATGAAGCGGGTCTCGATGCGGCGCATCCTTCTTTTCAGCTGTTTCGAGAATCCGAATATCAGCACAGCGAACACCACGAATCCGAACACACACCCAACCCACGCCGAGTAAATCCTCGCAAGAATATAAATGACAAAAATCAAGGCTATGAACATCCTGAACAAAGTCATGACTACGAGAGGCACATCAAAGCGGGCGTTTGCGGCAATAAGTCTCTGCCGTTCCGTTTTTTTAGACGCAGGCATCGACAGAGCCAGCAGAAACGGTCCCATTACTGTGAGTGTCGCTACCGCGCATATGAAACGCCCCCAGCCGCTGCTGAACCCCTTGAGCCATGGCAGAAGCCAGTTGGTTGACACAAGGCAGATTGTGACAAGAATCACTACATACAGCATCATTCGCCATATATAGCGGTGCAGCACCGTTTTCCATAGCAGCCCTGTTTCGCTTTCCGATGACGCGCGGTCGCTGTAACGGTCAATAAGAAAATGCAGCCTGCCCGGCAATATCCGCTCTATCACTGAGTACACCGGGTCTGCCATCCTGATGAAATACGGAGTTGTAAAGGTGGTGAGTACAGACACAGCCACCACAATAGGGTATATTGTCTGGTCAAGAACACCCAGACTCATGCCGAGCGTGGCTATGATGAATGCGAATTCGCCTATCTGCGTGAGTGAGAATCCCGCCTCTATTGCCACCTTAAGGGTCTGTCCGGTCACAAGCATCCCCGAAGTGCCGAACAGAATCATGCCGAATATCACTACCCCCGACAATATGAGTATCGGTACCCAGTAGTGGGATATGACACCCGGGTTCACCATCATTCCTACCGAAATGAAAAACACCGAGCCAAACAAATCCTTGACCGGTGTGACCACCTTCTCAATCCGTTCGGCAAAGCTGGTGCCGGCAAGTATCGAACCCATCACGAATGCGCCCAATGCCAGTGAAAAGCCGCAGTAAACAGAAAACACCGCCATACCCAGGCAAAGCCCCATGCCTATGATGAGCAGAGTCTCTGAATTGAGAAACCGGCGTGTGGCATTGAGAACACTCGGCAGTACAAACACCCCGACGGCAAACCACATCACAAGAAAAAAGGCGAGCTTGGTGACACTGTACAGCATCTCTCCGCCGGCAACACTGTCGTTTATGGCTATGGACGACAGAATGACCATCATGAGCACCGCAAACAAATCCTCCACAATCAGTACCGCGAACACAAGCCCCGCAAACTTCTTGTGCTGTATGCCAAGGTCGGTGAACGCCTTTATTATAATAGTTGTGGAAGACATTGACAACATGCCTCCTAAAAACAGGCTGTTGATATTGGAAAAACCGAGCAGATGCCCTATAAGAAAGCCGGCACACATCATTCCGCTCACGATTATAAGTGCGGTGACAACCGCCGAGCCTCCGGCATTTACCAGCTTTTTGAAACTGAATTCAAGCCCGAGCGAGAACAGTAGCACCACAATGCCCAGCTGTGCCCAGAATTCGATGTTTTCTTGGGTGGTGACCGACGGCAGGTATGTGAAATTCGGGCTCGCGAGAAATCCAGCCACTATGTAGCCGAGCACCACCGGCTGCTTCATCCATTTGAACAGTACGGTAGTGGCGGCTGCCAGAATGAGAATGAAGGCGAGGTCTTTTATCAGCCCCTCTACCGGCAGAGCGGCGCCTGCGGTTTCTACTGCGGCAAGAATCATATGCTGACCTGATTGGCGAGCGAAATGCCCTGAGTGTCGTTGATGTTGCGTAAAGCGGCAAAAAGCGATATGTATTCTGTTGTGCTTTTCACCAGCACCACAAGGTTAAGGCGTGTTATGCCTGCTTCGTAGTCGTATTCCGCATAAACGTTTGTCAGCGATATGTGATATGCCGACAGCGTGCTGCGGTAAGAGTCGATATCCTCCACAATGCCGTGTACACGAATCCGTATGATGCGTGTTTCCCAGCCTACATGCACCCGGCGTTCTATTGCCTCGATAAACAGCAGCACCACAAGTATGAGTGCGGTTGCCGCAACCGACACAATGTACATGCCCACTCCAACCGACATGCCGATAGTAGCCACCATCCAGATGCTTGCCGCAGTTGTGAGACCGCGAACCGAGCCTTTCATCTGTATAATGGCTCCGGCGCCGAGGAAACCGATGCCGGTTATAACCTGCGCGGCTATGCGTCCGGGGTCGCCGTTTTTAAGCCCGAGATACTCCTGCGGCACATAGATTGACAGTATCATGGCAAGAGTAGCTCCCATGGATATGAGGGCGAATGTGCGTATTCCGGCAATCTGTCCCTTGCGTTTGCGTTCCACGCCGACACAGCACCCGAGCAACATGCTCAGGCATAATTTAAACACAGTGGAGGCTGTTGTAACCTCCACTGCGTTTATCGAGTTGTATATTTCGCTGAAAATATCTGTCATTCTTACTTCTTGAGGGTGAAGTGGCGCGATGTCAGCCGATAGTTGTCGGCAAACAGTTCAACGGTATAGTCGCCGGGAGTGAGCGCGGTGTTGACATCCCAGTATATTGTTACACCGGGAATCTCTTCGCCTGAGTACTCAATGGTTTTCTTGGCGGTGCAGGGTATCGAGGAGCCTTCGAACGAGAAGGTGCCGGCGTTGCCGAGCAGCGAGCCTTCAGGGCTGGTTATGCGCAGATAGATGGTTTTGTTTCCTACCGGTGTGGAGTTGTTCTGGGGAATGGTGAAAGTTACCATCAGCTGGTGGGCTTTGGTGACATTCTTTTCCTTTTTGCCATTCTTTTTCAGCGGGGTGATGCTGAGCCCGGTGACATTGAGCTTTTCGGCGAGAGTCATGCGCTCGCTCAGGTCCTCATTGGCTTTGGAAACCTCGCGCACCCGTGAGTTGAGCTGCTGGTTCTGGTTTCTGATTTCTTCGTTTTCAGCTCTCAGACCCGCGTTCTCTCTGCCGAGAGAGTCAACCTGTGCCACATAATGGCGCAGAAGACCGCGCAAGGTGGATATTTCGTTCTGGAGCTGTGAAATACGCTTCTGGCTCTTCTTTTTCTCGGAATTAAGCTCTTCAAGCAGCTGCTCGATTTTGGTTTTTGCAGCGTTGTATTTTGCAAGAATAGTGTCGCCACCCATCTGCATAGCCTGGTCCTCGTATCGTGCGAACTGCGAGTTTATCGCCTCGTATTCATTGGCAAGCTGCAGCTGGTCGTTGGTGAGTTGCAGCTGCTCGTTCTCAGCTATTGTCGAGTCTACCTTCATTTTCAGCGAGGTTACCTGAAACAGGCTCACCGCGAGCGCTGCCACAAGAAGGATAACCAGCGCGAGGGCGACCCACATAATTTTAGACTTCTTTATATCCATGAATCATTTGTTAATATGATGAATAGCAAAAGTGATTATCATTACAGACCGCGACCGTGGCAGTTTTTGTATTTTTTGCCGCTTCCGCAGGGGCACGGGTCGTTGCGACCTATACGCGGTCCTGCCTGAACCGGCATGGGGCGCTGTTTTTCGTCCTGCTGTGCCGATGCCGCAGCGCGGTTTTCAGCTCCGGGCAATGACTCTCGGCTTTCGCGGTAGGCAGGAGCCGCCTGTCTGGGCATGGGACGTTTTACTTCAGGCTGCGCTTCCTGCGCGGCTTCCGGATTGGATGCAGGGCGCTGCTGCACGAATATGGAGCCTCGCATCAGAGCTGAAATGACTTTGACGTTCAGGTTGTTCAGCATCTGTTCGAAAAGATGGAACGACTCTACCTTGTATATCACGAGGGGGTCTTTCTGCTCGTAGCTTACATTCTGCACGCTCTGTCTGAGCTGGTCAAGCTCGCGCAGATGCTCTTTCCACAGTTCATCAATGGTAACGAGCATTATAGCCTTGTGCCATTCCTTGACAATAGCTTTGCCTTCGGTGTTGTAGGCAGCCATGATGTCTACCGGCAGGTTGAAGATGCGTTTGCCTTCGGTCATGGGCACTATTATCATGGAGTTCATGCCACGGTTTTCAACACAGTCCTTTATGACAGGCATTGCAACTTCGGCAATCTTCTCGCTCTTGCGGTCGAAAGCCTCCATGGCGGCGGTGTGAATCCTTTCTATGGCATCTTCCTTGCTCATCGAGCGGAATTCCTCTTCCGAGAACGGGGCTTCTATGGTGAGTATTCTGAACAGTTCGAGTGAAAGGTCCTGGTAGTCGGATGCGGCAGAGTAGGTGTTTACAAGGTTTTCAATGACATCGTAGAACATGTTTGCAATGTCAATGCCTAATCTTTCGCCGAGCAGGGCATGGTGGCGGCGCGAGTAGATGTATGTGCGCTGCTTGTTCATAACGTCGTCGTACTCAAGGAGACGTTTGCGTATGCCGAAGTTGTTTTCCTCTACCCGTTTCTGTGCGTTTTCTATGGCGCGTGTCACCATGCTGCTCTCAATCATCTCGCCTTCCTTGAAGCCGAGTCTGTCAAGCATTTTCATAACCCTGTCGGTGGCGAACAGGCGCATGAGCTGGTCTTCGAACGACACATAGAACACTGATGAACCCGGGTCGCCCTGACGTCCGGAACGTCCGCGCAGCTGTCTGTCCACACGGCGGCTTTCATGGCGTTCAGTGCCTATGATTGCAAGACCTCCGGCGTTTTTAACTTCTTCAGGCAGTTTGATGTCGGTACCGCGCCCCGCCATGTTTGTGGCAATGGTCACAGTGCCTGCCTTACCTGCCTGGGCAACAATGTCGGCTTCTTTCTGGTGCAGCTTGGCGTTCAGCACATTGTGAGGTATGCGCCGCATGGTGAGCATACGGCTCAGGAGTTCGGAGATTTCAACTGATGTAGTGCCGACAAGCACCGGACGGCCTTCGCCGACAAGGCGCTGTATCTCGTCGATGACGGCGGCGTATTTTTCTTTTTTGGTTTTGTAGACACGGTCGTCCATGTCTATGCGCGCTATGGGACGGTTTGTGGGGATGGTCACCACATCGAGCTTGTAGATGTCCCAAAGCTCGCCTGCTTCGGTTTCGGCGGTACCGGTCATGCCTGCGAGCTTGTGGTACATGCGGAAGTAATTCTGAAGCGTGATTGTGGCGAATGTCTGGGTAGCTGCCTCTACCTTGACACCCTCTTTCGCCTCTATAGCCTGGTGCAGACCGTCGGAGTAGCGTCTGCCTTCCATGATACGTCCTGTCTGTTCGTCGACAATCTTGATTTTGTTGTCGTCTATGACATATTCGACATCTTTTTCAAAGAGGGTGTACGCCTTGAGCAGCTGGGTTACGGTGTGTACGCGCTCTGCCTTTATAGCGTAGTTCTGCATCAGCTCGTCTTTTTTGCTACGGCGCTCTTCTGCCGACTCCATGGTCTCTGCCTCGGAGAGCTGTGCGGCAATGTCGGGCAGTACAAAGAATTCGGGGTCGTTGCTGGTGCCGGTGAGAAGGTCAATGCCCTTGTCGGTAAGCTCCACGCTGCGGTTTTTCTCGTCTATCACGAAATATAGCGGCTCTGTGGCTTTGGGCATTTCGCGGGCGTTGTCCTGAAGGTAGTATGCCTCGGTTTCGAGCAGTATGTTCTTTATGCCTTCCTGCGACAGGAATTTTATAAGCGCACCGTTTTTAGGCAGACCCTTGAAGGCGCGGAACAGCAGCAAAGCTCCTTCCTTGCGCTCGTCTTTGTCCTCTGACGCGAGTTTTGTCTTGGCGTCGCTGAGCAGTTGTGTGACAAGTTTGCGCTGCGCCGCCACCACTTTTTCCACGTTCGGGCGATATTCGTTGAACATCTGGTCATCGCCTTTGGGCACCGGACCTGATATTATGAGGGGGGTACGGGCATCGTCGATAAGCACGGAGTCAACCTCGTCGACAATAGCGTAGTAGTGTTTGCGCTGCACCATGTCGTCGGGCGACATTGCCATGTTGTCGCGGAGGTAGTCGAAGCCAAATTCGTTGTTTGTGCCGAATGTTATGTCGCAGTTGTAGGCGGCACGGCGGGCGGAGGTGTTCGGCTGGTGCTTGTCGATACAGTCTACTGTAGAGCCGTGGAACATGTACAACGGGCCCATCCACTCGCTGTCGCGCTTTGAGAGGTAGTCGTTGACGGTCACTACATGAACGCCCTTGCCGGAGAGCGAACGCAGGAACACGGGCAGGGTTGCCACAAGGGTTTTGCCCTCGCCGGTAGCCATTTCGGCGATTTTGCCCTGATGCAGAACCACGCCGCCGATGAGCTGTACCTCATAGTGGGTCATGTCCCATTTGATTTCATTGCCGCCGGCAATCCAGCGATTTTTGTAGATAGCCTTGTCGCCTTCGATAGACACAAAGTCGCGTCCCTGCGCTGCGAGGTCGCGGTCCATCTGGGTCGCGGTCACTTCTATGGTGTCGTTTTTTGAGAAACGGGCGGCGGTTTCGCGCAGTGCGGCGAATACTACCGGCAGATGTTCGTTGAGTTTGTTTTCGAGAGTGTCGATTATGTTTTTCTCGTGGCGGTCAATCTCGTCCCACAACGGCTGGCGCTGGTCGAACGGCAGAGTCTCTATCTCGGTTTTTTTGTCTTTTATCGCTGATTCGTCCGCGCTGATTGCCTCCTTGATGTCGTTGCGCACGGATGTGATTTTGTCGCGGAGTCCGTCATTTGACAGTAGCTCCATTTCGGGCCCGAGTGCTATTATAGCGTTTACAATAGGTCGGATTTCCTTTAGGTCTCTTTGGGACTTGTTGCCGAATATTTTGCTTAAGAATGAATTTAGTGACATGTAATATGGTGAATTTTAATTGTTTACAATTTGGCTGCATCCAGCGTCACGCGGACGCTGAAAAATCAAATGCAAAGATAGTTTAAATAGCTGAAATATAAGACAGTCGGAGCCTTATAAACTTACAGTAAGCCGGTTGAAATTTATTTTTTCTCCTGTATTTACTGCGTGGCGTTAAAGGGATAACGCGGGAACTGATGCTCCGTTGGGCGAGCGTATGCGCAGCAGCCGGGCTACTGTGGGGGCTATTGCGCGAGCGTCTGCGGGCACTGTTATTTTAGTGGCGGCAGGAACCCCGGGCCCCATGAGAAATGCGGGTGATGAAACGAAGTTGTCGCGGTGGACTATAGAGTTTGAACTTACTCCGGGAAGGTTGAAATCGTCGACGATTTCCCATCCAGGGGTTATGTTTACGATAAGGTCGCCGGAGTGCTTTACAGAGGTGTTGCGTTTCATCGCGGCGGCGTTGTCGCCCGCGCGTGAGGCGATTATGTCGTCAATGGTAAATACCTGGCTCACACCGCTCATGCGTTCGAGAAATTCTGCGGCTTCGCTGCGCAGTTCTGACATATCTATGTGAGCGTCCTTTATTGTGCGCTGGTTGAGGTAGAAGTTTCGGTTGTAGTATCCGCTTACCCACTCGCCGTTTCCGTGCAGAGCCATAAGGTAGGCGTTGAGCAGGGAGATAGCTTTGCGGGGAGAGAATACTCCGGTAGGCACTCCCCATTTTTCGTCATCGCGCCTGGATGTGGGCTGAGCGGGGTGTCCTACAAGGAATACAAGCGAGTTGCCGGCGCCAGCCTTGCGGTCCAGTGTGGCGAAGAGTGTGGCGAGTTCCCTGTCGAGCCTGATGTAAGAGTCGAGTGTCTCAAGCCTGTTGTCGGAGTCGTGAGAGTAGGGGTATGGGGCAACGGTGTACGCTATGTTAAGCATGTCGATGGGTCCGCGGCCGCCGAACTGCATGGAGTTGAGGTAGTCGCACGCCAGAGAGGTGACTTCGGCGTTGGCTTTCGGAGATGCCTTGAAGCGGGTTATGCGGTCGACATCCTTGCGCGAGAATGTGTGGCGGTAGGGGTACTGCGCCTTGTAGTCGGGCACATCCGGATAAACGGTGGCTTTCAGCGCAGGCTCCCAGGACATTGTGTCAAGGCGAGAGGCGAGCGGAAAGCGGTAGTTGCGGGTATTTACAGGTGTGGGTACGTCCTTGTAGTATGTCGTTGTAGCCCACCGTTCGTTTTTGTCGTCAATCCAGAATGCGCTGTTTCCGGCATGTCCCGCCATTATGATAGCCATGTCGGCGGAAGGGGCTATGCTGTACACCCAGCCTGTGCCGAGAGCGTCGAGTCTCACTTCGTCGCCGAGTGTGGATACCAGAACCGGTGCCGGCGAGTATGTCTCGTCTGTGTAGTTGCCTATTTTGGAGGGGTCGAGCAGGGCGGGTGTAACCCTTTTTGACTCAGGGTTGTATATTCTGGATGCGGGGATGCCGTTGACCGAGGGGGTGGTGCCGGTATAAATCATGGCGGTGGCGGCAGCCGGGTCGAGAAGGGTGCCGTAGTCGACATCTGCAATGCAGGTGCCTTCGCGCATGAGCCGCTTGAATCCGTCTTGCCCGAAGTAGCTGTCAAGCAGGGAGAGGTAGTCGGAGTTCAGCCCTTCCACCATAATGCCCACCACCATGCGCGGACGTTGCGGCGCAGTCTGCGCCTCTGCCGTCATGGAGAACAGCGACACAAGTATTATTCCGAAAATCTTATTCGATATAGATTTTTCCTTTTTCTTTCGCATCGGGTGATATAGATGTAGCTTAATAATCGTATCATATCGGTTGCCACCAAGGGTATAATTGCCAAATTGACTGTTTGGTTCATTACAGGCAGCAAAATAATCATCAGGCAAATCGCTGCAAAGTTAAGAATTTGATATGATATGAGAAAGCGTCTGCCTTTCCGAACCCAGATGCAAAGGGGTACAAGAAGGCACAGGGGGTTGAGCCACAAAACCAAAAGGTTGGGGCTTGTAGCCTCATGGGATGATATGAACACGAGAAACGCGATGATGCATCCCGCAATGCCGAAAGCCGAGTACAGCACAGTGTCAAACCACCGTGATACTTTCCGGCGGAGAAGGTCAACCCATGTAATGAATGCCGCTACGACAAACAGTAGGGAGAATACCGCCCACGGAGTGAGGTACCACGGAGTGGGCGGAAGGGTGGCATCCGGGCTTTCGGACAGTGTTCTTGTGCCGGAAACCAGAGGACGGTTTCCGATTGAGGCTTTTTCAAGCAGTGGCATCATCAGCACGGGGGCGAATGCGGTTTCTGCTGTGGTGACGGGATAGTCTATGCCGCTGCCGAGCGCGAGGTCAATGCCAAACTGGTACCAGGGGTACGACGAGTGGTAGTGGCGCATTACCGACCTGAAGGTGGGGTTTTCTCCGACAATGGGCGCATGAACCGGCTGCAGGGTCAGGGAGTCGTCCGCGCAAGATTCAAGCAGGTCAAGAATTCTTGTGGCGCAGTTGTCTTTGACATAGTTGTAGCGGTAGGTGCGGTTTTCGGGCAGAAGGTTGGTCTGTATGGCATTGGTGAGCCTGAATGTCTCGGAGGGTGTGAGGTTGAGGGTCTGCTCGGTTACGGTGCGTCCGTTTGCGGCGTAATGGTGCAGGAAAATGTCAGTAGGCACGGCTCCTGCCATGTAGTCGCATTCGCCTTTTACGAAGCGGTATACAAAGTTGGGCGCCTCGAAGTCAAACAAGCCCCAGTTTACCACAATGTCGGATGTGGAGGATTTGATGCGCAGGGCGGAGTGTCCCTCAAGCTCATAAATCTGCTGCCCCGGCGCGCAAGTGAGCAGGCACACCACAGGCACTTCCGGAGTGGCGACCGAGTCCTGCGCAAAAGCGCATGGCGGCAATGCTATGCACACTGCCGCCACGAGCGATATTATTTTTTTGAAAACATTCATTGCGCTGCAAGCCGTTTACATTATGCCGCGTTCGCGGAGCTTGCACTGCCATGCCCACGCGGAGCGCATAGTGTCGGCAAGGGGAGTGTCGGCTTTCCAGCCCAGCACTTCGTTTGCCAGAGAGGGGTCGCCCCAGACCTTTTCGATGTCGCCCTGTCTGCGTCCCACTATCTTGTAGGGTACTTTTACGCCTGTGGCGCTTTCGAAGGTGTTGATAAGTTCGAGTACGCTCACGCCGTTTCCGGTGCCGAGGTTGTAGATTTCAATCGGAGCGGCATCGGGGTTTTCAAGCATACGGTCCATGGCTTTCACATGGGCTTTCGCGAGGTCTACGACGTTGATGAAGTCGCGTATGCAGGAGCCGTCGGGTGTGGGGTAGTCGTTGCCGAATACGCTGAGTTCCTTGCGGATGCCGATAGCTGTCTGCGTGATGTAGGGAATGAGGTTCTGCGGCACTCCGTTGGGCAGTTCGCCGATTTCGGCGCTCGGATGCGCACCCACGGGGTTGAAGTATCTGAGGATAACGCTCTTGAAAGGCGCTCCGGCGTTAATTACGTCGGTGATTATTTCTTCAGAAATCTGTTTTGTGTTGCCGTAGGGGGATGTTGCTTTTTTGATTGGCGACTGTTCGGTTACGGGATTTACATCGGGTTCGCCGTATACGGTGCATGACGATGAGAATACGATGCCTTTCACTCCGTTGGGCCCCATGAGGTCAAGGAGGTTGAGGAGAGTGGCGAGGTTGTTGCGGTAGTAGAGTATCGGTTTTTCAACAGATTCGCCCACGGCTTTGCTTGCGGCAAAGTTGATGATGCCTTTTATGTCGGGGTATTTTGTGAAAAGGCTTTTGAGCGCGTTGATGTCGGTGCAGTCTGCCTGAACGAAATCAGGGCGAACGCCTGAGATTTTCTCGATGCCGTCAAGCACCTCGATGTTTGAGTTTGAGAGGTTGTCGATGATAACGACCGAGTAGCCGCTGTTCTGGAGTTCGACAACTGTGTGAGAGCCGATATAGCCGGTTCCTCCTGTTACGAGAATCCTATCTTTTTTCATATTCGGTTGATTTAAGCGTATGCTTTATGTTAACTACTTGCAAAAGTAAAGATTATTCGCGGTTTTTGCAATAATTCAAGTGCATCCTGCATTCTTTGCAGTCGAAATCAAGGCTAAAAGTGCAGTTGCCTGATTTGAGAGTAAGCGGACCGACCCATTTAGAGCCTTCCGGGGTGCGGAGACATCTGCCGCACTCGCGGCGCAGGCAGTAGCGGGTGGTCATGACGCGTGTGCCGTTCTCCACCGGTGAGCGGCGACATTCGAGCGCGGGGTCTATTTTAGTGGCTCCGGCGGCTGTGTACACCTCGCGGGCGAGCGAGTTGGCGATGTTTTCCTCGTAGGTCAGATGCTTGTTGCCGGGCAGTTGGCACATGTCGGGCTTCATCGGGCTGCGGTAGATGTATTTGTGGCGCGTGCGTCTGAGCGAGTCGAGTGCCGTGAGCGCGTCGCGGCGCAGCCTTGTGAGTGTGGATGCGGGGACAAACAGGTTGCCTGCAAGGTCGCTGATATGAGTGGCTTTGTATATTGTATCGCCTGTGCGGGCGAGGATTTCGCGGCGTTTTTCTGTCTGTGACACTTTTGCGGGTGAAAGTTCGCAAGGCTCAGCCACGGTCAGGGTGTTTGAGTCGGAGTCTTCTATGTCAAGCGTTACGCAGGAGGGTGTTGCGCGCAGTGTCATGACTATGTCTATGGTGCGGGTTGCCGTGGGTCTTGCGAGGGTGTCTTCCCATATTTTGTCATTGTTTCTGTACAGCTGTGTGCCGCGGGTCACTTCAATGTTCTTGGCAGGGAAAATTCTTGAGCCTTCCGCGCGGTTGACTCTGAAGCCGCAGAATCTGCCTTCTTTGTCAAAGTAGCCGAGTCCGTCTCCGTTAGCCACGGGTCGGTCGGTGTCAATGTCTATCCACCCGTTGCCGATTCGAGTCACCTTGGCTATCGGCTCGCCGGTCCACTTGGGAGAGTCAAATGAGGCAATTTTGCTTTCGGGCTGAGCCCCGGCGGTGAAGTAGGTGGTGAAACCACGGTTGAAACTTTTTTCAAGTGCGGGGGTGAATGAGAGTTCCGGGCAGCCTGAGCTTGAGCGGGTGTAAGCGTCCGGGTGAGAATCGATTATGGTGTCAAGAGCTTTGCGGTAGGCTGCTACGACGTTTTTAACATACGACGAGTCTTTAAGCCGCCCTTCGATTTTGAAGGAAGTGACACCGGCATCGAGCAGCCGGGCAAGGTGAGCCGACCGGTTCAAATCCTTGAGGGATAGGAGGTGCTTGTCGGCTATGAGGGTGTTGCCGTTGCGGTCGTAAAGCGAGTAGGGGAGGCGACATATCTGCGCACATTCTCCGCGGTTTGCGCTTCTGTCGGTAGCGGCAAAGCTGGCGTAGCAGTCTCCGCTGTAGCTGACGCACAGCGCGCCGTGTACAAATACTTCCACAGGTATGTTTACTGCAGCGCATATATCGGCGGTTTCCTCAATGGTCAGTTCTCGTGCGGGAACAATCTGGCTGAAACCGCATGCTTCAAGAAATCTGGCTTTTTCCGGGGTGCGGGTGTCGCATTGTGTGCTGGCGTGCATGGCGATAGGGGGGATGTCCATGCGCAGTATGCCGAGGTCCTGAGCAATTATTGCGTCTACACCTATATTATATAGAGAGCGTATCATGCGCTCCACTTGCCTGAGCTCGTGTTCGTATACGACAGTGTTGACAGTCGCGTACACGCGGGCGTTGTAAAGGTGGGCGAAGTCGGTGACCCGGGCAATGTCGTCAATGCTGTTTGCGGCGGCGGCTCTGGCTCCGTTTGTCGGGGCTCCGATGTAAACGGCGTCGGCTCCGTGGCGAATAGCTTCGATGGCAATGTCGGCGTTCTTTGCCGGAGCCAGCAGTTCTATTTGGCGAATCTTGGTCATGATGTATGGCGAACGCAGTGTAATTGTAGAGTAGTAATAACCGTGGTGCTTTTAAAAAGTTCGCGCGGTGATGTCGGTCGACATTCCGCGCGCAAGGTTTTTTGTATACTCTTAATTACTATTATGCGATAATGTTTTTTCTGATTGTAAGGTATAGATTCTATATCTTATTATCTAAGCGAGATTTTTTCTTGTTGATGATGCAAAGATAATGGCACTATGTTACCCGGGAGTTTCAATCGGGTTACAATTTAGTTACAGCGAGTAGAGGCACCGTTTTTTAACACTTTTGGGAATGTTAATTCCATTTTTTCAGGGTGAAAACGAACTCAAGTCCGCACCCGGTGCGGTTGTGTACGGAAATGCTGCCGCCTAAGGCTTCGACTGTGCTTTTGACGATTGGCAAACCGAGTCCTGTGCCCCCGACTTTTCGGGAGCGCCCGGCGTCAATGCGGTAGAATCGTTCGAAGAGGTGGGGCAGGTGTTCGGCATCGACACCGGTTCCGTTGTCGTAGAAGCTGAATGTGTAGTATTTTTCGGATTCAACAACCATGCGCAGCCCCATTTCTGTGCCGCGCGAGTGCTGCACGGCGTTTTTGATAAGGTTTGAAACCAGACCGGACAGCAGCCCGGCGTTTCCTTTTACGGTGCAGTCAAACGGCAGGTCGTAGGTGAACTTCATGTTTCCTGCGATGCCTGTAGCCCTGAGGTCGCTCTCAATTGTAAATACAATGTCGTGGAAGTCGACTTCTGTAAGGGGAATGTTGCCGGCGCCGTCCTCGAGGTGGGTTATTTCGCTGACATCGTTAAGGAGGCTGCACAGACGCTCTACGTTTTCCTGGGTGCGGGTCATGAACCGGTTTCTGGTGTCTTCGTCCATGTCGGGGTTGGACATTATAGTGTCTATGTAGCCTTTTATGACGCCAATCGGGGTTTTCAGCTCGTGGTTTATGTTGTTTGTGAGCTGTTTTTTTGTGCGGGCTTTGTCTTCGATTGCGTGGAGGGCAATCTGGTGTTCGCGCTCGCTACGCTCCACCGCTTCGTCTTTTTCTATATATAGTTTTACAATCTGGCGTGAAATGTCGCCGAGTTCGTCGTGGGGAAATCGCGAAGTGTCGGCTTCAACCTTGCCTTCGGCGGCTTTGTTGGCAAAGTCGCGCAGCAGGGTTACGTTTCTGGTGAGATAGCTTGTCGAGAGGTAGCCGAGAAAGGTGACTATGATTATCATGGTTGCGATAATCAGCCAGAAATCGGGTTCGGTGGCGATAGCGTCAGTAATGCCTACCGTGTAGGGGGCAAATGTGTGCACATATATTTTTCCGTCATCGCTTTTCAGCGCCTTGTAGTAGAACAGGGTGCCGTCTTTGTCTTCGCTCAGTGTTTCTCCGACGCCCGATTCGGCGGCTTCGTTGAATTCGGGTCTGAGTGCGGCTTCGGAGAAGTCGTGGAGCACAGGAAGTCCTGCGGAGTATTCGAGCCGACCTGTCTGGCTGTCGTATACGCAAACGGATGCTTCCGAGAGGAGTTCGTTGTCAAAGTAGGTGTTGACAAAGTTCATGAACTGCCTCATGTCGATGTTTCGGTCGTAAGCGTCAATGAGGCGCTTGCTGATAACGTCAAGCTGGCTTTTCAGCGCTTCGGTGCGGTAGTTAACCTCGCGTTTGTACTGGTATATCACCAGCACAGCGACGATTGCCCACAAAATCCCGGTCATGGGGATGAACAACCGCCACCTGTAACTAAACCGTCTCTTTGAAACCATAACCGAAGCCGAGGCGTGTGACTATGTTGTTGCCGTAAGGTCCGATTTTTTTTCTAAGTCGGGCAATGTTTGTGTCAATAGTGCGGTTTGTGACCACAACGCCGCTGTCCCACACCTCTTTGAGCAGCTCCTCGCGCGAGAAAATGCGGTTTCTGTGTGTGAGCAGGTACAGGAGTATGTCAAATTCGGTTTTTGTAAGGTTTACCTCCACTCCGTTGAGGTAGCAGAGCTTTTCATTACGGTCTATCCTCAGGCTTTCAAAAGTCACGTCGGGTTCATATTCATCGGGCTCGGATGACATTGACCATTGTTTTGACGGGTTGCTACGCCTGAGCACGGCACGGACGCGGGCGAGCACTTCGCTTATGACAAAGGGTTTTGTTATGTAGTCGTCGGCGCCGATGTTCAGCCCGGTAACAGTGTCGTCCTCGCCGGAGAGCGCGGAGCAGAATATTATGGGTATTTCTTCGGTTGCGGAGTTGTTTCGTACTCTTGTTGCGAAATCAAAGCCGCTTATGCGCTCCATCATGATGTCCACGAGCATCAGCGAGTAGCCTGACAGGTCTTTTGCGAGAGCTTCCTCGGCGCTGTAGCAGCAGTCAACTTCGTAGCCGTCCTTCTGGAGGTTGAATTTAAGAATCTCGCAAAGCGCTTCTTCGTCATCGATGACCAATATTTTTTTTCTCATCACGAGCAGGGGTATATTTGTATTGTGGTGTGCTGATTATACTGTTTAGGCTGTAAAATTACAAAAGTTAAGGGGAGAATATGGTTAAATTATGTTAAGTGATTGATATTTGGTGAACTGCAATGCCGCTAGGGTGTTTAGATAGTGTAATTACTATATTTGCACTGTGTTTTTTCATGGTATTAGATTTAAGGTTAAAAACAAAAGGGCTGTCGTGATGACAGCCCTTGTTTTTTGCCGGACGGTTGGTTATTTGCCGAGAGTGCCGTAGTTTTCCGAATAGCGGAACATCTGCGGCAGGTAGTCTTCCGAATAAGACACTGTTATGTCGGTTATATTGCCGTTGTTGTCTGTCACAGGGGTATAAACGGGGTTTACAAAGCCTTTGTAAGGTGCTATGGATAGGTTTGCGTAGCGGTCGAGTACTTCGCGGTGCAGCGCGGGGTCTACCTTCACGCCGTATTTTTCCACAAGTGCGGCGCCTGTTTCGTAGTCGCCTTCGCTCTTGATGCGCTGTATTTCAGCGAGGAGCTGTCCGAAAAGGTTTCTCAGGGCAGGGTAGTCGTTGACTCTGACATACGTTTTGCCGTTTTTGTTTTCAAGAGATACCACGTTGTTTGCCGCTCCTTGCTCCAGAACCCATTCCGAGATTAGTTTGCGGTTGCGCATGTGCGCTTCCTCCACATCCTTGCCCGGCTCTATGCGCATGAGCTGTGTCATGAGTCCGTTAAGAAGATATTTGTAGTACTGGGGCTTGTATGCATCGGGATTGTCAATCAGTCCGAGTTCAACGAGTTTGGGGTCAGCGATATAGTAGAGGGCAAACAGGTCGGCGCGGGCTTCCTCAAGTGTTGAGCCATGGGCTTTTAGTGCGTCGGGGTCAACGCCGGGCAGCAGTTTGCCGGACGCGTGACCGAGACATTCGTGCAGGTCGGTGTGCAGGTTGTCGGTGATGAAGAGGTATTTGTCCATCATGTCTCTCATAGCCGGGTCGTCGACAAACTCTTCGTTGAAACCGTTGCCGTGTGACGCTTCGTCATACGCCTGCGTTATGTTTTCGATAGTGACGCTTTTTGAGCCGTGGGCGGCGCGAATCCAGTTGGAGTTTGGCAGGTTGATGCCAATCGGGGTGGCGGGGTAGGAGTCGCCGGCAAGTATTGCGGCAGTGATTACCTTGGCTGTAACTCCTTTCACCTCGTCTTTGCGGAAGCGCGGGTCAACGGGTGAGTGAGACTCGAACCACTGTGCGTTGTCGCTGATAATTTCTGTGCGGTGAGATGCTTCGAGGTTCTTGAAGTTGACAATGGATTCCCATGAGCCGGTCATGCCCAACGGGTCATCGTAGCTTTCTATGAAGCCGTTTATGAAGTCTACGCGCGAGCCTGTGTCGGCAGTCCACAGTATGGAGTATTCGTCAAAGTCTTTGAGGTCGCCCGATTTGTAGTATTGTATGAGTTTGTCTATGGCTGCGCGCTGAGCCTGATTTTCGGCGAGGGCGGAAGCCTTTTCAAGGTTTTCGACAATCTTTACTATGGCATCTGAGTAGAGACCTCCAACCTTGTACTGCTGTTCAATGACGTTGCCGTCGTCATCCTTTGTCACGCGGGTGTTTAGTCCGTACATCACCGGTGTGGTGTCGGTGGTGTCTTTTATCGCGGCGAAGTATGCCTCGACCTCTGCCTGTGTCACACCTTCGTAGAGGTTGTTGGCAGATGTCATAATCAGATCCTCACCTTCAGCCTGATTTACTTTCTTTGCCATGAAGGCGGGGTCGAAAATTAGTTTTGTGAGGATGTCGGCGTTTTCCGGCTGTTTGTCTTTAGGCAGTCGGGACACTCGGTCGGCAAAGAATTCACGGGTAAAAGCCGGGGTGAATTTGTCCATTGAGTAATGGTGGTGGATGCCGTTGCCGAACTCAACCTGTTTGAGGTATGTTTCAAAAGCCTTGAACTGCGGGTTGTTTTTGTCGCCGTCATACGATTTGTATATGTTTTCGAGCAAATCGCGCAGCTGCAGATTGTATTTGTTGTTCTGATCCCAGAGGATGTCTCTGCCGTAGAGAGCCGCTTCGGTGAGATAGTACACGAGTTTTTTCTGCTGGAGGGGCAGTTCCTCGAATCCGGGCACACGGTAGCGGAGTACCTCTATGTCGGCGAACCGGTCGACAGTGTAGTCGAAGTCGTTGTTGTCTTTTGCCATAGCTGATGAAGAGCCGATGACTGCAAGGGCAGCCGCGGTTCTCAGTAAAAGTGATGTCATGATGTTTATTCTATGTATAATATTAGTCCTT
Source organism: Muribaculaceae bacterium Isolate-104 (HZI) (assembly GCA_003762715.1). Lineage (GTDB taxonomy): Bacteria > Bacteroidota > Bacteroidia > Bacteroidales > Muribaculaceae > Paramuribaculum. The sequence continues at coordinate 29,434 of RIBJ01000040.1, read as the reverse complement.
TGAGGTACTCACCTTCGGGGTGGTATATGTTTACCGGGTGGTCTGCCGGCTGGGTGAGCTGGTGCAGGATCCTCACTTTGCGCCTTGTCTGGGCACATGCCGAGAATACCGCAAGGCGGAACTGTTCTTTTGTTATCGCCTGAGAGCATGAGAAGGTGAACAGTATGCCGCCGGGGGCTATTTTTTCGATAGCCTTGGCGTTGAGTCTCTGGTAGCCCCGCAATGCGTTGCGGATAGCCGAGCGGTGCTTTGCAAACGCAGGCGGGTCAAGTACAATGAGGTCGAAACTTCCGGCAGGCATTGCCGACAGGTATTTGAACGCGTCTTCGGCAACCGCTTCGTGGCGGGTGTCGCCGGGGAAGTTCAGCGCTATATTGGCTTCTGTGAGGCTTATCGCTTTTTCAGAGCTGTCTACCGATACGACTTTTTCGGCACCGCCTCTCATGGCGTATACAGAAAATCCACCGGTGTAGCAGAACATGTTCAGCACTTTTCTTCCTTTGCTGAAACGCTCGAGCATAGACCGGTTGTCGCGCTGGTCGACAAAAAAACCGGTTTTCTGACCTTTGAGCCAGTCCACTCGAAACTTGAGTCCGTTCTCTTCTGCCACATCGGTGTCGAATCCACCTATTATATATTGGTTTTGCGGGTCGAGACTCGCTTTGTAAGGCAGGGTGGTTTCAGATTTGTAATAGACATTCTTTATACGTCCGTTTTCTATGGCGGTGAGTGCCTTTGCAATAATGTTGCGGGCAAAGTGCATTCCCGGAGAGTGAGCCTGCATTACGGCGGTTTTTCCGTAGATGTCAATTACAAGTCCGGGCAGGAAATCGCCTTCGCCATGAACAAGCCTAAACGCGCTCTCTTTGCCGTTGATAAGCCCGAGGTTGCGGCGCAATGACCATGCGTGTTCGAGTCTAGAGGTGTAGAAAGCCTCGTCAACCGGAGTGTTGTCGGATGTGAGCATTCTTACTGCTATGCTCCCGATCTGGTAGTGTCCTTTTCCGAGCAAGGCGCCGGAATGGGACACCACATTGACTATGTCACCCTCGTCTATGTCTTCCGGCATAGATTCAATGGCTCCGGAGAATACCCACGGATGAAATCTTTCAAGAGACTCTTCTTTGCCTTTGCGAAGGCGTATGGTTTTGTCGCTCATTGTTGTAGTTGTTAAATGTTTCTTAGAGCACAGCTCTGATTATGTCCATGCCGTTGGCATACAGGAGCAGGAGCAGCAGGAATGCCATGCCGGCGTATTGGGCATACTCCAGAACCTTGTCGCTCGGTTTGCGCCGGGTAATCACTTCATAGAGCAGGAACATGACGTGTCCGCCGTCAAGACCCGGAATCGGGATTATGTTCATGAAAGCGAGCGCTACCGACAGAAATGCGGTTATCTGCCAGAAACTGTACCAGTTCCATTTTTCCGGAAACATGTTGCCGATGGCTCCGAACCCGCCGATGCTTTTCGCCCCGTCGGACGTGAACACATATTTCATCGAGTTGACGTAGTTTGTCAGGGTGCCGGTGCCTAAAGCCCACCCCTGCGGCACTGATTCTATAATGTTGTAGCGCACAGAGACCGTGGGGTATATTTCGGTCAGGGGCATTATCTGAAATCCGAGTTTGCCTGTTTCCGACGGAGTTGCGGCAAGTGTGAGAGTCTTGCCGTCGCGCATAACCGTTATGTCGCATTCCTTGCCGGCGTGTTCAAGCAGAGCCGGAGTAAGTTCGGTGAAAGAAGGGGTAGGGGTGTTGCCCACGGCAACAATGCGGTCGCCCTCTTTCATGCCGGCTTTTTCGGCGGCTTCGCCCGGCTGCAGGCGTGCTATGAACGCCGGTATGCGGTATGACAGGAACTCTTCGCTCTCGTTGAGCTTCAATATGAATTCTTTCGGCACATTTATCGTCACTGTGTCTGTGTGGTTTCGCAGCACCTTGACCTCTTTGGCGGCAGCCATGTGGTACATGAAGTCGGCATTAGACGCATCAATCTTCTCGCCGTCGGCGGTGAGGGGTATGTCGCCGTTGCGGAATCCGATTTCCTGAGCCGCCGGCACAAAATCCATTCCCTCGTAAGCCTTGTCAAACGGTATGTATTTGTTGCCCCAGTGCCACGCTATGCCCGCATATATGATTATGGCGAGAATAAAATTGAAAATCACTCCGCCGAGCATCACGAGAAGGCGCTTGTAAGCCTCCTTTGACCTGAATTCCCAGGGCTGTGCCGGCTTGGCGAGCTGCTCCTTGTCCATGCTCTCGTCTATCATTCCGGCAATTTTCACATAGCCTCCGAGCGGCAGCCAGCCTATTCCGTACTCGGTGTCGCGCCACGAAGCCTTTTCGTTGCCGTTTTTGTCAAATCTGATACTTTTTTTCTTCGGTTTCCATTTGGCGAGTGAGAACCAGGGGTTGAAAAACAGATAAAATTTTTCAACTTTTATGCCGAACGCCCGGGCAATTATGTAGTGTCCGAATTCGTGTATTATTACCAGAAAAGCCAATGCCACTACAAGCTGGGCGGCTTTTATGAGAAAAGTTTCCATAAGCGATTAATTTAATGTTTTTATAGCTTCGGCTGCTTTTGCGCGTGCCTCGGCGTTTATAGCCACATAATCGTCGTAAGTCGGGGTGGCTATGAATGAGGTTGTGTCCAGAGTTTTTTCTATTACGCGGTATATGTCGAGAAACCTTATTTCGCCGGCAAGGAAACTCGCCACTGCCACCTCGTTGGCGGCATTGACGGCGCAGGCAATTGTGCCGCCCTCGGCAAGAGCGCGATACGCGAGGTTCAGGCAGGGAAACCGTTCGGTGTCGGGGCGCTCGAAAGTGAGAGTGGCGTAGTCGGCAATGCCGAGGCGTCTTTCCGGCGCGTCTATGCGGGTGGCATCTCCCAGAGCGTAACGTATCGGCAGGTGCATGTCGGGAATGCCGAGCTGGGCTTTCACCGCTCCGTCACGAAACTGCACCATGGAGTGGACTATGCTCTGCGGATGCACCACAGCCTCGATGCGCTCAGCCGGAATGCCGAAAAGCCACCGCGCCTCTATTATTTCAAATGCTTTGTTGAGCATAGTGGCGGAGTCGATGGTTATTTTGTTGCCCATGTTCCAGTTGGGGTGGTTGAGGGCGTCGGCTACCGTGACATTTTGCAGCTCTTTGGGCGAGCGTGTGCGGAACGGACCGCCCGATGCGGTTATTATCAGCCTGTCGACCGTTTCCGGAATTTCGCCCACCAGACACTGGTATATGGCGGAGTGTTCGGAGTCGACAGGCAGTATTGACGATGTGGATGTGCTGAGCATTCTTGTAATCAGCTCGCCTGCCACCACAAGTGTCTCCTTGTTGGCGAGGGCTATGTCCTTGCCGGCGCGAATGGCGCGAATTGTCGGCTCGAGCCCGCTGTAGCCCACTGTCGCGGTCACAACGGTGGAGAATGAGTCAAGTTCCATGGCATCCGCGAGCGCCTTGCTCCCCGCCGCTGTGGCTATGCCGTGGGGTTCAAGCGCCTCTTTCAGGGCAGGCAGTTTTGACTCGTCGGCTATGATTGCAAGCTCCGGCCGGTGGGCGAGAGCCTGCTCCGTGAGCTTGCTGACATTGCTCCCGGCGGCAAGCACGCTCACCCCGAAGCGGTCGGGGCGCTGCGCCACTATGTCGAGCGTCTGGGTGCCTATGGAGCCGGTGCTGCCTATTACGGCTATATGTTTTTTTTGCATTGCGACTATCGTATGTCTCTATTTATAAGGTGCAAATTTAGTCAGAAAACTCCAAACGGAGGGTAAAATACCGTAAAAACAAAAAAAGTTTATGGCTTTTCGAACAAAAAAACGTGAGGCTATGTTATTAAATCAAAACGACGCCCACGGACGGGTTATCAAGGTTTTTCCACCGTGGCACGTCAGGAGAATAAAATTTAAAATAAAAGTTTCATTAAAAATTTACGAGAGAAATGAAAAAGAATCTTCTTTTCGCAATCGCAGGATGCGGCGCAATGCTGCTTTCGGCAAACACTGCAAAAGCTCAGGAAACGGTTGTCGTTGAAGAAACTGTTGTCACCGAAGTTCCTGTAGAGTGCAAAACACAGTACAGCACGTCTTGGAAAGACAACTGGTTCATTCAGTTGGGTGCAGGTATCCAGATTCCTTATGGCGACCACTATCTCAACTACGGCAAGGACAAACGCCACATCACAGCTTTGTACAACGCGGGCTTCGGTCACTGGTTCAGTCCTTATCTCGGTTTCCGTATCACCGGCTATTACGGCAAGATGCACCTTGACTGGGGCAAGACCACAAGCGCCAATATGGTGAATGCAAACGCGGACCTTATGTGGGATATGTTCAATTCCATCGCCGGTCCCAAAGCCGACCGTGTGTTCAGCATCATTCCTTTCGTAGGTGTAGGCGGCACATATACATGGGGATTTGACCCCGCCCTCGCTTCGATTCCCGACGGCGAAGGTCACCGCAAAACCAAAGAATGGACACTCCCCGTGTCTGCCGGTATCCAGCTCCGTCTGCGTCTGTGCAAATATGTCGACTTCTTTGCTGAAGGCCGCGTGAACTTCTACGGCGACAATTTCAACAACGTTGCCTCAGGCGATCCTATCGAAGCCAATGTCAATGTCTACGGTGGTTTCCTCTTCAACATCGGCGGTCGCAAGTACAGCGCATACAATCCCTGTGAATACCTCGGCTATATCAACAACCTCAACAATCAGGTGAACAGCCTCCGTGGCGAACTCGCTACAACATCAGCGGCTCTTGCAGCGGCAGAAGCTCAGCTCCCGTGCCCCGAAGTGGTTGCCCAGGAAGTGGTTGTACAGTCTCCGATGCTCACCACAGTACGCTTCAAAATCGACAGCTCTGTTATTTCTGATGAAGAAATGGTCAATGTCTACAACATGGCTGAATGGATGAAAGCCAACCCCAACGTGAATGTGGTTGTACAGGGCTACGCCGACAAAGACACCGGCACTGCAGCCTACAACATGGAGCTCTCTCAGCGTCGCGGTCAGGCAGTTGTTGACGCCCTTGTAAACTACGGCATCGATTCTTCTCGCCTCACAATCCAGGCTAACGGCAGCGATGTTCAGCCTTACGATGAAAACAACTGGAACCGTATCGTAATCTTCGCTCAGCCTTAAGCGCCTCTCTGTCAAAAACGAGAAATCTCGTAAGAACTATTAAATAAATGACACCCGGGGTCTCCGTCAGAAATGGCGGAGACTCTTTTTTTGTCATTTTTTATTTGCAGTTGTGCTTGATATTCCGCGATTTTGCTGTAAATTTGTGACATACCATAAATCTGACATTATTCTAAAAAACTTTACTTATATGGAAAATAACAAGGAACTGCTTGACGCAGTAGTGGCAAAAGCCCAGGTGTGGCTCGGTGCGGGTTATGACGAGGAAACCCGTAAAGAGGTCAGCCGCATGTTTGAATCGGATGACAAGACAGAGCTTATAGAGGCTTTCTACAAGGATCTTGAATTCGGCACCGGCGGTCTGCGCGGCATTATGGGCGTAGGCTCCAACAGAATGAATATCTATACTGTAGGCGCTGCCACCCAGGGGCTTGCAAACTACCTTAAGGAAGCGTTCGCAGACCTCCCTGAAATATCTGTAGCCGTAGGGCACGATGTGCGCAACAACAGCCGTCTTTTTGCGGAGATTGTTGCCGACGTGTTCTCTGCAAACGGCATAAAGGTGTATCTTTTTGACAGTTTCCGTCCCACCCCCGAACTCTCTTTTGCTATCCGTCACCTCGGATGTCAGAGCGGCGTCAACATCACCGCGAGCCACAACCCCAAGGAGTACAACGGCTACAAGGCATACTGGGCAGACGGAGCGCAGATAATCGCTCCCCACGACACCAACATCATTGACAACGTGAGCCGTATCAAAGGCGTTGAGGAAATCCGCTTCAAAGGCGACAAGTCAAAAATCACAATCATAGGCAAAGAGGTTGACGATGCTTTCCTCGCCGCAATCAAGGGGCTGCAGCTGAGTCCTGAGGCTGTTCAGCGCAATGCCGATATGAAGATTGTCTACACTCCCATCCACGGCACTGGTGTGACCCTTATACCTGAATCTCTCGCAAACTATGGTTTCAAAAACATCATCCATGTGCCTGAGCAGGACATCACAGACGGCAACTTCCCCACAGTGGCGTCTCCAAACCCCGAGGTACCTTCGGCAATGGCAATGGCTATCGCCAAGGCTAAAGAGGTGGGCGCGGACCTTGTGATGGCGTCAGACCCCGATGCCGACCGAATCGGCGCTGTAACCCGCAACGCGGCAGGTGAGTATGTGCTGCTCAACGGCAATCAGATTGTCATGATACTGCTCAACTACATTATGACCCGCAACGCCGAGCTGGGACGCCTTACCGGCAACGAATACATTGTAAAGACAATCGTGACCACTGAGACTATCAAGAGCATAGCAGACAAGAACAACATACGCATGTTTGACTGCTACACCGGTTTCAAGTGGATTGCAGCCGTGATTCGCGACAACGAAAGCACCGCCCGCTACCTTGGCGGAGGTGAGGAGAGCTACGGTTTCCTTGCCGAGGATTTCGCCCGCGACAAAGACGCTGTTTCTGCTGTGTCGCTCCTTGCCGAGGCAGCCGCCTGGGCAAAAGAAAAGGGCATGAACTTCATGCAGATGTTGCAGGACATATACATCAAGTACGGCTTCTCGCGCGAGGCAGGCATCTCTCTTGTGCGCCAGGGCAAGAAAGGCGCGGAGGAGATCCAGCAGATTATGAAGAACTACCGGACCAATCCTCCCAAGACAATAGGTGGCAGCAAAGTGGCAACGATAAAGGATTATGACACACTGGTTCTGACAGATGTAGCAGCCGGAAAGACTGAAAAAATCGACATGCCCGTTACCTCCAATGTGCTTCAGTACTTTACAGAAGACGGCACAAAGATTTCAGTTCGTCCCAGCGGAACAGAGCCCAAAATAAAGTTCTATGTGGAAGTGCGCGGCAACATGTCGTGCGCGGCAGACTATGATGCAGCCACAGCGGCGGCAGACGCCAAGATTGAAATCATCAAGAAAGACCTTGGAATAGACTGATTCATAAAGCTATAGAATAGAGCGGCGCCGCTTGGAGAAAAACACTCCGGCGGCGCTGTTTTTATGAATGAGAGTGACTTTCTGTTGCGATATATTGACAAAAGATGCACCAGTAAACAATTATTTGCTAAATTTGCGCTCAAACAACTGAATGCGGCTATAGACAGATAGCTGTAGTTACGATTAAAACCGTCAGATGAAAAAGTTTTGCTATATATTGCTGGTGCTGGCATCCTTTATGCCGGTTCGGGCAAACACTCCTGATGAAACCATAGCACCGGCGGGCACAATGCGCCTCGGCTACCGAATCGGTCAAAACTCTCCGGACATGACGCAGCTCGCCAACCGCAAGGCTTACAACGATATAGTGCGCGAAGTGGCAAAGCGCCGGGCTGCCGGCGAGGATGTTGCCGTTGAGGTGACATACTTTTCTGCTCCCGGAGCCGGCAACTACATAAACAAAGGCATCGGGCAAAATCGGTCGGAACTCCTGAAAGCAGATTTGCTGTCTCATGTATCGCTGTCTGATTCTGCGTTCATTGTCACAGATGGCGGAGACGGATGGGCTGAGCTGTATCGCATTGTAAATTCTATGCCCGATATGAAGCATCGCGATGAGGTGCTCAGAATTATCAAAGGCGACCCGTATGCCAGAGTTGTGAGGCTGAAAAAAATTGACAAAGGCAGGACATATGCCTATATGCATGACAATATTTTTCCTTTGCTTAGAAACAATATACTGGTTCGTGTAGGGCAGCCCGCAGTTCTTGCTGATGCCCGGCGGGCAGACCGTAATCTTGGCTCGGACATTGCCTGGAGCTACAAAGTTGACGGTTGTGTTGACTGCGGATGCTCCGAAACACCTCAGGCAGAGCCGCAGACAAAAATTGTCTATGTCGCCGCCGATACCGAACCGGTCGACTACGGCAAATGGGCGTTCAAGACCAATCTGGTTTATGACTTCATCCTTACACCCTCCATTGAAATCGAGTACCATTTCTCACCGCAGTGGAGCTTCAATATCGAATATGAGATGGGCTGGTGGAAGAATAAAGGCAAGAACAAGACTTTTGAAGTGGCGGAAGTGTCTCCGGAAGTGCGCTGGTGGTTCAAGTCTCCCACTCCGGCATCGGGCTATTATATAGGTGCGTTCCCCGGCTTTGCATGGTACGACTTTGAAAACGGCGGCACCGGACACCGCGGACACGGTGTGTTCGGAGGCGTAAGTTTCGGCTTTGTGCGCCCGTTGACCGACAAGCTCTCTTTTGAGGCAGGGCTTGGTGTGGGTTACCTCAATCTGCGCTACAAGGACTATGAGCCGGTAGACGGACACCATGTGTATCACCGCACAAAAGACACCGGTTATTTCGGTCCTCTTAAGGTCAAGCTCGCTCTTGTATGGCACCCGTGGGCGCGTAAGGCCGGCAAAAAACAAACTGCCGCAAAATGATTCGACGTTACTATTATATAATAATGTGTGCCCTTGTGGCGGTGGCTGCGTCCTCATGCCGCGAGGAGCTGTGCTATGACCACTACCGCCGTTCCGCCATTACTCTGGACTATGAGCGGGAGTGGGAGCGCGATTATGGCGAAGGTCTGCTTGGCGGCTGGAACGCCGAAGACTGCGGCAGCTCCTATGACGAACTGCGACCCGGACTCCCCGAGTCGGTGAGCATGGTTGTGTATCCCGAAAACGATTCGCTGCCGTCGCTCTATTTCCTTGGAAGAGACGGCGGCGAGGCTGACCTCGGCGCGGGGCAGTCGGACATACTATTTTACAATAACGACACGGAGTATGTGGTGATAGAGGAGTCGGCATCGCTGCCGCAGGTGTCTGCCACCACAACCACCCGCTCACGCTCTACACTTGAGCCGATGCATGTAGGGGAAAGAACAGTAAGCCCCCCTGATGTTCTGTACGGGGCATATATTAACGAGGTGCCTGAGCCTTCGGTTCATGCTACGACACCAATGGCTGTGACCATGCATCCGCTGGTGTACACCTATGTGATACGCTATGTGTTTGACGAAGGGGTGGAGTTTGTGCGCCTGGCTCGCGGAGCTCTCGCCGGCATGGCTGAAAAAGTTTATCTCCACAACGGAGCTACAGCTCCGGAGTCTGCTACCGTGCTGTTTGACTGCGAGGTGACTTCATGGGGAGTGCTCGCGGTGGTAAAGACATTCGGCGTGCCCTCCTTCCCCGGCGACCATTACGGGCGCGAAGGCAGCGAGGTGGATCCGTCGCTGGATTTCATGCTCAACCTTGAGGTGCTGTGTTCAGACGGCTCCATAAAGACATTCAGCCAGGATGTCACTACCCAGGTGCGCCGTCAGCCGCGTGGCGGAGTACTTACCATGCGCGGGCTTTACCTGATAGACGAAGACCATCAGGTGGATTCCGGCTTCGATGTCACTGTCGATGACTGGGGCGAGTGGGTTGACGTGGAACTGCCCTCCATAGAAGTACAATGATATGATTATAATAAACGAATAACAGATATACAGATGAAACTAATACGCTATGTTCTGCCGGCGCTGTGCATCGCGACAGCAGGATGTTCAAGCTCCGAGGTTATTGACGATGTGAGCAAAAGCGAAGCTGCCAGAATAGGCTTCAATACTCACATGTATAAAAACTCGCGGGCGCTCGACAATAGCAATTTCAACAATTTCTTTGTCTACGGCACTTATGTGGTGTCGACATCCTCGCAGCCAGTGCAGGTGTTCATGGGCGACCGTGTGACAAAAAATGCCGACGGCAACTGGACCTATACAAACGACCGTTACTGGAACCCGCAGGGCACCTATGACTTTTATGCGTACAGCTGCGAGAACACTCAGGTCCAGACAGGCATCACAGGCAACGCCAACCTGAACGGCAGAGTGCTCAACCTTGTGAACTACACTATAAACCAGGATCATGCCTCACATGACCTCGTGTTTGCTTCGTCAAAGGAGCAGAGCCGTCCGTCAACCACTGCCGGAGGCACCTCAAGCCCGGTGGCGTTTGCTTTCAAGCACATTCTCACACGTCTGAAATTTACATTCAAAAGCCTTATTCCCGGCGAAAACTACACTGTGAAAATCAGCAATTTGCAGATTTCCAACTACCGCAACGTGGGTACATTTCTCGGCAGCACTGAAGCATGGCAGGAGCCAGAGCGCAACCCCGAGTCGCCATCTATGCCCCTGACCCTGTCAAGCGCGGACGGCGTGCTTCAGAAACCGGGTGCCGGCGGACCCGCGCGCACAGATGTGTCTACCGATGCCGTTTTCATGATACCTTTCCAGTACCAGTACGCCAATGTGCGCATAGAATTTGACTTTGACATCCAGGCGCCCGACACAAACGGCAACCTTATGGACGTGATGGGCAGCCACATAACCGCGACATGGCAGCCAAACTGGATAAAAGGGCAGAGCATAAACAACGTGATAACCCTTTCCGGCAGCGCTACCGGCATGGACCCCATACGCTTCACTGCTTCTATTGTACCTGACGAAGGTGCTGCCGATGACGGCTGGGTGCCCGGTGCAGGCAATGCCAACTTTACATTTGACCAGTCTTTCAAAAACTGACGCATGAACCGGTATCGCTACATCCGGCACATTGCCGTGTGGACTGCTGTCGTGCTGCTGACAGCGGTCGGCGGCTGCTCGTCCACGCATGTGGATGAGCCGGACCCGGTAAATAAAAAAAATCCGGTTACATTCAAGGCGGTGTCGGCAGACTCAAGGGCTGCCGCGTCAAATGCCGTTTTTGAGAAACCCGGCACTGCTTTCCGGGTGTGGGGTGTGTTTTACGACCCTACCAAAGCCGGAGTAGTGCAGGTTTTCGACGGCAGGGAAGTGACACGCACTGAAGATGGCTGGACCTACGACAAGGAGGAGTATTGGATGCCCGGTTTCACTTACGATTTCAGAGCATTGTACCCCGCAGACCTTGCGGACGGCTCGTCGGCTCACTTCAATGTCGGCAATGGTGCCACATCGTCGCTGTCGGTAACCGGATTTGTGGCAGACGGCACCGACCTTATGGCGGCATCCGACCGTAAAATGGTGCTTTCCGACGAGGAAGTCCCTGCTTTTGTTGACCTGAAATTTCGACACCTTCTCTGTAGAGTGAATTTTTTCGGTAAGACTGACGACCGCTATCTCGGCGCAGACGGCAAGCCTGATGACGGGCTGCGCGGCATTAATATATTGTCGCTGAAGGTTTCCGGTATAGCAGACAGGGGCAACTGGAACGGTGCCTCTTACAAGGCAGACGGCTTTTCATCCGGCGAATGGGAGGCTGTGGGCGCGGCGGGCGAGTATGTTGCTGTGATACCCGAAGGCGGCATTGCCCTCGGCAACACCCCTACAGGATTTTTCTCCGGCGACAACGCTATATTGGCTATTCCTCAGACCTTTACCGAGCTGCTTGTGGATATAGACTATGAGTACACGCGGGGCGACCTCGGAGTGCAGCATGCGGTGGCGCGCATATCAGGCGCATGGCTGCCCGGAAAAAGCTATTCCTACTCATTCAGCATAAACACTCATATATTCTTTGACACTCCCACTGTTGACGACTGGATTTCAGCTCCTATAAACAACGGTGATTTTGACATAATACTTCCCTGATGAAGATTTCTCTCTTAGATACCGTTCTCAGGCGTTATGCCCCGGCTTTGTTGTCGGCTTTTCTGTTTCCGGTTTTGCCGGCGTGCTCCGGCGACACCCCCGACGAGCCTGTGGCGAAAGAGAACATTATACAGTTCTCGACACCTGTGGTGTTGCAGCAGTCCGGCTCGAGGGCAAACCTTGTGTCCGGCTCTCTGCCGGAGGCAACCGAACTGGAAGTGTACGGCTACTGCATCCCTCTTCTGTCTGACTACGCGGCAACTACCGACTATGATGCCAAAAGCGGCGAAAAAGGCTGGAATGCCAAGAAGAGTCTCATTGTGCCCGATGTTCTTGACGGGGCGCGTCTTGAGGTAGATGCCTACGGGTGCTATTACAAAGGCGAGCCGGGGTTGTGGTACACTCCTCAGAGTACGGTTGTGGCCTCGGCGCCCGGAACCGACCCGTCGGCGTTCAAATATTCGTTCATGGCATTTTGCCCGGCGTCCGACCGGTTCCGTACAGAAACTGCCGGCTCGGTGGGCGCTCCGACACTTCACTACACAGTGGAGTACCCCTGCAAGGAGGATGCCATGTACGCATTCGTCACCGACCACATGCGCGACAGAGGTGCGGTTGACCTTGTGTTTCATCATATTCTGAGCGCGGTGAGTGTCAAGTTTAACAACTATAGCGCGTCAAGCGACATTGTTATAAACAGCCTTGTAATGGAAGGCGATTTCTATTCGGAAGCGTCAATAGACTTTTCCGAGCCGGACCCTGCTGTCAAGGTCAACTCCTCCATGACACACGCGCAGCTGCCTTTTGTCAGCGAACCGCTGACGGTGCCGCACGACGCTGCTTTAACGGCTCCGTCCACATATCTAATACTCGCAAACTCAGCGGGCACAAACGGCTCTTACCTCGGAGCGCGGAAAACCATTGTCGGCTCATTTGAATTCGAGGGGCAGACTATCGACATAAAGATACCTCGCGAGGGCGACAATTTTGATTTCGGCAGGGTGCCGCAACCCGGTGTGAACTACACTCTCAACATAAATTTTTACGGCGACCGTATCGTTCTCATGTTCACAGCCGACAATGTGGAGTACTGGCAGAGCGGTTCGGACAACAACATATTCATAAACTGATTCGTTCATGAAAATTTACCATATACTCTCCGGCATTGCCACCGCAGTCTTTATCGCGGCGGGCTACGGATGCGCCTCCGAAGGCATGGCTGTGCCTCCTGAAGATACCGGCGCAAGAATCATGCTGACTCCGAAAGTGGTGGAGATGCTGCCTGAGGTGGTTGCCGCGCGCTCGGATGAGGAACCTAAGACCGCAGCCGAAAAGAAAATAAACAGGCTGCACCTGTTTTTCTTTGACAAAGACGGCAATTTTTTGAAAGAAAATCCCGATTGCGAGGCGGATTTCAAGGCGTACACCGTGATAGACATGACCTCAGCGGAACTTGACGGTGTAGAGGTGCCGAAAGATGCCTTTACAGGGCAGCAGACTCTTGAGGGTGTAAGTATTTTTGCCGTTGCAAACCCTATATGCGACGACCCCGCGTGTAATCACTCCGGCTGTATGTTCCGCGTGGAGGGGTATAGCCCCGACGGCGATATATGCCATGGCGATTCCGGCGACCCCGATGCCGAAACGACAATAACTTGCCTTGATGACCTGCTGGCGTGGTATTACCGTCCAGCCGAGCGTCAGGACATAACAGAACTGCCGGCGGGTGGCATGCCTATGGTGGCTCACTACAAAGCGCCTGCCGGAGACTGCGCGCTCGGTCACAGCGGGCAGATAAGCATTGACCTCAGAGCGCTTATGGCGAGGGTGGATGTCAAGGTGCGCCTTGAGGCGAAGCAAACCAGCAGAGACCGGCTGCTGCCCACCCTCAGGGTAACAGAGTACGGTGTGAGAAATATGCCGCTGTGTGTGCCGTTCAGCGCTGTGGAGACCACAGATCTGCCGCAGACAGACATGCGTGCCGAAAAAACTGTGACGGTGGACGACCGCGAGCTTGTAGACGGTCAGGAGGCCACCCTGTTTACATACTACACATACGAGAACATCAAGCAGCGCACCCGCAACCCCATGGAGATATATCCCGAGGAGGTGAAAAACAGCGGGGAGGATGTGCGGCAGCGTTGGAAACCGCTGGTGGCTCCGGACAATGCCAGCGCCATTGTGATGCGGGGGCTGTATGTCGACCATCAGGGCATGAGCTATGACGCGCGGTTCAGCGTGTATCTTGGCAGTGATGTGATAGACAATTTCGAGGTGAGGCGAAACCATTGCTATAAGAACAATATTGTCATAGGCGGACTTGACTATGTGTCATCGACCGACAATGTGTTTATGTTTGACGCGCGTGTGAATGTGACTACATTCAACGCTATGCACCTTTCTGTTGTCAACGAGCGGTTTCTTGACGCCCACTGGTGCGTGCTGCCTATGGATGTGTATTTCCTTGACAAGTCTGACGCTTCATCGCGGTGTACGGTGACAATTCTCGGCGATGCGGCAGACTGGGTGCGCCTTGAGCATGTCAGCTCGGAGGGCATGGGAGAGTCTGATTTCAAGCCCGGCTGGGGGTGTCGCGACTATTTCACTGACGATATGCTGCAAAACGTGGTCACCGCTACAACGGCGCAGGTGAACCGGTCGCGCGACCGAATATATTTTTATGTGGATGAAAACGCGTCTACCCGCCCGCGCACAGCGTTTGTCGAGGTGAAGTATGAATCGGATTCGGAGTCTTACACCGACACTCTTGAGCTTGACCAGTACGGTCTGCTGCCGTTTACGTATGGCGGCAACACCTACTATATGGAAACGGTTGAGGAGTACACCGAACACTACGACCCGCTTGACCCGTTCAGTGCCACTCCGTGGTATCAGCCCGAAGGGCTGCCATACGCCGCCGAAGGCTCAACTCTTGCGGTGTATGAGATAGGAACATCAAGTTATATCGTAGGAACACTATTCCCTCCAAGAAGTGAATGGAAACCTTTTAATACAACTACAGCCAACGGTCTGCAGATGGTCAGGTATCTGTTCAATTACGATACATACAACACACGTGCTATAGAGGGAGTAGAACCGATAGCCGATAGAAAAATATATAGCGACCGGTCGCCTTCAAGCGCGGTGCAGTATGCGTGTGCCTTCAACAAGCGTCGGGCTGACGGGTCGGTGGAGAATCTATACTGGTTTCTTCCGGGCATTTCAGAGCTTGAAGCAATGCTGACAGCCTATTACAATCAGTTTCCGTCGTTTGCCGAAAACTTCTATTGGTCATCTTCGGCAGCAAAAAATCCAAATAATGGCTGGTCTATATCCGAAGAGAGGGAAAACATGTGGCGTGCGAGAGCCACTACAATAAGAAACAACCAGACTGTAGAAAGCGGTGGACAGGGAGGAAATTCTGCATCCAGCAACAATCAGGATTATTCTGACTCATCCGACTACCCGAATGGCGGGCGCACACTGCGCACTCAAAAGCTGCGGGTAAGGGCTATAAGAACCGCTGACGGTGTGGTGCAGTAGCGGGCGGGGCTATCTGCCCTCTCTGTAGCAGGCTTTTCCGGCAACTGCCTTGACAGTGTATGGAGTGCCGTTGCTGGTGCGGGGCTTGCCGCTGAGGGTGTAGTACATGTTTCGCTGTTTGTCCCATGAGGGGAAAGTGAGCTGGCGGGTTTCTCCCGCCGGTATGTCAACATTTTGTTTTGCAGTGCGTTTGTGCAGCTGTCTGCCCGACTCGTCAAAATATGTAATCTCTATTTCGACATAGAGCAGGTGGCGGCGGGTGGCGTTTGTCACATACAGACTCTCTTTGTTTGAGCGCAACGGCTTGTCGTAGCCGGAAAGAGCCACCATGCCTGGCGACAGCGTTACGGTATCGGCGGCTACAGTGGCTTCGGTCGGCTCTATGCACCTTACCTTAAGGTTTTTGCGGGTGGTTTTGTCTGCCGATGCGCTTAATGCGGTGAGCAGCAATGCTATGACAAGAACGGTTTTCACAGGTATCTTGGGGCAAGTGGTATTTCTGGCTCTGGAAACAGCCTGACGCATCCGCGCGGCGCTTCGCCGGTATTGGTGTTTGTGCGCACGCTGTAGCGGAACATGTAAGGCAGCATGCGCCATAAGTTGAATGAGTATTTGCTTTTTACCGGCTTGAACACCAGGTGGGTGTCGGTCTCGGTCAATGTGAGCGTGAAGTGTTTCGGTGAGTCGAGTTTTCCGGCTAACCGCGATGAGGTGTATATGCGGGCGTCGTAGACATTGCTTCCGGCGCTGGGGCATAGAACACCCATCACTGTGCCGGGGCGAATGGCGCGGTTTGCGCTTCGCACCACTGTCATGTGGTATAGCAGCGAGCCGGGCAGGCTGCCGGCGCTGTTGTGGCGCTCTATGGCTACTGTGGTGCCGTTTTGTGGAAACTGCCACACGCCTTCTATTCTGTGCGGCCCCGACTCGGCGAGTCTTTTCTTTACGGCGTTGATGTCGCAATAGCCGTCAAGCGGCGTGGCAGATATTGGCGGCAGCCTCAGGTTGTCGTCGCATAGAGCTGTAATGGCGCACAGAGCGCAGAGGAGGGAGAGCAGAATCCGCATGGTCGCTGTAATCAGGCGTTACCGAATTTGTAGGTCACACCGAGGCTGAAAATTTCCTTGAACTGGAACTTGTGCCATTTCTGTGATGCGCGGGGAGTGGAGGAGTCGTAGCGCATGTGGGCGAAAATCTGGGTGGAGAGGTAGCGGTTTATGTTGAATGACACAGTGTGTTCCCAGTCGCCTTGAAACAGGTCGTAGTCGGTGAACAGGAACATGCGCGACTTGTAGTCGATGTTGTATGTCACTCTCCAGAACATGTTGTACTCCGCGCTGCTACCGAATTTGCTCACCGCATGGCGCCCCGGCTTGATGTCGTACGCGGTTTCGTCCATGTGTCTGTTGAAGCATGTGCGCAGCTGCCAGGACAGGGGTGCGAGCGAAGCGTTGAAGCTGAATGTCTTGCGTTTGTTGGTGAAGTCGTATGTCATACCGACGCCGACATTAAGCTCGGCGGGCGACATGAACGCGGATTTCAGGTTGTCTGAATTTGATTTGTAGCTGTTGAGCAGCTGGGTCTTGAACTGCAGGTTGGTAGAGTAGTACCATCTTTTGAACGCTTTGTAGCCGAATGTGCTGTTTATCTGAAACAGATCCTCGCTGATGTTGTATGAGCGCACTGTGTCGTCGGGGGCGCTGTTGGCACCGAGCTTGTATGACACGGTTGTCTCGAACAGCAGCTTGGGGTGTAGCTTCTGGTTGAGTTTTACGTTGTAGATGAGGTTTACGATTGCTATGAGCGAGCGGTTGCCGCCCTGGTACCAGTTAGGCGACACATACGCCTGGCTGAACTGCGCCGAGGCGGTAAAGTTTTGAATCCAGTTTATGTGCTGAATGTCAAGCAGCCCGTTTATCGATGAGCCGCTTGTATTAACGGTTTCTTCAAGGACTATGCGGGTTGTGACGGGGTCGACAAAAGCGTTGTAGTGGGCGGGTGGCTCCGGAAGGTCGCGTACATTGAGCTTGATTTTGTCCGGATTGTTGATCATGTAGTTCTGGCGGGTGTGGTTGTACACAAGGTAGCCGAAATTGAGGTCGTCAATCCAGTCGAAAGCACTGCCGGCTATAGGGTCGCGGTGTTTGGGTGTCATCTCTATGCTGTCGAGGTACTGCCAGCTGTCGAAAATCAGCGGCGGCCCGAAAGTGGCGAGGGGAATGGGGTACATCGGTCTGAGCGGTTCGGTTATCACGGTGTCCGGCTCTATGTTCATGGAGTCGAGCACGCACACGTCATTTGCAAGTTCTTCGTCAAACCAGGGCAGTATCACCATAGTGTCGCACTCGGTGGCTCTGACCGCGCTTTTTTTGGGGGCGCGGAGCCAATCGATGTTTTGCGCTCCGGTCGGCACGGGGAGGGTCAGTACGAGAGTCAGAATGCTCAGAATATAACAAAAACCTTTTCTCATGAGATAACGCTTGAAATCGTGATTTGCAAAATTACAATAAAAAATCGGGATTATGGGTAAAAAGGAGCCGGACTCATCACGAGCCCGGCTCCGAAAAAACATGAAAAGAAAAAATTTTTATCAGTTGTTTTCCGGGCGGAGCTTGCGTACGGTTACGGCAGTCTGCCACATTTCGCTTTCTCTCATGTCGCGAAGCTCTTTTTCAAGTTTTTCGCGGTAATCGGGCTGAGAGTTGGAGTCGATTGAAATCTGGGCTTCATTGCCGCATTTCACGCTGTCGTACAGTTTCTGCACCACGGGCTTTATTGCATCGTGGAAAGGACCCATCCAGTCGAGAGCGCCTCTCTGTGCGGTTGTCGAGCAGTTGGCATACATCCAGTCCATGCCTTTCTCTGCAAAGAGCGGCATGAGCGACTGAGTGAGTTCCTCAACGGTTTCGTTGAACGCTTCAGAGGGGGTGTGTCCGTTTTCGCGCAGCACCTCGTACTGAGCGAGGAGCAGCCCCTGTATTGCGCCCATGAGTGAGCCGCGCTCGCCAGTGAGGTCGGAAGTCGCCTCGCGCTGGAATGTCGTTTCGAAGAGGTAGCCGGAGCCTATGCCTATGCCGAGGGCTATTGTGCGGTCCATCGCCTTGCCGGTATAGTCCTGATATATGGCGAAACTTGAGTTGAGCCCTCTGCCTTCGAGGAACATGGTGCGCAGCGAGGTGCCGGAGCCTTTGGGTGCCACCATAATGACATCTATGTCGGCGGGGGGCACAACGCCTGTGCGGTCGCTCCAGGTAATGGCGAATCCGTGAGAAAAGTAGAGGGCTTTCCCTGCGGTGAGGTATTTTTTTATGTCGGGCCATACAGACATTACCGCCGCGTCGCTGAGCAGACACATGACGATAGTGGCTTTGTCGCAGGCTTCCTCTATGCCGAAGAGGGTTTCTCCGGGCACCCATCCGTCGGCTACCGCTTTGTCAAAAGTCTTGCCGGGGCGCTGTCCCACAATGACATTGAATCCGTTGTCGCGCAGATTCATGCTCTGACCGGGTCCCTGCACGCCGTAGCCTATGACGGCTATTGTTTCGTCCTTGAGTATCTCGCGGGCTTTTTCCAAGGGAAATTCCTCGCGGGTGATGACGGTTTCTTCAACACCGCCGAAGTTTAATTTTGCCATGATATGTTGCTTGTTTTGTAATAGTTTTATGCAAAGATAGTGCGTTTTGCTTATAATCTGAAATCGCGACAGGGATTTATTTACCGTTCTGTCAAAATAATTCTTGCATCGCAGCATGTTTCGCCCGCGCTGTTGGCTATGGCTACATCAAGTGTGGAGCCGTCAAGAGAGTGCGAAATGTCAAGCGCCTCGCCAAACCGGCACTCTTTCATGAACGAAATGTCAAACCTGCCGGGGAAGCAACGGTCATAGTCGTCAAGCGACAGGCAGTTGACGGCAAGTTCCACATATCTCGCGGTGGTGAGGTGGCGGTTTGAGTCAATGTCGCTTACCTGCACGGTGTAGGGGGTGACAATCGGGTTCCTGGACGCAAAACGCAGCCGGGCGGGCGGCGCTACAGGGCATTGGCGGTCGAGGCTCATGTCAACGAGCGATTGCAGGCCGGTAAGGTCTACTGACCTGCGTGTTTTTATGTCGATGCCTGCCCATACGGTGCGCGAGTGTCCGAGCGTTGTGCCGTTGCTGTCTGTAATCTCGAAGTTGCGTGTGGAAAAATGCCTGTTGGTGGCTTCAATCCATGTGGTGAGAGTGTAGGTGTCGCCCACCGCCGGAAACCGCTGCATTTCAACACAAAGGCGGCTCAGCACCCATGCGTTGCCGTTGGCAAGGAGTCTGTCGTAGCCGAACCCGAGGGCGTTGGCGTGGTCGGTGGCTGCATCAATAATCTCGCGCACGAGCGATTGCAGCGGCAGCTCCATCTGCGCGTTGCAGGCAGCGGCGGTGAGAGTTTTGGTTTCAGAGAGCAGTTTCATGATTTTCAGTCGGTGATTCTCATGCGGCGCTCCTCCTGTTCGGCAAGAAATTTGTCGACAAGCTCGTTCGGGCTTTTTGTTATAGCCACTCTGCCACTGCGAACAAACTGGCGTATGTCGTAGTGCTTCAGCTCTTCAAACAGGGCTTCGGTTTCGTCGTTGTGCCCGGTTTTTTCTATGATTGTGTTGTCGCGCGAAATTTCGAGGATGCGTGCGTTGTGGCGTCTGATGATGTCCTCCAGAGCCTCCTCGTCGATGAGTCTTGCGGTCGGCACCTTGTACAGAGCCACCTCCTGGTACACGATTTCATCGTCGGTGTACAGAAAGGCTTTCAGCACATCGATGCGCTTTTCTATGATTTTTATGACCTTTTCCATCGTGACCCTGTCGCTGTAGCAGGTCATGGTGGTTTTGTGCACGCCGGGAATCGAGCATCGGCTGGCGCTCACGCTTTCAATGTTGAGGCATCGGCGGGTGAAGATAATCGACAGCTGGTTGAGCAGTCCGACGTGGTTTTCCGCGAATACGGCTATGGTGAAAAGAGTTTTGTTATTTTCCATTTTCGGGCATAGTGAAGATGTCGTTGTCTTCGTTGAGAATAATATGGTCGACGGCGGAGCCGTTGGGGGTCATCGGAAACACCATGTCGCGTTCGTCGATGCGCACGTTCAGCAGGTAAGCTCCGGGATATTCAGTCATGCGTTTTATCGCGGCGTCGAGCTCGCATCTGTGGGCAACGCTCTCGTTGGCAATGTCGTAAGCGTCGGCAATGGCGTTGAAGTCGGGGTTAATCATGGGGGTCTGGCTGAAGCGGTTGTTGTAGAACATCGCCTGCCACTGGCGCACATTGCCGAGGTAGTCGTTGTTGAGCACAATCATTTTCACCGCTGTGCCGTACTGCATTATTGTGCCGAGCTCCTGCATTGTCATCTGAAAGCCGCCGTCGCCGGCAAAGTAGCACACAGTGCGTTCGGGGGCCCCCATCTTGGCTCCTATGGCGGCGGGGAGTCCGAAACCCATTGTGCCGAGTCCGCCGCTGGTAATTATGCTTCTAGGCGAGGAGTAGCGGAAATATCTTGCCGAGAGCATCTGGTTCTGCCCCACATCGGTAACGAGAACCGGGTCTGCTCCCGCCGCGAGCGACACTTTGCGCGCCACTTCGCCCATGTGGGGCGGAGCCATGGGGTCGGTGCCTCCGACAGCGTCCTTGATTACGGTTTCCTCCTCTATCCGCGCCGCAATGTCAAAGCTCTCCAGCCATTCGGTGCGGGATGTCTCGCGCACCATAGGCAGCAGTCCTTCGAGCGCCTTGCGGGCGTCGCCGTGTATTGTCGCGTCGGTGCGTATGTTTTTGTCAAACTCCGATGCGTCGATGTCTATATGCACTATTTTTGCCTTGGGTGCATATTTGTCCGGTTCGCCGGTCACGCGGTCGTCAAATCTCATGCCTACGGCTATTATCAGGTCCGCCTGGTTAGTGTTGTAGTTGGGACCTATGTTGCCGTGCATTCCGAGCATACCTTTGTAGAGCGGATGGTCTGAAGGCATCGCCGACAGCCCGAGGAGAGTCGCCGCCACCGGAATATCCGCTTTCTCTGCGAGCTGTGCGAGAGCTTTTTCGGCTCCTGAAATCATCACGCCGTGTCCGGCAAGAATCATAGGCTTTCTGGAGGCGTTTATCAGGTCGGCTACCCTGCGCAGATCGGCTTCGGGGATTTCCGGCGAGGGGATGTACGAGCGGATAAAATTGCAGCGGCGATATGGTTGCCATTCAGTGAGTTCGTTCTGCGCGTTTTTTGCGAAGTCGAGAACAACCGGCCCCGGGCGACCTGTGTTGGCTATGTAGAATGCTCTTGCGAGCGCCTCCTCTATTTCGGCGGCGCTGCGTATCTGGTAAGCCCATTTGGTGATAGGCTGTGTTATGCCCACGACATCGGTTTCCTGAAAGGCATCGCTGCCGAGCAGCGATGAAAATACCTGTCCGGTGATGACAACAAGGGGAGTGCTGTCCATCATGGCGTCGCTGAGTCCGGTAATTACATTTGTGGCTGCCGGTCCCGAAGTGACAATGACCACTCCGGTGCGCCCGCTCACCCTGGCATAGCCCTGTGCCGCATGTATTGCTCCCTGTTCGTGCCGTGTCAGCACATGTGTTATGCTGTCGGTATAGTCGTAGAGCTTGTCGTAGACCGGTATTATGGCGCCTCCGGGATAACCGAATACCCGGTCGACCCCTTCGGCTACAAGCCCCCGTATCATCACTTCGGCTCCTGATATTTTCTCACTCATATATGGTGTTTTAGCTGTAACGTAAATTGTGTCAGAATCTTACACCGCCTTTGTCGGCAGAGGCAACACCTGCCGCGTATGCTTTCAGCGCCTTGGAGATAACCCTGTCGCGCCCGGCGGGGGTAAAGGCTTCCTTGCCACGCGCCCCCTCCTGGGAGCGTCTTGCGGCGAGCTCTTCGTCGGAGAGTCTCACGCTTATGCTGCGACCGGGGATGTCTATATCTATGATGTCGCCGTCGCGAACAAGCCCGATAGCTCCGCCTGCGGCTGCCTCGGGCGAAATGTGTCCGATAGACAGCCCCGAAGTGCCTCCGCTGAAGCGCCCGTCGGTTATGAGCGCGCACTTTTTGCCGAGGTGCTTGCTCTTTATGTAGCTCGTGGGGTAGAGCATCTCCTGCATTCCGGGGCCGCCTTTGGGTCCTTCGTAGGTTATGACCACAACGTCGCCTGCCTTGACTTTGTCGCGCAGAATTCCGTCAACAGCCTCTTCCTGAGAGGTGAACACTCTGGCGGGTCCGCTGAACCGGAAAATGCTTTCGTCAACACCCGCTGTCTTTACAACACATCCGTCTGCCGCAATGTTTCCTCTGAGCACTGCAAGACCGCCGTCTCTCACATATGCGTGGTCGAAGTCGCGAATACACCCTGCGGCGCGGTCGGTGTCAAGAGAGCCGTAATAGCTCATCTGTGCGCCCAGCTCGGTTGTGTGCCTGCCGCCGGGAGCACTGCGCCACAGCTCGTCAGCCTCGTCGGTGTAGTCTTTGCCGCCGATAGCCCAGCAGTCTATCGCCTCGCCGAGCGTAAGCCCGTCGGCTCTACGCACCGAGGTGTCTACCAGCCCGTTGTCGGCAAGAATCTTCATTATGGAGAGAATGCCGCCGGCGCGGTTAACATCCTGGATATGGTAGCTGGAGTTGGGCGCCACCTTGCACAGCACCGGAGTGTGTCGGCTCAGCTCGTCTATGTCTGCCATGCTGAAGTCTGCTTCCGCCTCGTGGGCAATGGCGAGCAGGTGCAGCACTGTGTTTGTGCTTCCGCCCATGGCTATGTCCAGAGTCATAGCGTTGAGCATGGCGCGGCGAGAGGCTATTGAGCGCGGCAACACACTTTCGTCGCCGTCGCGGTAGTATCTGTAAGTGTTTTCAACAATTTTGGCTGCCGCTTTCCTGAACAGCTGCAGACGGTTTATGTGGGAGGCGACTACAGTGCCGTTGCCGGGCAGCGCAAGACCTATCGCCTCGTTGAGCGAATTCATGGAATTGGCGGTGAACATGCCGGAGCATGAGCCGCAGGTGGGGCAGCCGTGCTTTTCAAGCAGAGCCACATCTTCGTCGCTCACGCTTTCATCGGCGGCGTCTACCATAATGTCTATCAGGTCGAGCGCTCTGTCTCCGAGCTTGCCCGCCTCCATGGGTCCGCCGCTTACGAATATCGCGGGGATGTTGAGCCTCATGGCAGCCATGAGCATACCCGGTGTCACCTTGTCGCAGTTGGAGATGCACACCATTGCGTCTGCCTTGTGGGCGTTGACCATATACTCTACAGAATCGGCTATGAGGTCGCGCGAGGGGAGTGAGTACAACATGCCGTCGTGTCCCATTGCAATGCCGTCGTCAATGGCTATTGTGTTGAATTCGGCGGCGAAGCAGCCGAGTTTCTCAATTTCCTTTTTTACAATCTGCCCTATTTCGTGCAGGTGGGTATGACCCGGCACAAACTGGGTGAATGAATTGACTATCGCTATGATAGGCTTGCCGAGCTGCTCTTCCTTCATGCCGTTGGCACGCCACAGAGCTCTTGCTCCCGCCATGCGGCGACCTGCCGTGCTGGCGCAGCTACGCAGCCTGTGTTTGAATTCTTCCATTATGACATTCTTAAAAAATCCGGTATATCAATGGTCTGGCGTTGGTTTTGCGCCACGGGCGCAAACAGTACTAAATGAAAACCATGCTATGACATTACCGCAAAAATAGCCCCTAAAATCCCAAAAACCAAATATATGCACACATTTTTTAGGTTTGTGCCGCAGTCTGCTGATTCTCCCGGCGCAAAGGTCATGGCGGCTACTCCTATTTAATATTACGCGCGCGCGAAGAACCGGATGTTAACTTTAGATTTTGGATTATTAACCTATGCAAGATGTCTGAAAGGGTGCAATTGCCGCTAAATCAGTCTGTTAACAAATATAGCCCCGGTCTGGCAGGGTTAAATAATAGAAAAATGTCTTTTAAATTGTTGATATGCGAAAAAATATTAATATCTTTGCAAAATCCTGATAAGTCTCATTAGTCTGAGGTAAAGGGATAATGCATAGTAATTAAGTTTTGCGGCTGTGGCTTTGTTTGTCAACCCCACAGTTGTACCTGAAAAGACGAATTGAAGTAAATTCACTATAAGTCTAATTATTTTTTTAGTATGAAAAAGTTGTTTTTTTTGCTATTGACCGTGGCCACATTCACGATCGCTTCTGCACAGACGCGCACCGTGACCGGTAAGGTCGTTTATGCGGCAGACGACGAGCCAATGATTGGCGCGAGCGTTATGCCCATAGGCGGTGGCATGGGCACATCGACAAACCTTGAGGGTGAGTTCACACTCAAAGTAAATGACAATGTAAAGAAGCTTAAGGTTACTTACATTGGCATGCACCCCATGGAAGTGGAAATCACCGGCAAACCCCTCCTTATCAAGATGACAGCATCTGACATTGCTATTGAAGAGGTTATGGTTGTGGCATACGGTACTGCTACTAAGTCGGCATTTACCGGTTCTGCCGCAGTGGTAGACGCTTCTCAGATTGAGAATGCGCAGGTGTCTAACGCCCTTAACGCCATTACAGGCAAGGTCGCCGGCGTGCAGCTGACCAACTCAACAGGTCAGCCCGGTCAGACAACCCCCACAATCCGCATCCGTGGTATCTCCTCGCTCAACGCAGGCAATGCTCCTCTGGTAATTGTGAACGGTGCCCCCTTCAGCGGTGACATCAACACCATCAACACCAACGACATCGAAAGCATGACAGTGCTCAAGGACGCCGCTTCAAACGCCCTTTATGGCGCACGCGGTGCAAACGGTGTCATCCTCATCACTACCAAGAAAGGTCAGCTCGGTTCGGGCGCTACCGTGAATGTAGACATGAAATGGGGCGGCAACACACGCGCCACTCAGGACTACGACTACATCAAGGATCCCCGCCAGTACTATGAGCTTTACTATAGCGCTCTCAACAACTACGCTGTCGCACAAGGCATGTCTCCCGACGCTGCGTATGTATGGGCTAACGACGCAATGGTAGCTCCGAATGGCGCATATGGCTTGAAATATCAGACATTTACCGCCCCCGCCGGTCAATACCTTATTGGTCGCAACGGCAAATTCAATCCCAATGCGACTGAAGGCTATCTGCGCACCTACAGAGGTCAGGAATATATGCTCCGTCCCGACAACTGGCTTGACAACTCATATAAAAACAGCCTCCGTCAGGAGTACAACATTTCTGTTTCAAACGGTACCGACCAGACCTCTTTCTTCATGTCTGCCGGCTATCTCAACAATGAGGGTATCACCCCCAATTCAGGCTATGAACGCTTCACCGGTCGCCTCAGCGCCGACACTCAGGCAAAATCATGGCTGAAAATGGGTGCCGACCTCTCTTACACCCACTACAGCGCCCGTATGATGAGCGATGACGGTTCAAGCTCAAGTTCCGGCAATATCTTTGCAGCGGCTACCGAAGTAGCTCCCATATTCCCGCTCTTTATGCGTGACGGTCAGGGAAATATCATGACTGACATCAACGGCATTACCCGTTACGACTATGGCGACGGTGCAAACGCCGGTCTTCAGCGCCCCGTGTTCGGTCAGAGCAACGCTATCTCAAGCGCTATTCTCGACGTGAACAAAAACAACGGTAACGCATTCAATGGAACAGGCTTCTTTGAAGTGCGTTTCCTCAAAGACTTCAAGTTTACCTCTAACAACACCGTAAACATCGACGAGCGCCGTTCAACAGGTTTTACCAACCCTTATTACGGTGCCTACGCCAACTCAAACGGTATGGTTTCTAAGGCACACACACGCCGCATGTCCTACACATTCCAGCAGCTTTTGAACTGGAACCACAAGTTCGGCTTGCACGAAGTTTCTGTTCTTGCCGGTCACGAAAACTACTGGAGCAAATATTATTATCTGTCTGCCGAACGTTCAAATATGTTCGATCCTTCGAATCTTGAACTTGACGGTGCGGTAACTGCCGGAGGAAGCGGTTCATACTCCTCTTCGTACAACAACGAAGGCTGGCTGTTCCGCGGTCAGTACAACTACGACAACAAGTACTTCGCATCCGCATCTTTCCGTCGCGACGCATCATCACGCTTCCACCCCGACCACCGCTGGGGCAACTTCTGGAGTGCCGGCGGCGCATGGATCATCTCAAAAGAAAGCTGGTTCGCCCCCTCTTGGGTTGACATGCTCAAAGTCAAGGCTTCTTACGGAGAGCAGGGCAATGACAACATCAGCGACTATCTCTATGTAAATACCTATAACATCGTTAACGGTTCAGGTCATCCTGCAGCTACACCCGCAACAATGGGCAACCCCAACATCAGCTGGGAAAAGAACGGCAACTTCAACGCAGGTGTGGAGTTTGACCTCTTCAACAGCCGTCTCGGCGGTAGTGTGGAAGGCTTCTGGAGAAAAACCACCGACATGCTATCCTGGTTCCCCCTTCCTCCGAGCTTCGGCTATACCGGCTACTGGGACAATATCGGCGACATGACAAACGCCGGTGTTGAAATCGACCTCAACGCTACCATAGTAAACACCAGAGACATCACCTGGTCTGTAAACGCTAACCTCACATGGTACAAAAACACCCTCTCTTATCTTCCCGAAGAACGTAAGACTATGGAAATGGATGGTGTGCGCGGCTATTCAAGCGGCAACTATTTCTACGGCGAGGGTCAGCCTCTCTACACCTACCGCCTGCGTAAATACGCTGGCACAAACAAGGAAAACGGAGAAGCTCTGTACTGGCACCGCGTTACCGCTGCGGAAGTTAAAAATGAAATATATCCTGGAAAAGCAGTTGGCGAACTCGAAGCTGTGCCTTATGCAAGCCTCAGCAATAACGACTACTTCCTTTGCGGCTCAGCGCTCCCAACTACCTATGGCGGTTTCGGCACCTCGGTGCGCGCTTTCGGTTTTGACCTGTCGCTTGATTTCGGCTACTCTCTCGGCGGTCAGGTATATGACGGTCAGTACGCTCTGTACATGGGTTCTCCCACTGCCTCACGGATCGGCTACAATTTCCATGCTGATATTCTGAAGTCATGGACTCCCGAAAACCCCACAAGCAATATCCCGCGTTTCCGTTTTGATGAACAGTATAACAATGCAACTTCAGACCGTTTCCTCACAAGCGCCAACTACCTGAGCCTGCAGAACATCAACTTCGGCTACACTCTTCCCCAGAACATTGTGCGCAAGATGTATCTCACAAAACTCCGTGTTTACCTCTCTTGTGACAACGTGTGGCTCTGGACAAAGCGTCAGGGTATCGACCCCCGTCAGAGCATCAGCGGCAGCGTCAACAACACATACTACGCTCCTATCCGCACAATTTCCGGCGGTTTTTCGGTTTCTTTCTAACCTAATAAATACGCATATCAAAGTATGAAAACCATATATAAATCATTGATAGCCGCTCTCGTTGCCGCACCGGTCTTTACCGGATGCGTGGAAGAGACATTCCCTACAACCGGAGCGACACAAGATCAGCTCTCCTCTTCCTCTAAAGCTACCGAGGCGCTCGTATGGGCAATGCCGGCATACTTCAATTCATACCGCATCCTGGATACAGAGGGAGCGGATTATGACTGGGGCTATGGTTCTCTGATGCACATACGCGACGTTATGACGGCAGACATGGCTATCCCCGCAAGTGGATACGACCACTATCAGTCTTGGCAGCTGGTGCGCAATATCGGTCCGAATTATCTGAGCACACAATGGATATGGACATTCTACAATAAGCAGGTGCTTTGTACAAACAACTGTATCCGTGCTATAGACCCCGAGACCGCAAGCCCCACAAATCTTGCCTATCTTGGCATGGGACTGGGATTCCGCGCATCAACATATCTTGACATGGCTCGTCTGTATGAATTCCTTCCCAATGAGGCAACTTCTTCAGTGAATGCTGAAGGTAACGATGTCCTCGGTCTCACTGTGCCTATTGTCACAGAAAAAACCACAGAGGAAGAAGCCCGTAACAATCCGCGTCGTCCGCGTCAGGAAATGTTTGATTTTATAATGGGCGACCTTGACAGAGCGGAAGAGTACCTCAAAGGAGCTTCCCGCGTTGAGAAAACCCTTATTGACATAACCGTTATCTGGGGTCTTAAGGCTCGCGCTTACATGTGGGTTGAAAACTATCCCAAAGCAGCTGAGTATGCCCGCAAGGCAATTGATTCAAACGCCTACAGACCGCTCACAAGAGAGCAGTGGCTCAGCACAACTTCCGGATTCAATGAATTTAATGAATCCTGGATGTGGGGTGCTCAGGCTGTCAAGGAAGATGGTGCAGTGCAGAGCGGTATCCTGAACTGGACATCGTGGGCAAGTAATGAAGCTCAGTATGGCTATGCTTCAGCCGGTCCGTACAATATGATTGACAAAAGCATGTACGACCGCATGAACGACCGCGACTTCCGCAAGCTCTCTTACAAGGCTCCCGAAGGCTCCGGTCTCGCAGGTCAGGAACCTGTTATTGATGAGGCTTTTGCTGCGCAGCTTCCTGCGTATAGCTCATTCAAATTCCGTCCCGGCAACGGCAATGTCGCCGACTTCAATGTGGGTTCTGCCACCGCGCTCCCGCTGATGCGTATCGAGGAAATGTACTTCATCGAGGCTGAGGCTGTGGCTCACACAGCTCCCGCACAGGGCAAAGCTCTTGTAGAGGAGTTTATGAAGAACTACCGTTACGCTACTTACACCTGTCGTCCGACAGACAAAGATGGTGTTATAGAGGAAATAGTATTCCAGAAGAGAGTGGAACTCTGGGGCGAAGGTCAGAGCTTCTTTGATATTAAACGTCTCAACATGAATGTGACCCGTGGCTATCCCGGCACAAACTTCAAAGCTACAGCTCAGTTCAATACAAACGGCCGTCCCGCTTGGATGAATTATTGTATAGTGCTTAATGAGGGTACTAACAATGCCGCTATTGCTGAATGGAACAATCCTGACCCATCCAACAAATACACTCCTGCCAAGTATTAATACAGCTTAATTAAAATGATTATGAAATTCATTAAGTACATGACAAAAATTTGAAAACATCGAATTTTGGGGTATAAGTC
Source organism: Muribaculaceae bacterium Isolate-104 (HZI) (assembly GCA_003762715.1). Lineage (GTDB taxonomy): Bacteria > Bacteroidota > Bacteroidia > Bacteroidales > Muribaculaceae > Paramuribaculum. Next base: position 78 of record RIBJ01000040.1, on the reverse strand, counting down.
GGACGCATAAGTATGGTCGAAATCTCTTCCAATCCATATTTGACAAGCGACTTTGCCTTTCTTCCATGTTTCAGAATC
>RIBJ01000039.1 GCA_003762715.1 Muribaculaceae bacterium Isolate-104 (HZI) | reverse complement strand
GAAAATTTCTATTTGCATACCTCTAATATATCCATCTTCAGCAATATATGCAATATCTGAAAGTTTATTTCACATAATCAGGTGAATTTTTGACTGAATTTGAGTTAAATCTCATGCGCCAGCCCTGAAAAGATTTAGAGGTTGTTTTTAAACAACCTCTTATAATCGCGCATGAATTTTAAGTACTGGCTTATACCTATTGCCACTCCAGCCGCTGCACCTGTCGCAATGGCGACTCTCATCCCGGTGTAACCCTCAGTAGCATAAATGAACATGCCGACGATTGCAAGGCTCAGAGGTATGAGTACGCACATGCACAGGTGATGCATTCTGCGGTAGCGGGCTGCGAGTGCGCACACTCTGCTGATGCTCATTTTGCCCGGATCTATTGTCTTGATGCCTCTCATAAGACATAAGTCCATAATCGCCGCACACAAAAACTCTACTGCCATGGCTATAGGAATTATGTACCTGAATATCCCATGAAAAAAATCGGCATTGAACCATAGCGGAGTCATGGCGGTCATCGCACCCTCTATGGCGGCAAAACGCCGGTAGCGTCTTGCAAGATTGTCTCGTGAGGTTCTGCGCCTCAAATCAATGGACAGGCTGTCGCCGGGTGTCGGCTCCATGCTGTCGATACAATTTGACATCTGCTGCCATGTGAGTTTTAGTTCTTCGTCTGTCATAATGATTTTTTTGTTTGTTGGATGCTGTGATAAAGAAACGGATACACAGATGAGCGTCAATTGCACAGACGGCTCTTTAATTTCTCTTTTACTCTGTGCAGTCTGCTGGCTATAGTGTTTATGGGAAAGCCCATAAGCTCGGCTATGTCGTTGTAAGACAGCCCGTCGAGCCATAAAAGCAGCAAAGCCTTGTCCTGCTCCGGAAGGCGGGCTATCTGTTCGTGCAGACGCACAATGTTGTCGCTGTCGTCGCAGCCGCTCTCACCGGATATGTTCAAAAGTGACGACAGACTTACATAATCGGTTTTGGCTCCCGGTTTCCTGAAAAAACTCACACAACTGTTGATTGTTACACGATAAATCCATGTGCCGGTGGCGCACTCGCCTCTGAATCCGGGCAACGCCCGCCATATACTTAGCAGCGCATCTTGTCGTAGGTCGTCGAAATCATCGCCGGAACTGGCGAAGGTATAGCAGATGCGGTTTACTATATGTCCGTACTCGGAAATAACGCGGTGAAAACACTCCTCGTCACACTCCCGCGATGATGTGTCTGCTGCCTGTAGTATCTGCATCGCCAGCTCAAGCAGGCTGAATCCTGCGCCCGGCATTGCGACTGTTGTTGTCATCTCATTAAAAGTTTACATAATTAGACGCTACAACGATGTGCAAAAGTTGCACAATGTAAGAAACTGTTGTTGGAAATAGAGGTAAAGACAGCCGCAATAGCTTCATTTTCTGCGCTCAAGCGCCTCCAGCATCCCCACAAGTTTTTTTCTGATTTCTTTAAGTCGCGCTACGGCTCTGGAGCGTTTTTCCATGCCTGACGGATTGCTGCGTATCTCTCTCTTAGCAGCCTCGATATGAAGCCCGCGGTCCTTTACAAGAAATTTAATCATGTGCAGGCGCTCCATGTCTGACTGGGAGTAAAACCGTGTGCCTTTGGCATTGCGTTTGGGGCGCAGGCTTGGAAACTCGCTTTCCCAAAAACGCAAAGTCGAGGCAGGAACTCCGAGCAGCTCTGACACTTCTCTTATTTTGTAATATTTCTTCTCCGGTGAGTCCATATCTTTCTGCTTGCAAAAATAATAAAAAATGGATAATTTTGCACCCGTTTCGCGCGCGTTGCGCGTACATTAATATGTTATAAGCTCATTAATTTATATAATATGCTCACAGCAAAGCAAATACGCCAATCGTTCAAAGATTTCTTTGAATCAAAAGGCCATCGCATTGTTCCCTCTGCCCCCATGGTAGTGAAGGATGACCCCACATTGATGTTCACCAATGCGGGCATGAACCAGTTCAAAGATATAATTCTTGGAAATGCCCCTGTCAAATACCCCCGTGTAGCCGACTCTCAGAAATGTCTTCGCGTAAGCGGTAAGCACAACGACCTTGAAGAGGTGGGAATGGACACATATCACCATACAATGTTTGAAATGCTCGGCAACTGGTCCTTTGGCGACTACTTCAAGAAAGAAGCCATTGACTGGGCATGGGAATACCTGGTGGATGTACTCCGCCTCGACCCGGCAAGACTGTATGCGACAGTGTTTGAAGGCTCTCCGGAGGAAGGTCTGTCGCGTGATGACGAAGCAGCCTCTTATTGGGAGAAACATCTGCCTGCCGATCATATTATAAACGGCAACAAACATGACAATTTCTGGGAAATGGGTGACACAGGTCCCTGCGGTCCCTGCTCCGAAATACACATAGACCTGCGCAGCGATGAAGAGAGAGCCGCAGTGCCAGGCAGAGACCTTGTGAACCATGACCATCCCCAGGTTATTGAAATCTGGAACCTCGTGTTCATGCAGTACAACCGCAAGGCTGACTCTTCTCTCGAACCGCTCCCCGCAAAAGTAATCGACACCGGCATGGGCTTTGAACGCCTGTGCATGGCATTGCAGGGAAAAACATCCAACTACGACACAGACGTATTCACCCCCCTCATATCTGCAATCGCCACACTCTCGGGCAGACGATACGGCGACGACCCCAAAGTGGATATAGCAATGAGGGTAATTGCCGACCATGTGCGCACTATAGCGTTCTCTATTGCCGACTCTCAGCTCCCCGGCAATGCAAAGGCAGGCTATGTAATACGCCGAATCCTGCGCCGCGCAGTGCGCTATGCCTACACATTCCTTGAACAGAAGCAGGCATTTATGTATCGCCTTGTCGACACTCTTATCGACACCATGGGCGAGGCTTATCCCGAAATCGCTGCACAGCGCGAACTCATAATGCGGGTAATCAAAGAAGAAGAGGAAGCATTCCTGCGTACACTTGAGAACGGCATTAAGATGCTTGAAAATTCAATTGCCGCGGCAAAAACGGCTGGCAAAAACGAAATTTCCGGCAAAGAGGCGTTTGTACTGTACGACACATACGGATTCCCGCTCGACCTTACCGAACTTATTCTGAAAGAAAACGGCATGACTCTCGACCACGCTCAGTTCGATAGTGAGATGGAAGCGCAGAAAGCCCGCGCACGCAATGCCGCCGCTGTTGAGACCGCCGACTGGGTGATTGTAAATGAAGGAGACCCCGAATTTGTCGGTTATGACAGCTTCGAATGCCCTGCAAAAATACTGCGCTACCGTAAGGTTAAGCAGAAAAAAGGTGAATACTATCAGATTGTGCTCGACAAAACGCCCTTCTATGCTGAAATGGGCGGTCAGACCGGCGACCGGGGTACTCTCACCGATTCCAAAGGCAACATAACCGAGATATACGACACAAAGCGTGAAAACGGTATGGGTGTGCATCTTGCCGCAAAGATGCCCGACAATGTAGCAGACACTTTTACAGCCAGCATTGACCGTGATGCTCGCCTTGCAACTTCATGCAACCACACCGCCACCCACCTTCTGCACAAAGCCCTCAGGCAGGTGCTCGGCACACATGTAGAGCAAAAAGGTTCTTATGTGTCGCCTCAGGTACTGCGCTTTGACTTTTCCCACTATCAGAAACTCACACCAGAGGAAATTTCTGTCGTGGAAAAACTCGCAAACAGTATGGTGCGCTCGGCTGTGGCTCGCGACGAACACCGCAATGTGCCCATAGCGAAAGCCCGCGAAATGGGCGCTATGGCTCTGTTCGGTGAAAAATACGGCGATGAAGTCAGAGTTATCCGTTACGGCGACAGTGTTGAGCTGTGCGGCGGCACCCATGTTGATAACACCGGAAACATCGGCATGATACGCATAGTGTCGGAAAGCAGCATCGCCGCCGGAATCAGACGAATTGAAGCTATCACTGGGGTAGCCGTAGAGAAAGCTATTGATGAAATGAACACCACTCTCCGCGAAATTGGCTCAATGCTCAACAACGCGCCCGATGTGGTGGGTGCAATGAGAAAGGCGGTGGAAGAAAACGCCGGACTCCGCAAGCAGGTAGAGGACTACTTCAACGAACGCGCAGCTTCATTTGCCGCCGAGGCACTGGCATCTGCCAAAATTGAAAACGGAGTGAAAATAGTGTCGTTCAGAGGTGTCAGAATCCCCGAAATGGCAAAAGCGGTTGCATTTGCTGTAAGAGCCGCTTCGCCGGAAGCTACGATTTTCATCGGAGCCACACAGGATATAGCACACAAACCACTCCTTACGGTCATGGTTACGGAAGACCTTGTAAAAACAGGTCACAATGCCGGCACCATGGTGAGAGAAGCCGCGAAAGCTATCAAAGGCGGAGGCGGAGGTCAGCCCGGATTCGCCCAGGCAGGAGGCAAAGACTCCGACGGTCTTTCCTCAGCATACTCGGCTCTTGTGGAAGCCGCGTCAAAGTAAGCGCACCTTAATTTATACAGTACAACAATCCCCGCAGCGGTCAATAGGCGCTGCGGGGATTGTCATAAGTAAATGTTCGAATTTAATAATATGCGAGCTTGTTTTTAAGTCGATTCCGGTGCGGAGCGAAGGAAAATATCGAGATATTCAACTGAGCGACAAGCCGGAAGCAATAAAAAAGAAGCCGCAGAGTGCATAAAAGATTTCCGTTCACTTACTATCGTTTAAATTTGAACACTTACTTATACAAAACAGTGTATTATTTATGGCTATAAAAAAATAAGAGTCGAATCCTATGGATTCGGCTCTTGTCTCTTAAAGCGGTATTTGCCCCTGAATTACTCAGCAACAACAGCGCTGTCAGCGCAAGCTGAGTCACATGCTACTGTGTCAACAGCAACAACTTCTTCAGCAACAACAACCTCTTCAGCAACAACAGAGTCTGTAGCTTCAGCAGCCTTGTCAGAAGAACCGCAAGAGAAAAGAGATGCGCTGAAAAGAACAGCAAGCATTAAAACTAACTTTTTCATTTTACTTTGATTAAATATTAAAACAATTTTTAGCTTCAAAAACGTTGCAAAGGTAATGCTTATTTACGATACTGCAAGCGTTTTTTATCTTTTTTTTCTCCGAAACAGCGAATTTCTTTAAAAAAACACAATTTTTGTAATCGGGCTGTGGTTTTGTTAACATTATTCGGCTTTGGAGGCTGTTCCGGCAACAATTGCGTTTGCCATTTTAACAGCCTTGGTGATATGGTCGCAGATATGGTCCTCGCCCACAAGTTTCTCTATGTTCGCATGTTCAAGCACCTTGTGGACATTTTCGTTTACACCCGACAGTACCACATGGATGCCCACTGCCTGTGAAGATTTTATGAGAATCTCCAGATTGTGCACTCCGGTGGCATCTATGAAAGGAACCTTGCGCATGCGCAGTATGCGTACTATCGGCTTGGCAGACATGGAGCTGCGCATCAGCTCGTCAAACTTGGTGGCTACTCCGAAAAAGAAGGGTCCGTCAATTTCGTATATCTCCACACCTTTTGCAACATCAAGCACCTCGTGTACGGTAGCCTCGCTGCCTTCCGCAACATCAAGCTGCTCGGAGTATACTTTTATCTGGGTGTTCTCCATTACTCGGCGCAGGAACAGAATCACTGCCAGCAGCAGACCTATTTCTATAGCTATTGTCAGGTCGAATATCACTGTGAGCAGGAATGTGACGATGAGTACGGTAACATCGCTCTTCGGGTTGTTGAGTATACCCTTTATTGTGCGCCAGCCGCTCATGTTGTAGCTGACCATTATGAGTACTGCTGCAAGGGTTGCCATCGGCACCAGATTTATCAGCGGCATCATGAACATGAATATCAGAAGAAGTACCACTGCGTGTATGATTCCGGCAACCGGGGTGCGTCCGCCGTTGGTGATGTTTGTCATTGTGCGGGCTATGGCGCCTGTTACGGGAATACCGCCGAAAAACGGCACTGTTATGTTGGCGAGACCCTGACCTATAAGCTCGGTGTTGCTGTTGGTGCGTGAACCTGTGACACCGTCTGCCACTGTCGATGACAGAAGTGACTCAATGGCTCCGAGTATGGCGATTGTGAATGCAGACGGCAGGAGCATGTTTATTGTAGCCATGTTCAGCTCAAAGCCGTGGGGCTGGGGAATATCGGTAGGAAGTCTGCCGAAGCGGTCGCCTATGGTCTCCACATGAAATCCGGGTACTGATTTCAGAAGCCAGCAGGCGGCAGTGACTATTATGATTGCAATAAGAGCTCCGGGAAGTTTCTTGGAAATTTTCGGTGTTACTATTATAATAAGGAGTGACACAAGCCCCACACCCAGTGTCACAAGGTCTACGTTGGCGAAATTGCGGATGTATTCGCCCCATTTCGGCAGAAATTCACTTGGCACATTGGTGAGTCCAAGCCCGAAAAAGTCGTTTATCTGTGTAGAGAATATTGTCAGTGCGATACCAGCGGTAAATCCGACTACAATGGGGTAGGGGATAAATTTGATGACTGTGCCGAGATGAAACACACCTAACAGCACAAGTATAAGCCCAGCCATGAAAGTGGCTATCGCGAGTCCCTGAAGTCCGAAGGTAGCTATGATATTGTATACAATTACAATGAATGCTCCGGTGGGTCCACCGATTTGTACCGAGCAGCCGCCGAGCGCGGAAACCATGAATCCGCCTATTATGGCGGTGATAAGTCCTACTGTCGGGCTGACGCCGCTGGCTATACCGAATGCTATTGCAAGAGGCAGGGCGACTATGCCGACTACTATGCCGGCTATCAGGTCGCTTTTGAAGCGTTTGCCGTCGTAATGACGCAACGCGGAAAACAGTTTTGGTCTGAAGTCGACCGGTCCAGATAAATTCATATACTTTTTACCTTAGAAATGTGACAGGAGCAGCTCCTGAAAAAATGAAGTTGCAAATTTACGCAAAAATATCTGACAAAAACATAATACAAGGCTCTAATTTTACCGAAGCCTTGTTGATAGCCTTGTTGATAGCCGCTTGCGCATAAGCAGTTAAAAAGGATACGTCATTCTCCGAATTCGTTTTGCTGGCGCTCTACTTCCTTGAGTTCCCTCGAGCTTTCCTCTCTCTTTTTCCTATCGTTTTCAAAACTGCTTTTGTCGCTGTCATTAATGGGATTGACCGATTCTGAGAATTTAGCCTCGCTTTCCGAATAGATCATATTCTTGTCAGATGGAACACTCTCAAGCTCGATTTCGCCCGCTTCCGGGGTGAGGGCTCCCTCTTTCAGCACCGAAGCTTTCACTTTTATTCTTCCATTGCGGAGCGTGGATCGCACTATTACCGGGGCTGTTCCCCATTCAAGCCTTACATTATTGCTTTCACATCCTGTAATCAGATACCCTTCTCCTTCAATTTCAAAATGCAGTGTCGAGTTGTTCAGACGTTTCACATTTCCGTTTTTGTCGGCAATGGCGGCTATCACAGTCACAAAGTCAGACCCATCGGCGCGCAGGGTCTCGCTATCGGTGCTGTCAACCCACAGTATTATCTTTTCAGGTCGCCGGGCGGGGCGTACCTCATGTTTCGCAACCACTTTGCCGTCAATCAGTCCTTCCGCAAGAAGATATACATCATCGCCGTGACCACCTCTGGTAAGGCTCTTGTCTTTCATAAAGTCGTATGTGTCCTTGAAAACCAGCGGTGGATTTTTCATACCCTTGTGTGTGGGGTCGCGTTTAATCACCATGAGGTCGCCATCCTTGTTGAATTTCAGACGAACCTCGTCGCAATTGGAATATACTGTAACATCTTTTCCTGAGAAGGGGGTCATTTCGTGTGCTATCCTTACCATCGGGCCGGTGCCTGTGCAATACAAGCTGTCGGTTCCGGCGGGTCTCTGCGACATGAACATATAATAGGAGTATTTGGGCTGCCGGAATGAGTCCATAATTCCTCCGTAGAAAGGGTCGGGGTGGTATCCGCGCTGGTGGTCGAAAGAATGCCACAGGCATCCTCCGACATGCTGGCGCGGCTGGTTCATAAGCATGTCGTAGTTGGTGACATTATATTCAGGCTGAGCGTAATGGCGTGCCTGCACTCTCATCGGTTCCTCTCCCCAGGCTCTTGACACACGGCTCGGAGAATTGTGCGACCCCCAGTCATCGACATTGTCACCCCATTCGCGTGTGAAATAAGGTCTGTCAAGGTCTTTCCTGTCCTGAGTATCAGACATGGCTTTGGGGTGAGCGAACCATACAGGGAAATTCTCGCTGCCCCTTGCTTCGCTGTCGCTCGCGCTGTAGCATCCGGTCCAGGGGTATTCGTTATCGACTATGTTTCGGGCATTGGCAGCAAAATCAGCCGGGTACCATGTTTCGTTCAGAATCGGTTCCCAAAGCCATACAGAGGGGTGATTGCGGTCGCGCCGCACAAGATTTCGGATATCCGAATAGACCCGTTCCCCAAATTCGGGCGCGTCATTCCAGAATTGCCATCCGGGAGTGTTGTCAATCACAAAAAGCCCAAGCTCGTCGCAAGCATCCATAAAGGCGGGGTCCTGAGGACAATGGGCGTTTCTAATCACATTCATGCCTGCTTCTTTCAGTTTTATGGCATCGCGACGGTGAGCGCTGTTGCTCAGGGCGTTCCCGATCAGGGCATGGTCCTGATGCCGGTTGGCACCAATTAGAGCCTCCGGATAGGGCTGTCCGTTGAGATAGAATCCCTCTTTGCCTTTGAATTCCAGACTGCGTATGCCAATGCGGCGGCGATAGCCGTCGACCGCTTTGCCGTTTCGGTCGTAAACACGTACAATAAGATTATAGAGATGCGGTCGGGAGGGTGACCAAAATTCGGCATCCGCAACATTCAATGTCGAAGAAAATGAAGCCGCCTTCCCTTTAGCTAACCGGATATTGTGTCTGTTTACCGCCGCAGTGTCACCTTTGGCATCTGTCAGCAAATATTCAACCGTGCCGGAAAAGTTTTGTGGGGTCTCATTGCGCAGGTGTAATTTGGTATTGACATCGGCAGACCCGTTGCGGAAATTGTCATACCAGACGGCAAGACCTCCGCCGGCTGTTATATTTTCATAGTTCGGGTCTGTGATATATACATGGTCATGTGCTATAAGCCAGCAATCGCGATATATGCCGCCGAAATAAGCAAAGTCAAGCATGTCCTGAGGTTTTCCGGGCGGATATGTGGGGTCGTCGCTGTTGTCGGCTTTCACTGCTATGATGTTCTCCTCTGAAGGCTTCACAAAATCGGTGATGTCGGCTACAACCGGAAGGTAGCCGCCATAGTGGATGGACACCTCTTTCCCGTTTACCCATACTTTGCTTTTGCCCATTATGGCTTCAAAATGCAGGAATAATTTTTTTCCGGAAAGAGAATCGGGCAGGGTGAAATGTTTACGATACCACACCGGTCCCTGATAGTTTATGCATCCACTGGCTTCCCGTGGCAAAATTTCAATGCCATGGGGCAGCGTCACTACTTTCCACTCGCTGTCGTTATATTCCGGATTTTCAGCTCCGGCAATATTTCCCTGATAAAATCTCCAGGCGGGGTTCATGCTTGCCACGGAGCGGCGTGCGCCGTCAATTGTATGGAATCCGGCTGTCGAATATTCTGCTTTTGAGAAAGCCGGTAGTTGGGCAAGTGCAATTGCTATAAAAAACAAGATGCTTTGTAATTTCATAGGTATTGGAGTGGGTTAGTTTAGTGTTGGCACAAAATTACAAATTTATTCTATTGAGTCACAATGCATAATGACATATAATAGAATCGGGCGACCAATATTTGGCCGCCCGATATACTGCGTATGCGTGAATTACAGGGTTGTATCTTATCCCGGACTCACGTTATTACTTCGCGTTTACGCGACGCTCTTTGATACGGGCTTTTTTGCCGGTGAGCTTGCGCAGATAGTAAAGTTTCGCACGGCGCACTTTGCCGTATTTGTTGACGGTGATAGAGTCGATGAAAGGTGACTCAAGGGGGAAGATACGTTCAACACCGATGTTGTCGCTCATTTTGCGAACGGTGAAGCGTTTCTTTTCGCCGTCGCCCGAGATGCGGATAACAACGCCGCGATACTGCTGGATACGTTCTTTGTTACCCTCTTTGATGCGGTAAGCCACGGTGATTGTGTCGCCGGGACCGAATTCGGGATGCTGTTTGCCGGTAGCGTATGCTTCCTCGACAACTTTGATTAAATCCATTTCGTTTTTAATTAAAATGTTAACATTCGCGCAATATGGACAGGCTGCATGTCCTTCCAGAGATTACGCAATTCGGCTGCAAAATTAGTTTTTTTTTATATCATACACAACTCCGGGGCTGTTTTTGTGTATGTTTTTCAATATTTTTCTGTTTGATTTTTCTGTTTGTCCGGGTGCTGTTCAGTCAATGTCAAGGTCTTCGTCGTCATCATCAAAATCGAAGTCGAAGTCCCAGCCGTCGCCGGTAGCCTGTTCGGTGAAGCGGGAAAGTTCTCTGCCCTCGCGTTTAGTGGGGCGTCCGAGTCCTTTGCGGCGGTCAATGAATCCGCTGATTTTAACAACTTCAAGCAGGTCGAGCTGACTTTGCGGAGTAATGTTTTCAAGGTAGCCGGGCACCAGTTTGGCTCCAAGTCTGTTTTCAGTCAGGGCGAGAACCCGAAACGAGTATGTTACGGGTGGCTTGCGCACTTCAATAATGTCACCGACCTTAACGGTGCGTGAGGGTTTTGCCTGCGCGCCTCCAACCGACACTCTGCCTTTTTTGCATGCTTCGGCTGAAACGGTTCTTGTTTTGAAAATGCGGGTTGCCCACATCCATTTGTCTATTCTTTCTTCGGTTTTTGCCATGGAGGGGTACTACTTGTTGTTGAAGTTGCACATAGCGAAGCCGATGCCGCTCAGGCAGAATGCTTTCATGGCTTCGCAGGCTATCTCTATCCTTGCCGGAAGTTCCTGGCGCTGTTCGGGGGTGAAGCATCCGAGAACATAGTCTATCTGAGCGCCGCGCTGGTAGTCGTTGCCTATTCCGAATCTCAGGCGCGGGTATGCCTGGGTGCCGAGCATGGCGGCTATGTTTTTCAGTCCGTTGTGACCGGCATCGCTGCCGCTCCCTTTAAGGCGTATTGCTCCGAATGGCAGCGCTATGTCGTCGACAAGCACGAGTATGTGGTCGTCGGCGATGTTTTCTTTTTCTTTCCAGTAGCGCACCGCGTTGCCGCTGAGGTTCATGTATGTGGACGGCTTGAGGAGTACGAGCTGTTTGTTTTTTAGCCTGGTGCGGGCAATGTCTCCGTATCGGTCGGTGGAAAAAGTAATATTGGATGCCTTTGCAAAGGCATCCAATATCATAAATCCGATGTTGTGACGGGTAGCGGCGTATTCATCGCCGATGTTGCCCAGCCCAACAATGAGGTATTTCATAGAAAGTGAATTCGGTGAATTACTTGCCGGCTGCTGCAGCGGCTGCTGCACCACGAGCCGCACGAGTGAGCTGAACTGCGCAGACAACTGCGTTTTTGGCGTTCATCAGTTCGAGTCCTTCGAAGTGGAGCTCGCCAATCTGAAGGGTTTTGCCAAGACCGAGGTTGTCAACATTGATTAGCACGCGTTCGGGAATGTTGGTGTAGGGAGCTCTAACTTTGATTTTCTTCATGCTGAGTGTGAGCTTACCACCGGCTTTAACACCTTCGGCGTGACCTTCGAGTTTAACGGGAACCTCAATGGTAACGGGTTTGTTTTCGCTCACTTCGAGAAGATCCATGTGAAGGATTGTGTCCTTAACGGGGTGGAACTGGATGTCCTTGAGGACTGCCATGCGTTTTTCTCCGTTGAGTTCGAGTTCGATAGCGAAGATGTCGGGAGTGTATACAAGCTTGCGCACTGCCTCGTTTGTAACTGCGATGTCGGTTGTGATGAGACCTTTTCCGGGGGTGATTTCTACGACTTTCTCACCGGCGCGGAGTTTGCCGCTGTAGGGGAGTTCGACGATTTCGCCGCCGTTGAGTACTACGGGGATTTTGTTTTCTTTGCGCAGGGCTTTCGCTGCTTTCTTGCCGAGGTCTGTACGGGGTTCGGCTGATAGCTGGAATGTCTTCATTAGAATAAAATTAATGTGTTACTAAAAATTAAGTGTAGATATGTGCTCCTTAATTTCCCATCACACGGGGATGCTAAAAAGCGAGTGCAAAGGTAGTGCTTTTTTGCCGAAATGACGCAATGTGTACGCGTTTTTCTGAAAAAATGTTCAAAAAAATTGTTGGAGAGTGGTGGTAGGGGGTACCGTAGCTTTGGGAGGGCAATGTATTTGTGCGACAGTTTCTATAGTTTTTGCCTGCGGCAAAGTATCACATAGATTATGACGGGTATTCCTATGACAGGGGTAACAGCGTTCAGCGGCAGTACTCCGGCAGACGGTAGTGCGCAAAGGAGGTTGCACAGCAGGGCGGTGCAGCTGCCGCACAGCAGCGTTGCGGGCATGAGGGATCGGTGGTCGGCTGTGCGGAATATCATGCGGGTGATGTGCGGAACTGCAAGACCTATGAACGCCACCGGTCCGCAGTAGGCGGTTACTCCGGCGGTGAGAATGCCTGTGGAGAGCAGCAGCAGATTTCTTGTTCTGACGAGGTTTACTCCGAGGTTTCTGGCATAGGAGCTTCCGAGTTGTATTATGTTGAGGGGCTTTATCAGCAGCAGGGCAGGCACTATGCCGGCGGCAGCAATGGCGGCGAACAGCGGTATGTGGTTTTCGGGCACGCTGCTGAAAGAACCCATGCCCCACATTATGTAGCTTTGTATACCGTCTGCCGATGCGCTGAAGTTGAGCAGCGTTATCAGAGATGATACCAGGTAGCTGAGAAGCACTCCGATGATTAGCAGCATGAGGTCGTTTTTAAGTACGGCGGACAATATCAGGAGCAGTGCCATGGTAGCCATGCTGCCGGCAAAAGCGGCAGACATTATTGCTATGAATCCACCAGTGGTGATGCCTGCCGCGGCTATGGATCCTCCGGTGAGCAGGGTGACGCAGGCAACTCCGAGACTTGCCCCGGATGTTATGCCGAGTATGGAGGGTGAGGCGAGAGGGTTTCTGAACGCGGTCTGAAGCATCAGTCCCGAAACGGCGAGCGAGGCTCCGGCTATCAATGCTGTGAGCATCTGTGGCAGGCGGCTCTGGAGTACAATGAAGGAGTATGCGGCGACAGATGAGTCTTTGCCGAGCAAAATGTCGATTACATCACTCGGCGGTATGGCTACACTGCCAACAAAAATGTTGGCAATGGCGAGAACTGCGGTCGGTATGGCAAGCAGGGTGAATCTCACGGTCTGGAGAAGTAGTGTTTCTGCGGGGTTATGCCGAGCGACGGGTGTAGAACCGATGCGAGTTCCGTCAAGAATATGTCCGGGTGGAACGGGGTTTCGTCGTAAAATGGTTCTTTGATGGTGTTGCAGAACAAAACGTTGCCTTTTCCTGCGGCGGTAAATTGCGGGTATATCCGTTGTTCCGACAGGAATCCTTCAAGGGTAAGGGGCATCCGAGAGGCGTATCTGACAAACCAGAAATCGGCGTTTTGAGCAAGCATAAGTACCTGCTCGGGAGATAGCGGCAGGCTGTTTGCCGGGGCTATGCTGTCAAACGGGTTGGAGCCTCCGGCATCGCGGATGTACACAGCAGCTGTGGTGTTTTTGCCGGGGACATACCATTGGTTGGCGTATATGCCGTCGAAAATCACAGAAGGGCGGCAGGAAACGCTGTCTGTCATGTTTTTGACTGCGAGATACCTGCTTTCTACTTCGGAAAAAATTGAGTCGGCTGTAAGTTCCTTGCCGAACAGCAGTCCGAAAAATTTCATCCATTCGGCTCTTGCGAGCGGGCTGACTTCCATGTAGTCGGCACACTGTATTACCGGTATGCCGAGTTTTTCTATACGGGCGTTGGTGGCTGAGTTTTCATAAGGGGAGAGCAGAATGGCATCGGGATTCAGTGCCATAATCCTTTCAACGTCGGGAGTCATGCTGTTGCCGCAGTCGGTTATTGCGCCGGCAGCGATTCCGGCAGCGATTTCCGGGTTGTTTATGTATTTGGCATCACACACGCCTTTTATTGCGTCGGCGGCACCGAGCTCATTGACAAGACCTATGTGTACTGCCGAGTATATCAGAGAATTGTCGAGAGGAATTCTTACGATAGTGCCGTCGGGCAGTGAGTCCGGCACCGACACCGAGCGAGGCAGAAGTATGTATGTTGCAAGGGTTTCGGTAGAGTCCCAAGGGTTTTGTATCTCAGCTACTGTTGCGTTGCCGTAGTCTTTGAGTGACAGCAGGGATGCGTGGCGGAGTTCTTTTTCTTCGGCGCGGTCTTCTGCCCGGCTGCTCCGGGGAGAGGAGCAGCCGAGTGTCAGAAGAAGCGTCGGCAGAAAAAATAATATTTTAAGATTAGTGTACATTGTATACAACGGTGTTGTTGAATGCTATGGCGCAGGGGCTTAGTCCGACATCGTAGCGGGCTACGAAATTGCCGTTTTCGTCATAATGATTCATGAAGCCCGGCGCATTGTAGTCGGCGTAGCCGGAGTTGCCCATGGTGTATGCGGTTATGAAGATGTTGCCGGATACTGGTTCTACACCTATAGCAGCGGGAGCGCTTATTTTGTCAATAGAGTATGAGACGGTAGCTCCGGTGTCGGCTGCCCGGCGGCTGAAGGCTGTTATGCCGCCGCCGTCAACCGGTGAGTCTATGTAGTACAAAGCCGATTCGGTGGCGCACATGAGGGTTGCAGTGCAGATGTCGGTTGTAGAGCCGTCAGCGTTTATAGCCTGCAAAGTGGAGGGTATTGAGGTGTAGTCGCCCCTGCATATAACATATACTCCTGCTGAGGTAGCCGCTACTTGACCGGGGTTGAGTCCTACGGGTATTTTGCGGAGTTCGGAGAATGTAGCTATGTCAATTTCGCTGACGGTCTTTCCGTTGGCGTATCCTGCCAAATAGTTCAAGCCGTCGGAATTAGCCACATATATACGGTTGTTGAACACGGCGATGCCATCGGGGTTGGGCCCAACTTTTACACTGCTTTCAATGTTGAGTGAGACGGTGTCTAATTTTGCGACATAGCCGTCGTACATTGAGATGTAAAGTTTTCCTTCATGGGCTGTGATGTATCGAGGTTTTGAGCCGGGTACCGAGCCGGAACCGGGTTGAATGTCTTTGATCAGGGAGAGTGTCTTTCGGTCTACCACGCGGATGATATTGCTGTCGTAAACGGATATGTACAATTTCGATCCGTAGACGATGGCGTCCTGAGGGGTATCGCCGAGCACCATGCCTGAGTTGGCGGCGGCGAAAGCTTTTTGTGTAGCGGTTTTGCTGTCGAAGTCAACATATGTGAGAGTGCCGGCTATGTTGGAGTAGTAGTTGCCTTGGTTTACGACAAAAACGCCGTCGCTCACTTCAACCGTGTCAATAACCGGCTCAATGTCTGGGTTGTCGTCACAGGAAGTGAATGCTGTTGCGGAAAGTAGCGCTATTGCGCCGAGAGTAAGAAAACGATTGTTCATAAAATGATTGTTATAAAGTTTAATTACAGTTCAATTTTGAGACCGGCTCTGAAAGAGCGTCCGGGCATGGGGTATCTTGCGAGTACGCAGTACTGGCGGTCAAATAAGTTCAGCATGTCGAGGCGGGCTTCAAAGCGGCATTTTCCGATAGAGAACGACCGGTATATAGCGGCTCCGGTCTCGGCATACCCTGCAATCCGTGTGTCGGGGTTGTTGTCGATTGTGGAGTATCGCGCCGACACGGCAGTGAGACTCAGCGATATGTTTACCCATGGGTTTTCGTAGCTGCCGGAGATTCCTCCGCTGTTGCGCGGTATATACGGAATCTGGTTGCCGTAGTAAGAGGGGGTTGTGCGGGGTTCCATTCTCTGGTAGCTGTAGTTGGCGGTAAGCAGCACCGAGTGCTTCCCGCCAACGGCGAAGTCGCAGTTCAGCGACAGGTCCAGCCCGTGTCCCCTCACTTTGTCGAGGTTTACCACCCTCCACACGAACAGGTTGTATGGTACGGCGACTATTTTGTCGCTGACGCTGTTCATGTAGGCGTCTGCTGTCAGGGTTATGTCGGTGAGCCAAGAGGCAGGGGCAGCCTGCCATGTGACTCCGAGGTTGAACTGGTCGGTGTTTTCGGGGTTCAGAGTCGGGCTTCCGTAGTGGAAGAAATAGGATTCGTTGAATGTCGGCATTCTGAAAATGCTCTTGTAAGAGAATCTGACGAACAGGTTGCGCTTTGCAAACGGTCTGTAGCTGATGCTTGCCGAAGGGCTCAGCCTTGAGGCGTTTTTGGCGGCTTCGCCGGAGTGCGCTCCGTTGCGGTAGATAGAGGCGAGTGCTCTTGCGTTGATAGTGAAGTGTCTGTTTTTCCAGCGCAGGCTCAGGCTCTGAAGCAAGCTGTGTCGCCACGGACGGGTATCTGTGGCGAGGTTGCTCGACAGGTTGTTGAAGGCGTAGTCGGCAGAGTAGTCCAAAGCCACGCTTTTCACGGGAAACCATAACAGGGCTGCGGAGGCGTATGCTTCGCGCTGGCAGTAGTTCTGATGCAGTTCTCCTCCGGGATATGTGCCTCCGAAATCGCTGTAGCGCGAGTCGCTCCAGCTGAATTTGGCGTTGGCGAGCAAAGACAAGACGGAAGAGAGTGCGGAGCGGTATGTTGTCTGGGCGAAAGCGGTGCGTTCACGCAGTTTTTCGCGGTTGTCATTGTTGTAATAAATCACCGGTCCGGGAAGCTGCCTGTCGCTGTCGTAGTAATACAGTTTGGCTGATAGCCGAGATGAAGCGTCGGGAGTGTAGACGAAATTAGCTTCAGTGTTGCCTATCAGACTTTTGCTGTTGTTACGATGCTCGGTGGTGGTGCTGTTGCCGTTTTTAAGAGCGAAGGGGTAGCAGTTGTCGGCTCTGGAAAAGTCGGCAGATATGTTAGCGGCGAAGCGCTCTCGCCACCTTGCGTTGATTTTAGCAAAGGGGTTGACATATCCGAATGACCCGGCGCGCAGTCTGCCTGTTATATTAAAGGTGTCATTGCCGGTAGAGGGTGTGTTTGATACGAAAACCGATGCGGCGGAAGCGAGAACCCGTGCCGGCTGGAAAATGTCGTCGTTGTCGCCTATCGCGAGGCTAAGCGCGTCAATGTTGTCCGGTGAGAACCGACCAAGGTCAATTTCTCCGCTTTGGCATTCGCTCAATGCTACGCCGTCATACACCACAGCGGTGTGGGCAGCTCCGAGTCCGCGCACGGACACAGTCTTGAGTCCTCCTGCGCCTCCGTAGTCCTTCAGAGTGATACCCGGAAGACGTTTCAGAGCCTGCCCCATGTCTGTGAATCCGAATCTCTCCAGGCGTGACGAGGAGAGGCGAAACAACGGGGCGGCAGATGTAACGGATTTGTTTCCGGATCCAAGAACGGTTACAGTGGAAAGGGTGCGACCTGTGGTGTCGTTGTCCTGTAGCAGGGAACAATCCGCAGTCAAACCGGCGCGAGCGGTCGGCAAAATAAAAAGCAATGCCAGCAGAGCGGCACAAATGCGATGTTTTCTCATCCTCGAAAGACAAACATTGTATGTGGTTAGCCGGGCAGGTCTTCGGACTTATTCCGGCGTATCCATTGCCTTCCCGAGCCGATGATTCGTACTCAGTGGCGTGTGTAATGGTGCCTTTGTGGAAATTACCGCAGCGGGACTGTCCGGGATTCTCACCCGGTTCCCTCTTAGTCGCGACAGCTGACAGGCAGCCTGCGAACCCAAGCGGTGCAAAGTTACAAAAAATATTGTTAATGCAAGCGTACTTCGAAAAATTCAACATGTGCGACAGTCTTTTCAACCGGCATTTCAGCGGACTGCAGGTTCTGTAGCAGTTGTAGCGAGCCGGAGTTTTTGCATAGCAGGCAGCGGCGACATCTGATACTGTGAGCTTTGCAGCGAGCTGCAAGGCGGGTTGCTGCCATTCGCGGCAGCATTTGATTGGTTCGGAGAAAATAATAAATCTCATGGCGATGTGTGTTTGTGTTTAATATGCTGCAAAGTTACGGTGAGCGTAATGCCGTTTCATGCGAAATTGCACTTTTGTATATCCGGAAGTCTCTGTTTTTTTGAAAATATGGGCAAATGGAGCTATATTTGTGAAAAATAGTGCTTATGCAGCTCATTGAGCTATTAATCAAATTATAATTTTTGAAATGTACCATATTAGAAAAACAGTAGCATCAGCAATGCTTTTGTGTGCTTTCGCGCTCAGCGCGGGGCATGTTGTCGATTTGAAAGAATTCGGGATACGTCCCGGAATCAAGGCGGATATGTCGCCCAAACTGTCAAAGGCTTTGACAGCCATAGCCGAGCGTTACGGCAAGGAGGATGTGACAATAGAATTTGCCCCGGGAGTCTATAATTTTTATCCCGAAAAGGCCGTTGTCACCAATTATTATATATCGAATCATGACCAGACTCCGGAAAAGAGGGTAGGGCTGAATATAGACGGTTGGACCAATCTTGCGATAAAGGGCAACGGTGCTGAATTTATGTGTCACGGGCGTATGATTCCTGTTGCGGTAGTCAACTCTTCGGGCGTGAGTGTCAGCGATATAAACATAGACTTTGCCGATACGCAGATTACACAGGTTACTGTGGAGAACAACAGCGAAGCGGGCATTGTGTTCCGTCCCGAGGAGTGGACAGACTGCCGTGTGGACAAAAAGCACCGCTTCATAGCCCGCGGGCATGGCTGGGAGCTTATGCCGCGCGCGGGCATAGCGTTTGAGCCGGAGAGCCGCCGTATTGTGTACCGCACAAGCGACATCTATGCTCCGCTCGACAGTGTGGTGGCGCTCAAGAACGGCTCTTATCTTGCGCCCAAGTGGCACCACGCCTCGCTTGTGCCCGGCACAAAGGTTGCACTCCGTACATGGGACCGCCCTTCGCCGGGCATCTTTCTGAGCGAGAACACAAACACTTCGCTGACAAATGTGCGGGTTCACTATGCCGAGGGCATGGGGCTGCTTGCCCAGCTGTGTGACGGAGTTGCTCTCGAAGGCTTCGGGGTGTGCCTGCGCGGCGATGACGACCGTCGATATTACACTACTCAGGCAGACGCCACCCATTTTTCAGGCTGCAAGGGGCATATCTCTTCGTCGGGCGGTCTGTACGAGTCGATGATGGACGATGCCATAAATGTCCACGGCACTTACCTCAAGGTGGTTGAGCGTATCGACGACCACACTCTTACCGGAAGGTACATGCACCCGCAGTCGTACGGATTCAAATGGGGCGAGCCTGGCGATACGGTGCAGTTCGTGGCATCGCGCACAATGGAGATTGTAGGCACTCCCAACACCATAGCCTCGATAGAACCTGCCGACGCCCCCTCGGTGACAGGAGCCAAGCTGATGAGGATAACATTCACCCAGCCGGTCGACACCGCCGTGAATGCCGGCAGCTCCTGCGGCATTGAAAACCTCACATGGACCCCTTCGGTAACATTCAGCCGCAACACTGTGCGCAACAACCGCGCCCGAGGCAGCCTCTTCTCCACCCCGCGCCGTGTCGAGGCGGTGTCAAACCTGTTTGACCATACATCCGGTACCGCTATTCTGCTGTGCGGCGACTGCAACGGCTGGTTCGAGACCGGAGCCTGCCGCGACGTGCTTATCAGCGACAACACCTTTGTCAACTCGCTCACAAACATGTTCCAGTTCACCGAAGCGGTAATTTCGATTTATCCCGAGATTCCGGACCTCGGCTCGCAGTCGAAGTATTTTCACAGCGGCATAGTGATAGAGGGCAACCGTTTCGCGACCTTCGACGCTCCGGTGCTTTTTGCCAAGTCGGTCGACGGTCTGCGATTTGTCAACAACACTGTCACTCTCAACAACGACTACCCCGCATTTCATCAAAACAACTTCACATTCAGGTTTCTGCGCGTGAAAAACGCCATAGTCGAAAACAACACCTTCTCTCACCCCCGGCAGGTGGGCTTTGACATACGGTAAGCAAAATTGTCCGTGCCACGAACCAAATTGTGCCTCAGGTGTTAGACATTATGAATGCTAACCCCAAAAAAACTATTATAGAGATATGGCACGGATGAAAAAAGAAAAAAGTCTGCTTGAAAAAGCTCTTGCCAAAGAGGAAGTAGATTTGAGCAGATACACCCTTACCGAGATAAAAGACACCCTTACAAAGCTCGTCGAGGCGCAGGAGTCGCGAATCCGCAAGGCGGAAGTTGTAAAACTTCTGGACGTGGTTGCCAAGGCTACTGAAAAAATCCGCGAGGTTGTCAACAAAGAATGACGGCGGAGCGGCATTGTCAAGAAAAACTGATAATTCTTACGAGTATATTTTTGACCGGAAGAGGCTCTAAAAGCCGATTCCGGTTCTTTTTTTGTCATGAGGCTTGCCGGCAAACGGTAATTTCGCGTTAACTTTGCATCATGCAGAAACTCGTAGAATTGTTTGCTGGCACTTTCGGACAGCATCCGGTATCGGTAGAGCCGATTGCCGGCGCGGGGTCTACCCGCAGCTATTACCGTATGATGCGTGCCGACGGAGCTTCGTTTGTTGGCACTGCGGGCGTTTCGCGGGCTGAAAACGAGGCGTTCATATACATGTCGCGTGAGTTTGCCCGCATGTCGCTGCCTGTGCCGCAGGTGGTTGCGGCGAGTACAGACCGTATGCGCTACATACAGACCGATGCCGGCACGCGCTCGCTGTTCGGGCTTATTGCAGACAGCCGTGCCGCCGACGGCACCCTTGCCCCCGAAGCGATGACCGCGCTCGGGCTTGTCATGGACAGCCTCGCCGCCTTTCACAGCGCCGATGCCTCAGGCTTTGACTACAGCTTTTGTTATCCGCGTCAGGAAATGGATCGCCGCTCGGTGATGTGGGATCTCAATTACTTCAAATACAGCTTTCTGAAGCCATCCGGCATTGATTTTGACGAGGAGCGTCTTGAAGATGATTTCGAGACACTCGCCGCGCTGGTAGAGGGGTGTGGCTACGACTGCATAATGCTCCGCGACTGCCAGAGCCGCAATGTGATGGTAGGCGACAAGGGCAATATAACCTTCATTGACTATCAGGGTGCCAGGCGTGGCAACCGCCTCTATGATGTGGTTTCGTTTCTGTGGCAGGCAAGGGCGGCTTTGCCCGCCTCGTTGAGGACAATGCTTTTTAACCGCTATCTTGACTCGTGCGCCATGACTGCGGAGCGTCGCCGGCTGTGTGCGGAGCGTCTGCCGCTGTTTGTGCTGCTGCGCACGCTTCAGGTGCTTGGCGCATACGGCTTTCTAGGGCTTGTGCGCCGTAAGGAGCATTTTCTTAAGAGCATTCCTCCGGCTGTGGACAATCTGCGTGCTCTTCTTGGCAACGGTATGCCCGGCGGCATGCCTGAACTTGCCCGTGTGCTTGGCGCTATAGCCGGGTGTGAGCGATTCAGCAGAGCCTGTGCGCCTGCCGCTGCTGACGGTCTTGTAGTGACAGTGACCAGTTTTTCGTACAAAAAAGGTCTGCCGGAGGACAGTTCCGGCAACGGCGGCGGCTTTGTGTTCGATTGTCGCGCCCTTCACAATCCGGGGCGTTATGAAGAGTACAGACACCTTACCGGCATGGATGCCCCTGTGATAGGGTTTCTTGACGGCTGCGCCGACACCGGGCGCTTTCTTGAGGCGGCATATTCTCTGACCGACAGTTCCGTGGAGCGCTACCTTAGCCGTGGTTTCACCTCGCTCTGCGTGTCGTTTGGCTGCACGGGCGGCAGGCACCGGTCTGTCTACTGCGCCGAGCATCTCGCGGCACATCTTGCTGAGAAATATCCGGTGACGGTGCGCCTTGTCCACCGCGAGCAAGGTGTGAAAAAAACTCTCTCAGGCAACCCCAAAAACATCCCGCAATGAAAGCAATGGTATTTGCAGCCGGCATCGGCACCCGTCTGCGCCCTCTCACCGACTCTATGCCCAAAGCGCTTGTCGAGGTGGCAGGGGTGCCCGTTCTTGAGCATGTGATTCTCAGCCTCAAATCAGCCGGGGTGTGTGAGGCAGTGGTAAATGTTCACCATTTTCCGGAGCAGATACGCGCCTTTCTTGAATCGCGCTCCTGTTTCGGCATGGATATTCATATAAGTGACGAGAGTGAGTGCCTGCTTGATACCGGCGGCGGCATTCTCGCCGCGCGCAGTTGGCTTGACGGGGGCGAGCCTTTTATTGTGCACAATGCCGACATTATGACCGACATGCCGATTGGCGACATTGTTGCCGCCCACCGTCACAGCGGTGCCGATGTAACCCTGCTGTCTCAGCACAGACCCACATCGCGCCATTTTATGTTTGACAGCACTTTGCGTCTCCGTGGCTGGAGTAGGGCAGACGGCTCCGCCTCCATACCCGCCGGTCTTGATGTTGCCGGTCTTTCGCCGCTTGCGTTCGGAGGGGTATCAGTGGTCAGTCCCGCCGTATTCCCTCTGCTGGAGCGCCATGCGTCGGCTGTGGGGCGGGTGTTCTCTACTACCCCTTTTTATGCCGAAAATTGCGAAGCTCTTGACATCAGGGCATTTGTGCCTGCGATAGCTCACCGCTGGTTTGACATCGGCAAGCCCGACACCCTCGCTGCTGCGAGGGCTGCGTTCTGATTGGACTATATTATATATAAGGTGTAAACGAAATTTTCGTTTACAATAATTTGCATTCGTCTTTGTAGAAGATAAAATTCATTAAAATGGGGGGGGGTAGTTAATAAGTTTTAAAATACATTTCATACCTTTGAATCGGATTTATCAGCCGTCACACACCGGTACAGTATTTCCGCACATTACACATATTTAATTTTACACATTTTCTTAAGTATGAAAAAGTTTCTTTTACTACTTGTGACTGTGGTAGTAGCGCTCACAGCGTCCGCCCAGACATTGAATGTCAGGGGAGTGGTGCTTCAGGCGAGCGACGAAGAGCCGGTAATCGGCGCCACTGTCAAGGCTCAGGGCACCGCCATCGGTACTATGACTGATGCCAACGGTGAGTTCACTCTCACAATTCCGAGCACCGTAAAGCGCATTGAGGTGTCTTTCATCGGAATGTACCCCGTCACTGTCGACGTCAAGTCAAACATGCGCATCCTCATGGAAGAGAGCGAAAACGTGCTTGACGAAGTTGTCGTTACCGGCTACGGCGCAACCCGCAAGGCTGCCTTTACCGGCGCGGCTTCTATTGTAAACGGCGAGGTGGTAGACCGCAAGAGCGATGTAAACTTCGTTAAGTCGCTCGAAGGTCAGGTTACAGGCTTCCAGTACAACAACTCAACCAGCGCGCCCGGTCAGTGGGGCAGTGTGTACGTGCGTGGTATGGGTTCGCTCAGCAGCTCTTCTCAGCCGCTGTACGTTATTGACGGCGTGCCTGTAAACTCCGATTATGATGACATGAGCAGCAACAACAACTATTTTGACCCGATGTCGGCTTACAACCCTGCCGATATTGAGAGCGTTACAGTGCTCAAGGACGCTGCAGCCACTGCTATCTACGGTAGCCGCGCTGCAAACGGCGTTATTGTCATCACCACCAAAAAAGGAGGTCAGAGCAAGCTCAACGTCACTTTCGAAACCCGTCAGGGCTTCACCTCTATGGCAAACAACAATATGAAGTATGCCGACGCTGCCACTACAATAGATCTGTTTGCACTCGGACGTTATAACAGAGGTATGGTTCCAAGTGTTGAGGCTGGACGTGAATATTATGTGAATTACTTTGACTGGGACGGCGTTACAAATACCGACTGGATTGATGTGATAACCCGCAAAGGCTATTATGCTGACTATAACCTTGCTTTTAACGGTACTGTCGGTACTACAAATTATTTTGTAAGCCTCGGCTACAACGATGCTGACGGTCTTGTTATCGGTTCAAACAACAAACGCTATTCAGGTCGTATCAACCTTGACACCAAGTACAAGTTCCTCAGTGTCGGCATCAACTCTTCATATAGCTACTCTGACAACCAGAGTTTTTCTGCATCTACCAACGGAACAATGAGCTCTCCTCTTACCGCTGCTGTATCGGCAATGACTCCTATGGACGCTCCTTATGTAGGAACCGGTGCGGATCGTATTTATAATCCCATCAGCTACAACCCTCTCGCGGTTATGGATCCCGATCTCGGCGACCTCAACAAGGTAAATAACCAGACTCTTGTTGCCAACCCCTGGCTGCGTGTCGATTTCGGCTACGGCATCTGGGCTAAGACCAACTTCGGCGTGAACATGATGGATCAGCGCCAGTACAACTACTGGAGTGCTATATACAATCCTCAGGGCATGAATTACAACGGTCTCGGTCAGCAGTATAACTCCCGTACTACCACACTTACATGGACCAACACCATAGGTTGGAACAAGACTTTCGGCGACCACACAATCGATTTGCTCCTCGGACAGGAAATGCAGCGCCGCAACTACTGGTATGAATATTATTGTGGTTATGATTTCCCGTTTGCAGATCAGGGAATGCGCGACCTTGCTACCGCAGGCGCATGGAATGACAGCCAGTATTATAAAAATGAAAGCCGCCTAGCTTCATATTTCGGCGACTTCCACTACAGCTATGCAAGCCGCTACTACCTGTCTGCTTCCTATCGTCGCGACGGCAGCTCTGTATTCGGCTCAAAGCACCGTTGGGGTAACTTCTGGAGCGTCGGTGGCAAGTGGCGCATCAGCGAAGAAGCATTCCTCAAAGGCAATACCGCGATTACCAACGCAGCCCTCCGCGTAAGCTACGGTACTGTAGGTAACCAAAGCTTGCCCTCGGTTTATGCAGCGCGTGGTTTCTATGCCACAGGCTTCAACTATGCAGGTTCTCCCGGTATAGTGCCCTCGCAGATTGCAAACCCCGAACTTACATGGGAGACATCAAAGAAATTTGATGTAGGCTTTGACTTTACAATTTTCAACCGCGCCACATTCACTTTCGACTTCTACAACGACGATACCGATGACGCTCTCTACAAAGTGCCCCTTTCCTACACAACGGGTTTGTCATCAACATACAAAAACATCGGCAAAATGCGCAACACCGGTATAGAGTTCGGTGCAAACAGCGCGGTTTACTCAAACAACGATGTGATAGTAAATGTGTTTGCAAACATCACATGGAACAAAAACAAGGTTATAAAGCTCGCTGACGGTTCAATCGAAGGTACATACTCTATTATTGAGGAGGGACGCCCTTATCGTCAGTTCTATATGCCCGAGTACGCGGGAGTTAATCCCGAAAACGGTAAGGCTCAGTACTATCTTAACGAGGAGGGTGACGAGCTGACTGAAAATTTAGCATCTGCAGCCAAACGCTATGTCGGCAGTGCGGAACCCAAGGTATTCGGCGCGTTCGGAGTCAATGCCAACGCTTACGGCTTTGACCTCGCAATGCAGTTCAACTATCGTCTCGGCAACAAGGTAATGGATACCGGTCACTCATTCACAGGCTGGGGCATGAGTCAGAGAACGCCTCTGCAAATTGTAGCTGACAACTCATGGACACCTGAGAATCCAAATGCAAAATATCCGCAGTACATTCAAGGAGACCCATATTCGACTATGGGTACATCTACCCGCTGGCTGATGAACGGCAGCTACCTGCGCCTGAGCAACATCACTTTCGGATATACTCTTCCTGCTAAGGTAACACGCAAGGCATTCATGCAGAAAGTTCGTTTCTACACCACATTTGACAACGTACACACATGGACTGCTTCTGACTTTGTGGGCTACAACCCCGAAACATACTCAAGCGGTGAAATCGCATGGCAGTATCCCGCAACATTCACATTTACCGGTGGTGTTCAGGTTACATTCTAATAGTTGAAACTCACAATAAAAACGGATAATAACAAAATGAAAAATATATTTATCAAGTCTCTTGCCGGTTTGATGCTCGCTTTCGGAGCAACAGGCTGCGGTGACAAGTTTCTCGAGACTGACATCTATGATGCGGTCGATTTGGAAAGTGGTCTGGCAACACCGGGTAGTATTGGCTATGCACTGAATGGTACATATTACCGTCTGTGTCAATATTATTTTGCCGGCAACTATGCTACAACATTTGGCGATCTTGGTTCGGACATAATGTACTGGAATGGCGACAATAATCATCAGAACGCTATTTATGAGTACACATATCTTGACACTTATTATGGATTTCAGTATGTATGGGTATATGGTTACAAGGTTGTAGACAACTCTGCCCGTATAATCAAGGCATGCGACGAGCTACTGCCTGACGCAAATTCAGAAGATGCAGTTGATCTTCAGCTTTACAAAGCCGAAGCATATGCCCTGAGAGCTTATGCAATGAGCGTTCTTACAAATGTATTCGGTCATCAGGTAAAAGTTGACGGACAGGACTTCTCTTCAGAACCCGGTGTGGTTGTTGTGAACGAGCCGGTAGAGGCTTTTGCTGAAGTTTCTCGCTCTTCTGTAGGCGATTGCTACACACAGATTCTTTCTGACTTGAACAATTCGATTCAGGCATATCAGCAAGCCGGTGTAAGCCGTACATCCGGTCAGGTGTTCAGCCCTGCCGCGGTTTACGGTCTTATGGCTCGTGTGAAACTCTATCTTGAGGATTGGACAGGTGCCAAAGAGGCGGCAGACAAAGCTCTTACCCTCAGTGGAATAAACTCACTTGCCTACACTGATGCTGACTACGCAGCTCTTTATTCTGGTCTTTGGTCTAATGGCGAGAGCATATTTTTCCTTGCTCTTGACAGCAGCACAAACTGGAGCGCAAACTCTTGTGGCACACTCTACACCTCATACTGCTATGGTCCGAGCCCTTACCTCGTATCGCTTTATGAAGATGGTGACGTGCGTAAGTCAATCATGTATTGGACTAATCAGCAAGGAACCCAGTATGTCGAGTATGGTGATGCTATACCTTGGTATGGCGGCGGCAAATTCGGCACAGGCTCTTTCAACGCTGTTACAGGCGGTAACCCTGCTGTTCAGACTAACTATCTGATTAACGCTCCCGAAATGTTCCTCATTCAGGCTGAAGCCGACATAAAACTCGGCAATCTTAATGATGCCAAAAATGAACTGCTCGTTGTGGCAAAGCGCAACAAGGATATCACTTCTGTCAACGACCTGCCCGCTGATGCAGCTTCTCTGTTTGCATTCCTGAAGGATGAACGCGCTCGCGAATTGTTCCAGGAAGGACATCGTCTTTGGGATCTTCGTCGTTGGAACGAGACCACAAATCTATACGCTTATGACGCTCCGAACATCAAGTATGAGCTTAATAACGTTAATGTTTCCGGCGTTGTCTTCCCGATTCCTGCAGATGAAATCAATGCAGGCTTCGGTGTGGAGCAGACTCCTAACTGGGAGGCAACACGTCCACAGAAATGATTTGAACGCATTACCGTTAACCCGGTAATATTTTTACATACTAAAAAAATAATTAGGCAAGGACGGATCGTGAGATTCGTCTTTGTCGCTTTTATTGGGGTAGGGAAGTCCCCAAGACTCATATATTATTATATAAGGTGCGGTTTGGTGGGCGTGATAAAAATTTTTTATATTTCTTGCTTCCGCTTTTTTGATGTATTACCTTTGCAGATGTAACCAAATACCATCCGCGCTATGAACAGCAAGAGCCTTGTGTCTATCGACGACATCAGCCGTGAAGAGATTCTCGACCTGATTGAGAGAGCACGCTATTTTGAAGAAAACCCTAACCTTAAAGTGCTTGACGGCAAGGTTGTGGCAACACTGTTTTTTGAACCCTCCACGCGCACTCGCCTGAGTTTTGAAACCGCGGTGAACCGTCTCGGCGGGCGGGTGATAGGCTTCAGCGATGCCAGCACCTCAAGCTCTGCCAAGGGCGAGACTCTAAAAGACACCATAAAAATGGTGAGCAATTATGCTGATCTTATCGTGATGCGCCACCACCTCGAAGGCGCTGCCCGCTATGCAACGGAAGTGACCGATGTGCCGGTGATTAATGCCGGCGACGGTTCCAACCAGCACCCCTCGCAGACCATGCTTGACCTATACTCCATAAGCAAGACACAAGGTCGGCTCAACGACCTGACCATAACCATGGTGGGTGACCTGAAGTATGGCAGAACGGTGCACAGTCTGCTCATGGCGATGAGGTATTTCAACCCGACATTCAACTTTGTGGCGTGCGACGAACTGCAGATGCCGGCGGAGTACCGCCGCTTCTGTGACAGAAACGGCATACGCTACAGCGAGCACAAGGATTTTTCTCCCGAAGTGATAAACAGCAGCGACATCCTGTACATGACAAGAGTGCAGCGTGAGCGGTTTACCGACATAATGGAGTATGAAAAGGTGAAAAACCTCTATACCCTTCACAACGCCATGCTCGCCGATGCCAAAGACAACCTCAAGGTGCTGCATCCGCTGCCGAGAATAAACGAAATCAGCCAGGATGTGGACGACAACCCCAAGGCATACTATTTCGAGCAGGCGCGAAACGGACTCTTCGCGCGCCAGGCTATAATTTGCCGCGCTCTTGACATTGACCCTCAAAAACTTTAAGCGATGAACACCGATAAAAAAGAACTCGCCGTAGCCGCTCTGAGAAACGGCACCGTGATTGACCATATTCCGAGCAACGTCCTGTTCAAGGTTGTCAAGCTGCTTGACATAGAGGGCATGGACACTCATGTGACAATAGGCAACAACCTGCCGAGCCGCCGCATGGGCACCAAAGGTATTGTGAAGATTGCCGATGTTACATTTCCCGAGGCAACTCTCAACCGCATAGCTATTATTGCCCCCGGCGCCAAGATAAATATAATTCGTGATTTCGAGGTGGTGGAGAAAAGGCAAGTTCGTCTTGCCGACACTCTTGTCGGTGTGGTGCGGTGCGGCAACCCCAAGTGCATAACCAACAACGAGCCTATGCGCACGCGGTTTGACGTCATTGACCGCGACGATGTGACCATTCGCTGCCACTACTGTGGCAAAACCGTCAAAAGTGTGGACGCGCAGATATGCTGAACGGTCGCGAAATCTGGAAGCCCGGCACTATGGCGTATCCCGTGCCCGCTGTGCTGGTGAGCTGTGGCAACCGCGACAGCTCCAACCTCATTACCGTGGCGTGGACAGGCACGGTGTGTACCGACCCCGCCATGCTCTACATTTCCGTGCGCCCCGAACGCCACTCCTATAATATGATAAAGGAGAATATGGAGTTTACCGTCAACCTCACTACCGAGGCTATGGCAAAGGCGGTTGACTGGTGCGGCGTGCGCAGCGGTCGCGACTATGACAAATGGCAGCATACCAAACTCACTCCGCAGCCCGGGCACAAAGTGGCATGCCCCTATGTGAAGGAATCCCCCCTCAGCATAGAGTGCCGCGTCAGAGAAATAATGAAACTCGGCAGTCACGACATGATTATCGGCGAAGTGCTTGACGTGCTTGCCGATAAAGAACTAATTGACCCCGAAACCGGAGCGTTTGACCTCGGAGCGGCAGGGCTCCTCGCTTACAGCCACGGACACTATTACGGACTGGGAGCCGAAATCGGACGCTTCGGCTGGTCTGTCAAGAAAAAGGAGTGAGAGGCTTGAATCTCACTTTTTTTCATTAATTTTGCGCCCATAAAAACATCAACATTTTACCCAACGAAGTGCAATGAAAAAAGACACCGTTATTTTTGATCTTATCGAGCGCGAGCATCAGCGTCAGAAAAAAGGTATTGAACTTATAGCCTCTGAAAACTTTGTCAGCGACGAAGTTATGGCGGCAATGGGCTCATGCCTGACAAACAAATATGCCGAAGGCTATCCCGGACACCGCTATTACGGCGGCTGTGGTGTGGTGGACCAGGTGGAGCAGGTTGCTATCGACCGTGTTAAGCAGCTTTTCGGCGCCGAATACGCTAACGTGCAGCCCCACTCCGGCGCTCAGGCAAATATGGCGGTGTTCATGACTGTTCTTAAGCCCGGTGACAAATTCCTCGGACTCAATCTCAGTCACGGAGGTCACCTCAGCCACGGCAGCCCCGTCAATTTCAGCGGTCTGATGTTCCAGGCGCTTGAGTACAACGTGAGCGCCGAAACCGGACTCGTCGATTATGAACAGATGGAGGAAGTGGCTCGTCGCGAGCGCCCCAGACTGATAATCGGCGGAGCGAGCGCATACTCACGCGAATGGGATTACGCCCGCATGAGAAAACTCGCTGACGAAATCGGTGCGATATTTATGGTTGACATGGCTCACCCCGCCGGTCTCATAGCCGCCGGTCTTCTTGAAAACCCGATTAAGCACGCGCACATCGTCACCTCTACCACTCACAAGACCCTACGCGGTCCCCGTGGCGGTATCATTCTCATGGGCAAGGATTTCCCCAACCCCTTCGGCAAAACCAACAACAAAGGCGAGGTGAGAATGATGAGCTCTCTTATCGACAGCGCTGTGTTCCCCGGAGTGCAGGGCGGTCCGCTTGAGCATGTCATCGCTGCAAAGGCTGTTGCATTCGGTGAAGCGCTCAAACCCGAATACAAGGAGTACCAGAAGCAGGTGCAGAAAAACGCCCGCGCAATGGCGGAAGCCCTTATGAACAAAGGCTACAAAATTGTCAGCGGCGGCACAGACAACCACTGCATACTCGTTGACCTCCGCACCAAATTCCCCGAACTCACAGGTAAAGTGGCGGAAAAAGCGCTTGTTGATGCAGACATAACCGCAAACAAGAACATGGTGCCCTTTGACAGCCGCTCGCCTTTCCAGACATCCGGCATCCGTTTCGGCACTCCCGCTATCACCACACGCGGTGTCAAGGAAGCGGAAATGGCTAAGATTGTGGACTTGATTGACGAAGTGCTTTCTGCTCCCGAAAACACCGACGTTATAGCCTCTGTGCGCGCACGCGTAAACGAAATGATGGAGGCGTATCCCATGTTCGCTTACTGATTGAATAATGTTTCAGTTCATAGTCTGGAACGCGAATCCCGACCTTCTGTCACTCGGTCCGTTCACCGTCAGGTGGTACGGACTGATGTTCGCTATAGGTTTTTGGCTTGGCTATAATATTCTCGGGCGCATCTACCGTCATGAAGGCGCGCCCGAGAAATGGCTCGGCATCCTGTTGCTGTGGGTCGTGGGCGCCACAATTGTAGGAGCGCGCCTCGGACATGTGTTCTTCTACGAATGGAGCTACTACAGCGCGCATCCTGCTGACATCCTAAAGGTGTGGGAAGGAGGGCTCGCGAGTCACGGAGGCACGCTTGCCATTATACTCGCCGTGATTCTGTACTCGGTGTTCACCACTAAGAAAAGTCCCATATGGACATTTGACAGACTCGTGATTCCTGTGGCGTTGGTAGGCGGCATGATTCGAATAGGCAACCTCATGAACTCCGAGATATTCGGCACAGCTACCGACCTGCCGTGGGGCTTCATGTTCGTGCGCTCCGCCCAGTGGCACAGAATGTACGAAGGCATGGCGTGTCATCCCACACAGCTGTACGAGGCATTCTGCTACTTCGCGCTGTTTGCCCTGCTCATGTGGATGTACTGGCGCAAAAATGCGGAAACGCGTCCCGGCCTCATATTCGGAGTGTTCTTTATCGGAATATTCCTGCCGAGATTCCTTATTGAATTTATCAAGAACGACCAGGTCGGTTTTGAAGCATCCATGACTCTGAACATGGGGCAGCTCCTAAGCATCCCCTTCGTCCTCGCGGGCGTGTTTCTTGTCATTAGGGCTATGTGTCGCCCGAAAGTTGACATCCCGTTCCCCGACAGGTTTGCCGACGAGGACAATTCCACTAATAAAAAATGAATATAATATTTGTAAGCGGTACCGATACAGATGCCGGTAAAAGCTACGCTACCGGCTGGCTGGCGGCGCAAATAGCCCGCGAGGGAGATACGGTGGCTACTATGAAATTCGTGCAGACCGGCAATGTAGGTCGCTCCGAAGACATAGAGATTCACCGCCGCCTGATGGGTGTCGACTCCATACCTGAAGACGAACTCGGCATAACCGCCCCCGAGATATACTCTTACCCGGCATCCCCCTCGCTTGCCGCTAAGATTGACGGTCGTCCTGTGGATTTGCGCAAAATAGAAAATTGCATGGAACGTCTTGCCGGAGCTTACGACACACTGCTTGTCGAAGGAGCTGGCGGTCTGATGGTGCCGCTTGACTATGAAGGCACTCTGACAATAGACTTCCCGCTGGCAAACAACCTGCCGGTAGCGCTGGTTACAAACGGAAAACTGGGGTCTATTAACCATACTATACTCGCTCTTGAGGCTATCCGTGCGAGAGGTATGCGCCTGCATTCGCTCCTGTACAACACCCATTTCGACTACGATCCTGTGATTGCAGCCGACTCGCTTGAATATATGAAAATGTACGTCGGAAAATACTTCCCCGACGCACCGGTGATTCTTATCCCCTCACTGAAATGACAGACACCCGCACTGTTGTAAGCATCCCGAAAGATCTTGTCGCGGAAATGCCGTTGGTCACATACCCCGGCTGCATAACGATAGTCGACACTCCCGAACTGGCAGACAAGGCGCTCGATGAAATTCTATCATGTAGCGTGGTGGGCTTTGACACCGAAACAAAACCGGCATTCCGCAAAGGGAAGACAAACAATGTGGCGCTCATGCAGGTGAGTGGCGAAGACCGATGCTGGCTGTTCAGAGTCAACAGGCTCGGTGTGGACGGCGCCGTGAAACGCTTTCTTGAAAACGACGCTATACTGAAGGTCGGATTGTCTATTAAAGATGACTTTTTTGTGATGCACCGCAGTGCGGAATTCGAACCCAAAGGCTTTGTCGACCTCCAGTCCTATGTAAAAGAATTTAAGATTGCTGATGCGAGCCTGCAAAGAATATTTGCCATACTGTTCGGAAAACGCATCTCAAAAGGGCAGCGTCTTTCCAACTGGGAAGCCGATTCTCTGACCGAGGCTCAGCAGCACTATGCCGCAATTGACGCATGGGCATGCCTGAGGATATACAACCTGCTGAGTGCAGGGGAGTTTGACCCCATGAGTTCCCCATACCTTACTGAAATCATTGAAAACAAAGAATGAAACGCTCTACAATAATACCAGCATTGCTGTTGGTTTACCTTGGTGTGATGTGCTACATCGGGCGCCAGCAGTTTTATGACGGACACTACCTGTTCTACTTCGGAATAATTGCAGCCACGCTGCTTGTCATTTTTCTGCTGCGCCTCACACTCCTTAAACGGGAAAGAGACCGCGATAAAAACCGGTAATTTATGCCGGCTGTCTTACAGCCGCATTGGAAATCCGGGCTTTCCAGCCGGTCCATCCCATAATAAGAGTCATCACCGGACTCAGTATATTGAAAAAACAGAAAGGCAAGTAGGCGAGGGTCGCAACTCCGAGCACAGCCGACTGAGTGAGTCCGCACGAATTCCACGGAATCAATACCGAAGTCACGGACACCGAATCCTCAAGAGTGCGCCCAAGCAACTGCGGCTTCATATTGGCACGCTTGTATGTGTTCTTGTACACATTGGCTCCGATTATAATGGAAAGGTACTGGTCGCCGGTACAGCAGTTCAAAAACAGTCCGCTCCCCACAGTGGCACCTACAAGATTTCGCGGAGAGTGCAGATGACGTGTTATTGAGCGGGTGATTGCCGAAAGCATTCCGCTGCCTATCATTACTCCGCCGAAAATCATAGCGCTGAGCACAAGATATATGGTAGGAAGCATCCCTTCTATGCCCGATGTTGCCACAAGCGAGTCAAGAAGACTGTTGCCCGTAGAAATCTCGTTTGACGTAGAAAGAATCCTGAGAGCGCCGGCTACATAGTCTGCAAATTCAGTACCCGAACAAATTTTCTCTACAAGCTGCGGCTGAAAAAAGAAAAAACCTGCGAGTCCGGTTATTGAACTCATGGCGAGAACCACATCCGTGCGCCAGCGCAGAGCAATCATAACCGCTGCCATGCCCGGTATCACCAGCAGCCATGGAGAGATGTTGAAAGTACTTTCGATAGCATCCCTGATATTCATGGCATTCTCGGCGGAAACCGTGTCAGTAAAAAATCCCGTCAGACCGTATATTGCAAGAGCTATAGTCATTGCCGGGATAGTGGTCAGCATCAGAAACTTTATATGTGTGAACAAATCCACCCCCGTAGTCGCAGCAGCAAGTACCGTGGTATCGCTCAGCGGAGAAACCTTGTCGCCGAAATACGCACCCGAAATAACCGCACCGGCAATCCATGCCGGATTATAGCCCATTACAGTGCCTATCCCCATGAATGCCACACCAATAGTGGCGATAGTGGTCCAGGAAGTACCGGTTATCACGGAAACAAGAGCGCACACCGCGCAGGCACACAAAAGAAACAGCTTGGGATTAAGCACCCGCAACCCGTAGTCAATCAGCGCCGGAACAACACCGCTCAGCATCCATGTGGCGCTGAGAGTACCGATAAAGAACAATATCAGCACTGCGGGTAAAATCTGACCGGCGCTCTTGCGGATGCCGGCAACAAGCAATTTTTTGGGTCGCGAAGAGAATGCGAGACTAAGAGCTACGCATACCGCAGACGCTCCAAGAAGAATCATGTAACTGTAATCCTGAACGGCGCCGGCTCCGGCAAACGTTATCACGAGGATAATCGCCGACAACAGAAGCCCTACCGGAACCAGAGAAATAACCAAAGACGGATTAGTACTGCGTGTGAATAATCTTTTCAATATTTTATCGTATTTTTATTCCTGACAAAATTACAACAAAAAATCCGCCGCTACAAAAAGAGAAGATGTTTTTAAGACTAATAGCCGATTATAAACTAAAAAACAAAACAAATCGCATAAAAAAACAGGTAAGTACGGCAAAAAAGTTGCCAAAACATTGTAAAAATAGTAACTTTGCAATCGTTACCGTCACGCATATACGGGGCTGACTGGCTTTGACAGCGCGTAGAGGTGGTGTGTAAGCATGCAGAGCAATGATGGCTACGCTCTATAATATGGGACATCAAAATTTCAAATGGCGAAAACAACTACGCTCTTGCTGCTTAATTGAAGTATAGTAGATTAGCTTAATCTTCGCAACAGTTGCGAAGACAAGACATCGCTCGATTGTCGTCGTCCCGAGACTAATCGGTCAAGCGGTGCAGGTAAATCGGGAATAGGGAGCTGATAGCCTCGGGAGGCTCCCGAAAATTTAGAGGATAAGGCTGTGGTTGGTAGTCTTTAGCCTGCTGCAGCACGAAAACCAAGTAAAGACTAAGCATGTAGAAAGCGCATTAGTTCCGCGTTTGGACGAGGGTTCGACTCCCTCCAGCTCCACTTGACGGGTCGGACAGATTCCGGCCAACAAAAGTCTAAACAAGACTAAACCGCACAATATCAACTTATTGTGCGGTTTTTTAATGCCTAAAAATGACGACTCAGGACCGTCATCGGACAGAAAAAAGACTGAACAAGACACCCATTGGTTGCAAATCTGCTACACAAAAATCGTGAGATGCCAAATGTAGCAGTTGTGTAGCAGTAAGTGTCGTAACTATGTTTTGTGCAGCACTTTACGAAACCGAAACTCTGACATAAGTCGGAAAATAGCGGCCAAAATCGGACATCTGATGGCACACAAGAAATGGAGTCCGGTGGCATAGTCCGAAGCTTACATTTGATACCTAATTTTCTATTCCCATGCACTCCGTCAGAATACGCAGGACATCATGTCCGCTATTCGTCCTCTATTGGCCGAGGTGAGTCTAAGCAAAATTAAGTTTAACTCGTTATGAATTTTGCAAGGGGGTAAAAACCCTGCGCAATCATAACCACCAAATCCAAATGTAAGATGAAACAGAGCACATTTAAGATTCTGTTCTATCTCCGAAGCAATCATGTCAACAAGGATGGTACATCCGCCATCATCGTGCGCGTGTCTATTGACGGAGAAAGACAGGACTGGAGCACAAAATTGGTTTGCGAGCCAGAAAGATGGGATGGGAAAGCCGGTAAAGCCACCGGTCGTTCATCCAAGTCTTTTGAGATCAATAACCATCTTCAGGATATTCAGACTATTCTGACCAATCATTTCTATGACATCCAGCGTCGTCACGGCTACGTTACCGTAGAAATGGTGCGCAACGCCTACATGGGCATCACCCAGCGGGAGGAATCACTCCTGAAACTCTATGAGCAGCATCTGGAGGACACCAAGAAGCTCGTCGGACTCAGCAAAGCCGACCCCACCTACCGCAAGTACGAAAGAATGTACCGCCGCGTGGTGGAGTTCATGAAGAAGAAGTACAATATCACCGACATTCCCCTGAGAGAGATAAAGTATCAGTTCATCGTGGACTTGGAGTTCTTCCTCCGTACCGAGTATAAATACTCGCAGAACACCACCTACAAGTGCATGAAGTTCTTCAAGCAGGTAATCAACAAAGCCATCCGCGCCGGACTGATAACCGTTGACCCCTTCAACGGCTACAAAATCTCCATCGAGCGTGTTGACCGTGGCTATCTTACCGAAGACGAGCTTTGCAAGATGATGCAGAAAGAGTTTGCCTCCAAGCGACTGGAACAGGTGCGCGACATCTTCATCTTCGCCTGCTTCACCGGGCTGGCATACATCGACCTCGCCCACCTCCGTGTCGACAACATCCAGAAGATGTTCGACGGTCGCTTGTGGATAGTCACCCACCGTCAGAAGACCAACACGAAGGTAATGGTACCCCTACTTCCGCCGGCCCTGAAAATCCTCAACAAATATGAGGGCTGCTACACCGACGGCCAGCTCATGCCGATAATCACCAATCAGAAGCTCAACTGCTATCTGAAGGAGATAGCCGACATCTGTGGCATCGAGAAGAACCTGACGTTCCATCTCGCCCGGCACACCTTCGCCACTACCATGACCCTCGGCCGTGGAGTGCCCATCGAGTCGGTATCAAAGATGCTCGGCCACACAAATATCCAGACCACACAGATCTACGCGAGAATTACCGCCGACAAAATCGGAAAGGATATGGACATTCTTTCCAAAAACCTCGGCAATCTCGATTTCTAAGCTGAACATTCCATAAGCCTCTTGCGAGTGCCGTTCGGGAATGCTCGGACGGCACTCGCTGTGTCCTGACGTGAGATTTTCAAAAAAATTTCCACAAATTTCTACTTTAACATTCATTAAGAGTATTTGTATAAGTCGCTGTTATTCAACGATGAATTATTGCGGATTTTAGAAAATCAAGCGTTTTTTATCCTACACTTATCCCAACTCTATCCCGGAGTTATCATAGATGCACCTCCTTTTCCCGAAGTAACTTTGCATCACAAACAAA
This sequence comes from Muribaculaceae bacterium Isolate-104 (HZI), assembly GCA_003762715.1. GTDB lineage: Bacteria > Bacteroidota > Bacteroidia > Bacteroidales > Muribaculaceae > Paramuribaculum. Next base: position 48,705 of record RIBJ01000039.1, on the reverse strand, counting down.
CCGCTAAACCCACCTGATATGGACAATTACGTTATGTTCCCCCCTCATCCCGATCTGGCACAAGAGGTACAGAGAATGCAAGGCACTCTCAGCCGTCTTGAAAAGTTTCTCGCGGCTCAGGATGAGAAAATTCATAAAGCCGAGGAATATGGATTTATCCATGAGCGGCTTCCCAACCAGCCTATGGTGAGCAAGGATGAGGCCGCTGCTATCCTCTGTGTATCACCCCGACACCTTCAGCGCATCCGAAAACGGCTGGTGCTGAAATGGAAGAAGGTCGGTCGAGAAACCCACTACTTCCTGAAGGAACTTGTGGAGGCTATCGAAAAGTTCCAATGTCCTTGGAATCCGGTGGCATACGAGAAAGCAATGAAACGTGTAACCCGATTACCCCGATATTGATATGACAGTATTAGAGAAAAGAGCAATCCTCTCTGATTTCAGAGCCATAATTGATGATCTTCGAGCAGAAATCAAATGTGAAATCAGACGCGAAATCAAGGAAGCCAGCAAAGAGATTTATGCTGTCCTGACAAATCAGGGTATCATTGAGCCGGAAGAAAGAGTTTTGACCAAGGCACAGCTCATGGAAATGTATAATGTCGGCAAAACCAAAATAGAATCCATGATGGCTGACGGTACACTACCATTCATAAAATCCGGTGACAGCCGCCAGTCCCGCGTGACCTTCCGCTGGGCAGATGCCAGAATCGCATTTGAAACCACAAGAAGATAAAAACCATACCACCATACACCAATAATTAACGTGCCTCTTTTCAGGCACAAGTTTCCAACCCCAAAAACTTCTAATTAATATGGCACAAGAGCTGAATCAAGAAGAAGTCCTTATCGCCCGCAACAACGACACCGGGCAGGTAGGCGCGGTGACCGGACTCAACGAGGACGGCACACCCAAAATGACCGATGTAAAGTCGGCGAAACTCTCTGACCTCGTGAAATTCTCAAAAGGCCAGAACCCTCTCGAAGCTTTTATGTCGAACTTCGTGCGCCAGTGCAAGAACCCCTCGACATTCGGATTCTTCCGCGTACCCGCCGACCGATACGACACGGTGGGCACCGTAATCGGCGACCTCGCCAAAGACCCTGTGGCGAATGCCGAGATACTCAAAGATAACAAGGTCGATGTGGCGCTCCCGGCTCTGAAAGTCGAGCAGTCCAAGCAGACAGAAACCTCTGCGGAACCATCGGAGCAGACAGCGGATGAAGCTCAATCTCAGACAACCATGTCGCAGGAACCCAAGTGGCAGGCTATCGACCAGTCGAAAATCGACTGGGATATGCTCAAAGAGAAATGGGGCATCGACAAAGAGGCTCTCGAAGCCTCCGGCGACCTGAGGGAGATGCTTTATAACCGGAAATCCAAGCTGGTGAATATCACCCCGACCTTCGGAGGAGAAAAATTCAGCATCGAGGCTCGACTCTCTTTCCGCACTGACCCCGACGGCAGCGTCAAACTTGTCCCTCACTTCATCCAGAGCGAACAGAAGCTCGACCAGTTCATGGGACACAAATTCGACAAAATCGATCAGGCAAATCTCAAAGAGAACGGCAACCTCGGTCGTATTGTAGAACTGATCGACCCTGCCACCGGAGAGAAAGTTCCATCGCTCATCAGCCGGGACCGCTACACCAACGAGCTGCTGGCAATCCCGGCAAAGGATGTCAGAATCCGTGACACTTTCGGCCAGACGAAGCTGACCATGCCGGAGATCATGACCCTGAAGAAAGGTCTTCCCCTGCCCCCCAAAGAGGTGGTATGCCGCGATGGAAAGACCCGCACGGGAATACTCCAGTACAATGTCGACCGCAAGGCTGTCGAATTTGTACCCAACGGCATACACTGGTATGAGAAGGTGGAGCAGGCAAAGCGTGCCGCCGAAGCCAAGAAAGAAGGCAAAGGCGAATCCGTTTCGACCGAGGCTTCGGAAAAGAAGGCTGAGAGGAAACCCAACTGGACACTCAAAGACGGCAGCATCAAGCCTCTCGGACAATGGAACAAGATTCCGCTCACCGAACAGCAGAAGGAAGACTACGCCAACGGGCGTGTCGCCAAGCTCGACAACATGGTCGATGAGAAGGGACAGCCCTGCACTGTCTATCTGTACTTCGACAAGGAGAAACAGCGTCCGGTGACATCGCTCAATGACCCGCGTGTCAAGGTCGCCGACGAATCCCGCACCCAGAAGGCGGTGAACAACGACGGTCTCACCAACGAGGAGACGAAGAACATCACCGACCCTCTGACCAAGGGACAGACCCAGCCGAAGGACGAAATCCAGCAAAAGCAGCAGCGTAAGCCAAAGGGCCCGCGACTCTGATTCCCACAGCAGAGTATAATCCACAACCACTGAACCCACGCGGATGAAACGCCTAGGGAGGGTCCGGAACCTCCCGACGCTTTCGTCTCAAAATTCCCAACTCACAATAAAAACATTTCAAATATGACAAAGAAGACACTCGTGACAGTCGTAACCGCCAACCGTTTCATGGCTGAGACCATTGCCCGCGCAATCGGCGCAACCTCCGAACTCGAAGGCTACTATCATGGCAACGGCTATGCCGTGACATGGACCAACGGCGAAATCATCGAATCCGAATACAAGCATGGCGAAAAGTTCGTCATGAACTCCGGTCAGGACATGCGCCAGATGTACGCGCACCACTTCAATTTCAGGATGCGCAACTATGATGCGCTGCTCGGCTGGGAGAAGTCGAAAGCCGACGAAGCCCAACTCTCCGTAATCAAGACGCTGTGGGCAAAAAGCAATGTCGTCGTCAACGCCATGGAACCCACATTCGAAGGAGAACTGGCGTTCCTGAACCTGTACTGGTATCTCCGTATGCCGGTGACTGTGCGCCGCGCATGGCTTCCACGTCTGCGTAAGCCCATCATCATCCGGGCTGTCGAGAACGGCACATATTCTCCCGACAAGCATGAGGCATGGCTCGCGGAGGAACTCGTGAATTTTTTTCTCAAAGCCAATTCCGAGGCCGCAGGAAAAGACCTCGACATCGAATCGGCTGAGAACGAATCAGCCGATGAAAGCGGCGACGTGGAACTGAATATCGTGAAGGGTCAGACTCTTCACAACATGGTCACCCTGTGGATGGATGCCACTATGGAACTCGGCTACGATTTTGAGCCGACGTTCCTCATCGCCCACAAACTTTACGCCAAAGGGCTGATCTCATACCCCTACCTCTACCAGAACGGCATCCCCGGCAATGTTTATGACTCCATGCGTCGTGACTTCCGTGTGCTGGAACACAACCCCTGCTACGGCCGGATGGCTAAAGAAGTGGGATGGCTCAGCACCCGCAACACCTTCCACAATGGCGAAACGCCCTATAACGGTCATGGCATAGTCACGACCGGGCTGCATCCCACCGACCTCAGCCGTGACGAGGAAAAACTCTACAACCTCATCGTGAAGCGAGTCATCGAGGCCTTCACCCCCGACGAGAATGATTTTCAGAAGAAAGCCCGCAAGAAGCGTAAATCCCACAAGAAAGCGGGTTAAGAGGCTTGAAAATCAGCTAAAATATCAATAACTCCTCCCGAATGTCCCGAAGATTTTGTATCTTTGCACTTGATTCAACGTCATATAATGTTTTTGTTTCATTTTTGACGTGGATTTAGTGGTTGGACATCGGGCGGGAACCCGGTGTCCTTTTGCTTATATGCCTACCATACACCACTTTAAGCAAACAGGATTTCGGCAAACCACTAAATTCCCCACCATAATGAAACAATCTCATGAAAATGAGATGGACTATTTCGCAGCCTATCTCTACGGTCACCTACGTGACCACCGCTTTCCCGAATTAACAGACCCAGAGTTTATCAATACCCGCGCCGGCGAAGCATATAAGACCATGACCCACCTTATCCTCGAAGGGCGCAGTCAGTCCGTAGCCGAGGAACTCGCCATGCGTGTTCTTCTCGAAGGTCACTATGTGTCCCGTTGGGATGTGATATTCAACCTCCTTGAAGAACTGTTCCACAACGACCTGCCGACTGAAGAAGCAAAAATTGAGTGGGCAGAATTACTGCTCGGACTCCGTTACGTCAACGCCATACTTGACAAGTATGAAGTCAACGGGGACTTCCTCAGCAGAGAAGATTACCCGAGGCTACAGAACGAGTTAGCGGGTACCATTGCGGACATTTTAGAACAATACCGCAATGAGTTACAATAGACTACAAACAATGCGCGACAACATCGAGGCGATACGGATGGCGTTTAGTCTCGGTGTCAAGGGGCGCGGGGCGCAGACTGCCGAGGAGATTGCAGTGCTGCGCAAGTATGCCGGATTCGGTGGGTTGAAGTGTATTCTCAACGATGCCAATGAACTGGCGGATGCCGCCAAGTGGAGCAAGAGCGACATTGAACTGTTCGCGCCTACGGTAGAGCTGCGTCGGCTGATTCACGATTATTCTCGTGATGATAAGGAGTTTAACCGCTATATGGAGTCGTTGAAGGCGTCAACGCTGACAGCATTCTATACCGACAACCGTATTGTTGATGCTATTTCCGATGCGCTTAAATATCAGGGTGTAGAGATAAAAAGTTTTCTTGAACCGTCTGCCGGACAGGGAGCGTTTATCGACTCTTTCCTGCGCAATGACAGATACCCCGGAGCCGAGGTGTTGGCTTACGAAAAGGACTTGCTCACCGGTAAAATCTTGTCAGCCCTGCACCCGTCAATGCTGACACGCATAGAGAGGTTCGAGAAGATTGAGAGTGACTTCAACGGTTACTTTGATGTTGCTGCCTCCAATGTTCCTTTCGGAGATTTCGCGGTTGCAGACCCGGCTTATGCCGTTAGCAAGGAGATTGGCTATCGTCAGGCTTCCAAGTCGTTGCACAATTACTTCTTTCTCAAAGGTCTTGACCAAGTGAGAGAAGGAGGCCTGATTGCCTTTATCACATCGCAGGGTGTAATGAACGCCGCTTCGCCTTTCATAAGAATGGAGCTTGTGAAAAAGGCTGACCTTGTGGCGGCTCTGCGTCTGCCCAACAATACGTTCAGCGAAAATGCTGGAACAGATGTCGGCTCTGACCTGATTATTTTCCAGAAGCACACCGAAAAGAAGTCTTTGTCGGCTGATGAAGAGTTTTTCATTCAATCGGTAGTTGACCGGGGTACAAAAGTGCCAGGCAACAAGTTCTTTCAGGCGTTTCCGCAGAATGTTATATGCACCGACGCCAAGGTTGGCACTGACCAGTATGGCAAACCTGCTATCGTGTACCACCATGACGGAGGTGTCGATGGCATTGCACAAGACTTGCGTAAGGCACTCGACGAGTCGTTGCACCTGCGCCTGAATCTGGAATTGTATAATTCCAAAGGCATTAAGCCGCCTACACCTGACCCTGTTACGCCAACTCCTACACCCAAGCAGGATGCGAAGGTGGAAGTTCCAAGAGCTGAAAAAAAGTCGAGCCATACCAATACACCTCTGATGCAACAGTATCAGGAGATGAAAAAGAAACATCCTGATGCTGTACTTCTTTTCCGTGTGGGTGATTTCTATGAAATATTCGGCAAGGATGCCGTGACAGCCTCGGAAATATTAGGTATAACTTTGACCCGCAGAGCCAACGGCAGGGACAATTATATTGAATTGGCTGGCTTTCCGCATCATGCTCTTGACACATATCTGCCCAAACTTGTGCGGGCCGGCAAACGTGTGGCAATCTGCGAACAGTTGGAAGACCCGAAGCTGAAAAAGACACCTAAGCAGAAGGTGGTTGAAACGGTTACACCCAATCAGCCTCCAAAAGCGGAGCCTGAGCCGGAACCAAAGCCTGCCCCCGCTCCTGTTGATTCATCAAAAATGGAACCAGCCAAGGATATAGAGACCGACGGCAGTCCTGATTACACCGATAATCCCGACCCTCGCCTGTTTGCCTACAATCTCTTCGGCGAATTGGAGCCTATCGGCAAACCCCGCCGTCAGCCGAAACAGGCTGAGGATGCCCCCAAGCCGAAACCGAGTGTCGAAGTCAAGGACATACCCGTAAAGAAATTCCGTCCGCTCAATGAAAAGGAGCTGGAGTTTTATGGCTCTCTTAACTGGGAGGACAATCCGCCCATCAATGGATTCTACGAAACCATGATGTCTATTGCCCACCGCCAGCTTGAAGAAATGCGTCTGGAACGTGAGGCGGAAGAAGCCGCCAAACAAGCCGCTGCAAATGGCGAGACTATCAACGAAAGCGGCACCGTCATTGAAAGAACCGAAGGCGACTTCATACCCGGCAGACAGCCAAGAGTGGTTCCACAAAAGCCGGAGCCTGTCGAAAGGGATATGTCTCCCCGTCCTTTCTCGGAGGACATTCAGTTCTTCCACCATAACGGCAGTATGGTCGTTCAGGACGGCATGGTCGGATTCCTCTCGGAAGTCCGCAAGAACGGAGCAACATTCAATCCGTTGGAGTTGAAGCCGGAACAGGCGAAACGCGCCATGCTCTATGTCACCCTGTCGGAGACATACCAGCAACTCTACAACTACGAGGCTGAAACGCACGAGGCAAGTGCCGAGCTGCGCGAACACCTCAATCAGTATTATGATGAGTTTGTGGAGAAATACGGTAATCTCAACGAGAAACAGAATGTGAGATTTATCCTCATTGACGCCAATGGGCGTGACGCACTGGCATTGGAGCGCGGCGAGAACGGTAGGTTTGTCAAGGCTGACATCTTCGATCATCCTGTTTCATTCGCTGTGGATGAACTGACAAGTGTCGATACTCCTATGGAGGCGTTATCTGCATCGCTCAACAAGTTCGGTGCCGTCAATCTGGACTATATGACCGGATTAGTGGATATGTCCGAGGAAAATCTGATTCAGAGTCTGGAGGGACACATATATTATAACCCTCTGGTGGAGAATTATGAAATCAAGGACAGGTTTATCGCCGGAAACGTGGTGCAGAAAGCCGAGGATGTCAAGGCATGGATTGACCGCGAAGAAGAACGTATCAAAAACTTCCCCGGATATGACGGCATCGAGCCATATATCGCTATGGCGCAGGATTCTCTCAAAGCACTTGAAGAAGCCACCCCGCGAAAAATCACTTTCGCCGAACTTGACTTCAATTTCGGCGAGAGGTGGATACCCACCGGCATATACTCCGCTTACATGAGCAATCTGTATGGCACCGACATAAAGATTGCCTATTCATCCTCGATGGACGAGTATTCATGTGACGCGCCACGCAAGAACATGAAGATATGGGAGGAATTCTGCGTCAGAGGCTATTACCGCACATACGACGGCATAAGCCTTCTGAAACACGCCCTGCACAACACCGTCCCCGACATCAAGAAGTCTGCCGGAAAGGATGAGAACGGCCACGATATCAAGGTGCCTGACAGCGAGGCGATTCAGCTTGCCAATACCAAAATCGACGAAATCCGCAACGGTTTTGCCGACTGGCTCGAAGCGCAGTCGCCTGAGTTCAAGGAGAAACTCTCTGACCTCTACAACCGCAAGTTCAACTGCTTTGTGCGTCCGCAGTATGACGGCAGCCACCAGACGTTCCCCGACCTCAATATGAAGATGCTCGGAGACCGCTACGGCATACACTCCGTGTATCAGTCGCAGAAGGATTGTGTGTGGATGCTGTTGCAGAACGGCGGCGGCATCTGTGACCATCAAGTCGGGACCGGCAAGACACTGATAATGTGTATGGCGGCACATGAGATGAAACGTCTCGGACTTGCCCACAAGCCGATGATTATCGGAATGAAGGCGAATGTGGCAGAAATTGCCATGACATACCATAGTGCCTATCCCAACGCGAGGATTCTCTATGCCGATGAAAAGAGTTTCAAGGCGGACAACCGTGTGGCGTTCTTCAATAAAATGAAGAACAACGACTATGACTGCATTATAATGTCGCACGACCAGTTCGGCAAGATACCGCAGTCGCCCGAAATCCAGCAGGAGATTCTTCAGGCGGAACTTGACAGCGTGGAGGAGAACCTTGAAGTTGTCAGGCAGCAGGGGCATGACGTGTCACGCGCCATGCTGAAAGGTCTTATCAAGCGCAAGGAGAATCTTACCGCCAAGATTGCCACCATCCAGTATCAGATGGAGCAGAACCGCGACAACGTGGTGGACTTCAAACAGATGGGTATCGACCACATATTCGTTGACGAATCTCAGAACTATAAAAATTTGATGTTCAACACCCGTCACACCCGTGTCGCCGGTCTCGGCAACGCCGACGGAAGCCAACGCTCCCTCAATCTTCTCTATGCTATACGCACCATTCAGGAACGTACAGGCAAAGACCTAGGGGCGACCTTTCTCAGTGGCACGACAATCTCCAATTCTTTGACTGAACTGTATTTGCTCTTCAAGTATCTACGACCGAATGAGCTGGAGCGGCAGGAAATCCGCAGTTCTGATGTATAGTATTTAATTATTTGATATTCAAGATATAATACAATTTTAAGTGTACTGAAAATGTACTAAGTGAGAAAATTGGCACAAGTAAATAGCATGGATTTAAGTTTAATTTGCAGGTGTTAGCTATTTTTAGTTCTATTCTTTTGCCTCGGTTTTCTTCTTTCGGTGGTCGGTATAAAGGATGATATAGGGGTTGGTGAAAAGAAAAACTGATATATGCATTTCTCTTTTGCCCAGCATATATTTATAGGCTTGGTTCGGTTTATATATCTATATATAGAACCAAACCAAACTTATTTTTGCCCAGCCTATTGACTTGCAACGCAAAAAGTCGTAACTTTGCAGTTAATTGGGAGTAGTCCCGTCACGACATTTTGAAAAAAAGAGGCGTTATGTCTTCTTCTTGTATGCGATAAGCGTAGGAAACTTTATTCACATGAGCAAGAGACGGCGTAATGGTCTCCACGCATATGCGTGGGGCTGTTATTCCCACATCTGCTCATCAAGGTATTCCTACCACCTTCGCATTAAGACGTGGCATTACAGTTCCACGCTTCTTGGTTTTTAATTGCACTTATGGTAACTGAGGTGCGCTTACATCAGAATATGAAAAAGATAATAGCAGGCGTTATCGTCGTTTTGGTTGCGATATGTGCATACGCCCAACAAGACGTAACGCAGTTCCTCGGAATTCCTGTTGACGGCTCTAAATCGGCAATGATTCAAAAGTTAAAGGCCAAAGGATTTCATGCCAATTCTTATAACAAGGATGTTTTGGAGGGGAAATTTAATGGGATGGACGTAAATATCCACATTGCAACAAATGGCGATAAAGTGTGCCGAATAATGGTATGCGATGCCAATAATGTGGACGAGCGTTCAATCCAAATCCGATTCAACAGACTAATACAGCAGTTTGAAAAGAACCCTAAATATATGTCTTTAGGGAATGAACTTATACCTGATGATGAAGACATATCCTGCAATATCAGCGTAAAGAACAAACGATATGAGGCTATCTTCTATCAGCAACCGGCAGAATTGTCAGACACTACGCTATTGCGAGAAAAACTAATGCCCATAATCTTGAAGAAATATACGGCAGAAGAACTTGCGAATCCAACTGAGGAAATGCAAAAGGAGCTAATGAAAATATCGTTTGATTATATGATGGATTTGTGTTCCAAAAAGCCAGTATGGTTTATGATTTCTGAACTCTATGGCAAATATTATATCACCATGTTCTATGATAACGAATACAATCGTGCAAATGGAGAGGATTTATAAGCACGCTTACATAAGCATAATATCTTTATTGGCAATCTGTATGTTGAGCGGGTGTGCGTCTATGCGTCCTCCTGTCATCCATACTTACGATGACTCCATTGATAATTATCGATATTTCTATATATCTCCAACTGGTGATTACACGTCAAGTGCCGGAGTTTATGGCAATCAATATGGCGTTTATGGAGGAACAACCAAATCCATTAACCCAGCCTCTTTAATATCGGGTATCCTTTTTAAGAATGGATTTATCCAAGTCAATGAGGTGAACCCTAACAACGCAAAGGAAACAATGATTGTGAACTTTGGAGAAACTGGGCGCAGAAATGTCAACCTCGGATATTCTATTGAGGTTACAATTCAGTTTATATCAGCATATACACAGCGTCCAATTTGTACCTGTACGGCAGAGGGTCAAGGTGAAACGGAAGCTGATGATGTTCGTAAAGCAATTCAAAGCGCACTAAAGCCTTTGTTCAATTCTAAAAAATAGCATATGTATCCAAGCGATAATATATTCAGCATATACTATAACATTGGCAAGAGAACCCCATTCTTGGTAAAAAGGTGTGAGTTGGGGTTGGCTCGTTCTTCAAGCGAAGAAAGACGTCATGACCCTAATCGAGATAGAACTTTTTTAGTTGAAACTGTAAAGCCACGGGGTAAGTATGGTAAGGCTTATGGTAAATGCTTTGTGGATGGTAAGCCGGATGATAGTTATAGACAAGGGTGCTATCCAAATATCAAAGATGAGGAAATCCCCTGCGCAGGATGTGGAGAATGGGTTCTTCTTGATGTCCCCGGAGTTGACATGAACGAAATATTCCCCATTCGAAATCCCGACTATGTTATTGAGTTTGGAAAATACAAAGGCAAGACGATAAAAGAGATATATTCCCAAGACCCAAAATATATCTTTTGGCTAATGGAGAAAGACCATTATTTTAGGGTTGATTTCGACCAACTGCTAAACATCCCTGAAAACACATCGGATAGAGAGCGTATTATTGAGGACGAAATAACTCGAGTTTTTCCAAAGGCAACTCCCGATGACGTGATTTCTTTTGGAAAGTATAAAGGAAAAACTTTTCGAGAAATTTTTGCAATCGATCCAAATTACATTGATTGGTTCTTGCGAAATAATCAGACATTGGACATAGATGTCAAAGCTTTTGTTTCAATGATGAGAAAGTAAAGGAGAGGTTTCCAAAGGTTGACCTTTGGCATATTTGGGATATTTTCAGCGTTGACTTGTCAATGCGGCTCGGAAAATTCCCTAATATGCTAAGGAATTTCCTGTCTGTGTAATTTCCATGACGGTGTTGTAGTTGTATTTTGCATTGGCTTTGATATTGATTTAGGGAGTGACTGAATGATTAAATGACTGAATGATTAGATGATTAATCACTCAGTCATTTTGCCATTTAAATGATTAATCATTCAGTCATCAATTCATCTAATCATTTAATCATCCGGATGATTGGTCACTTTGTTATTCAGTCATTTCATCATTGATGTTAGAGGGCGTTATCGGGAGATGATAGGTGGAGCGTTTTGGGATTACTGGTAATACCTAAACATAAACTCGCTCCACCCTAAAACGACCTCTTATGGCAATGAGAAAAACAAAGAGCGGTCACGGCCGTGACTGCGGTTTCGGCGGTGGCTTTTCGGAGAAAAAGGAATCCCGAAACATATCCTTGCACTCCTTTTTTCTCGTTGCCTTTCGTCATTGTAATGACCGCAGTCACTATAATGGCATCAACCGACCGTCGGGAGCATACACAGCCTTTTGAGAAACTCAAAAGGTATCTTGCCCAACTACGAAAATCCCGTCTTTTTTCTCGTTGCCGTATCTTATTGTTTTCTCGTTGTCACCCCTTGCATTCTTTGCACTTTTGCACAATCAAGGTTCAACTTCATCAAGGAATAAGGGAGTATGGTATCTGCGTTATTCCAATATTACCCCGTGGCATTTTTGACACTTTGGCATTTTCAAAGTGTGTCAGAGTGCAAGGTGTGCAATGGGGTAATCCTGAAAAATGTTGACGGATTTCGCCACACTATCTGCATTTCCTGCATTTTCAAGTCCCAAAATGCAGAAAATGCAGAAAGTGCAAAGCCTTTACGCTGATTTTTCTTTTCATCGCCCCTAAGCCTTATGGTTTGGTTTAGTCTTATATATACACCCCCGTACTGAACCAAACCAAAATCAATAGATGGTGACCACCGAAAAAAGGAAGAACCTTCCGATGTCGGTCGGAGAGTTCCCAAAATGCCAAAGTGCCAAAAATGCCACGGTGTAAAAACTACGGCATAGCATAGCCGATAGAGCCGAGGCTGTTGACGGCATCCATTTTCTGCCTGTCGAAGACATGGAGATATTTCTCGGTGGTGGATATTCCGCAATGCCCCATAAGTTCCGATACCGTCTTTATGTTGACACCGTTGTCAAGCATATTGACTGCGAATGAATGGCGACCGCAGTGCCATGAAATCCACTTCGTTATCCCCGCTTCCTTAATCCACCGTTTGAGGTGCTTGTTGCAGGTTGAATAGTTGGGCAGTTTGAATATCGGCTCATTGGGGTCGTATGGCTCTGACGGTTTGCCTATCAAAGAGAGCAAATCATCGTTAAGGGGGAACGACACGGCACTGTGTGCGCTCCTTGATTCGACTTTCTTCTGGTTGAAACGCAGTGTGCGTGTGGTGGCGTCAACATTTCCGTATGTCAGCAGTTTCACATCACACCAGCGTATGCTTGTGAAGAGAGTGAAAATAAATGCCCTCTGCACCTCCTTGTGTTCACCCTCATAGTGGGTGTTGACAAGCGTTCTTACCTCGTCAAGAGTAAGAACCTCCTTTTTCACTTGGTTGCGGTCATGCTTTACGGATATACCCTTGCATGGATTGACCCTCATCAAACCGTCCTCGATAGCGTCAAGGACAATCCGCTTGAAATAATGGTACATCTTGTTTGGTCCCTCACCCTTGCCGTTGGCTCGGAGAAAGTCTGCGAACTTCATCACAAGTTCGGGTGTCACGGTCTCCATGTGCAGGAACTTGTCATACTTGCTGTATCTCGGAGTTTCTTTGAGGAAACGGATGAAGCGGTTATAGGTCTGAACGACCGATTTGCGAACATAGTAGGTGAACCTCTCGGATTCACATTTCTCTTTGAAATATGCGAGAAAGTTGGTCTGCCTGTCTTTCTTCAACCTATATCCGGCTCTATCCTCCAAAAACGCCTGCTCACGCTCAAAGCGTATCTTCTCGGCGAGTGCGAGGGTGTTCTTGTTCTGTGTCCTCTCTTGTAGATTTCTCGGATGTATCCAGATGTATAGATTGAGGTTTTCTTTTCGGCGGTCGTGCTTGACCTTGTATTTGGGTTTTCCCGCCATTGCCCCGGTGGTGTAATAGACTTGGTTTCCCTCATCGTCAAGCACGGGAGTTTCGGTGCGTCCGAGGTAATATTCCAGATAAAGGCTCGCCCGACCGTCTTTCAGCTCGGACTGTTGCAGTTTCGGATTTTGTTTGTTCCGTGTTTGGATTTTCGCCATTAATAGAGTAATTTTGTGGTTGTAAAGCAAAGGTAGCCACACGTTGCGAAACGTGAAAATCGCCCTCAACTTCTATTAACAATCGAAATGTACTAATTGTGTACTAAATGCGAAAATAAGTAGAAAAAGCCACAAATCAATCAAATTTCGCAATTTGCTAAATAGCTGATAATCATTGCAACCAACTATATTTAGTTATATTCTTTTTCCCCACGTTAGGTTATCGTTTGTTTTGACGCATGGGCGGCTATCTTCGCCAAGAAGACAACCGACTTCGAGTTTTCCGTCACCAACAACTTGATTCAGAAGGAGCGTTTCCGCTACTTCATCAAGGTGCCGGAACTGGCGGCATTCTACAACGAGATAACGGACTATCGTACCGCCGAGGATGTAGGTGTTGACCGGCCGGAGAAACGTGAGATTCTTCACAACATCCCTCCGACACCGGCGCAGGAGGCTTTCATCGAGAAACTGATGAAGTTTGCCGAGAGTGGCGATGCCACGATACTCGGCAGGGCGCCATTGTCTGACACCGAGGAAAAAGCGAAGATGCTCATTGCCACGGACTATGCCCGCAAGATGGCTCTTGACCTCCGGCTCGTTGACCCTTCATACGGCGACGATCCGAACAACAAGGCCAGCCATTGCGCCAAGATGATTGCCGAATACTACCGCAAATACGACGCGCAGAAAGGTACACAGTTTGTTTTCAGCGACCTCGGCACATACAAGCCCGGCGAATGGAATGTCTATTCCGAAATCAAGCGCAAGCTGATTGAGGATTATGGTATCCCGGCGCATGAGATACGTTTCATTCAGGAGTGTAAGACGGAACGTAGCCGAAAGGCTGTCATCGAGGCTATGAACAGCGGTGATGTCAGAGTTTTGTTCGGTTCGACAACCATGCTCGGCACAGGCGTGAACGCCCAGCGCAGAGCGGTTGCGGTCCATGAACTCGAATGCCCCTGGCGACCGAGTGACCTTGAACAACGTGAGGGCCGTGCGATACGAGCCGGCAACGAGATTGCCAAGTTGTATGCTGATAACAAGGTGGATGTAATCATCTATGCTGTCGAGAAGTCGCTGGACTCCTACAAGTTCAATCTTCTTCACTGCAAGGCTACTTTCATTGCCCAGTTGAAATCCGGTGCTATGGGAGCCAGAACCATTGACGAGGGTTCGATGGATGAGAAGAACGGCATGAACTTCTCGGAATACATGGCTATACTCAGCGGTAACACCGACCTGTTGGATAAAGCGAAACTCGAAAAGCGCATAGCGGCATTGGAGAGTGAGCGCAAATCCTTCAACAAGGGCATCGGAGACTCCCGTTTCAGACTCCAGACCATCAGCCACGACATCGCCAACAATGAGGCGGCTATCGCACGGATGAAGGAAGACGCTGCCAAGTATCAGTCTGCTGTTCAGCGAGACAAGGACGGCAATCCGGTCAACAGTCTTGTCCTTGACGACTGTAAGTATAAGGATGAGCAGAACATGGGCATCTACCTGCAAGGATTGGCTCGCACGACCGACACCCACGGTAAATACGTCCGTGTCGGCGAGGTCTATGGCTTCCCGATAAGCATAATATCGGAGCGGACGGTCGTTGACGGCAGAGAAGGCATCCAGAACCGTTTTGTTGTCGAAGGCAACTACAAATACAAGTTCAACAACGGCTTCATTGCCATGAGCGACACACATGCCGCCTGCATGAACTTCGTCAACGCTCTGGAGAAAATCCCCGGCATAATCGCCCAGTACGAGGAACGCACGGCCAAACTCAAGGCCGATGTTCCAGTTCTCGAAGGCATCGTCGCCAAGACATGGGGCAAAGAGGATGAGTTAAAGGCGTTGAAATCCGAACTTGCCGCCCTCGACCGCAAGATTACCGCCGAACTTGCCCCTAAACACGATGAAAAAGACGGCGAGGAAGTCAAGCGGGATGAGCAGCCACAGCAATCACAGCGGGTCGAGAACCCGGCACAATCCTCCGGCTCAAAGGAGTCGATGGTGGCTGAACCTATTTATATGTATGCCTCACGGCGTACTTTCACTGGATTACGATAGATGGCAAAGCCGACAGCTACTGAATTGGATTCAATGCTGTCGGTTTTGTTTTTTGCACTTTATTGTCAAAAATGGGCTACAAATTCCAAGACTATCTTATTTTGTTCTGAAATTGCCGGAGTTACACCTTCGTTGTAAAAATATTGCTCATAGTTGAAGCGAATATCCGCCTGCAATGATTTCTTTCCCATGCTGAATGTAACACCACCGGTCAGTCTGTGTCTTTCAGGATCATCTATTTTTAGATTGCCGGATTCATCTTTCGTACCTTTGCTATGGTCTGACATATAGTCATATCTACCGAGGAATGATATGGACGTCAGCCCCTTTTTCAACGGAAGTCGATATGCGGCAAATGCGTCAACAGCATTTACAGGAGCGAAAGAGCCGTGGGCATAATGCTTGCGGAGGTACTCAGCCTCAATGTGCCATCTCTGATTTTGCCAATAGGCTCCTGCATCGTACATCATCACGTTCACATCCCCGGCATTTGCCTTTTGGCAACTGAGTGTTATATTGAATTGCCGGGCAATCATAGTATTCGCCTTGAACGAGAAATTATAGTTGTCGGTCCAGAAATTTTTTTGATTTGTAAGTCCCGAGCCGTTGAATATACCCCCTTCAAGAGTAATGGGCATACGGTCATTGAACGTCCATGACGCTGATGCTCCGACATCGCGCACATTGCCGACCTGCTTTGCTATGAAGGATCGGTTGGCGAAATACTGTAGATGTGGTGAACGATGAGCGTCAATGGTAAACGGCACTCTCATCTGACCGAAGGTGAATTTTAACGCATCCTTTGGTTGCAGTCGCACGTATGCGTCGAGCATCTTTATTGTTCCCTCGTCAGAAAGGTCTATCTCTGCCTTGTATCTCACAATGGGAATCACCTTGCCTTCCACGCTCAGCCGTGCATTGCGTATCTCGAAGCGTCCCTTGTCTATCTGAGGTTCATATTCATATTTGGCACGGATTGTTCCGTGTATTTCAGGAATGAATGGATTTTTATTCTGAGCCACGGCAGACATTGCAATTACGGACAACACCGCCGTCATAATTAAAATTTGTTTCATGCTGTCTTTAATTTATTGTTGGTTTCGATGTTTCTGAGTGCCTGTGAAAAGGAGCTGACAAAGGAATGAAGATAATACAGGAGCATAAGATAGGAATATGCGGGTGCTCCTTCATCAAAGTCTTCATGGGTCATCCCTTTGGAATGTACGGCTATGCTGTGTTCTATAAAATCCTTCTCCAGACCTGTGTCTCCGGCAATCTTTATTATATCGTCATCAACACCGAGGATGCCGTCAGCCAATCGAGATAGCCTGACAATTCCTCCACGGATTGTCTCAATCTCGCATTTGTATGAAATCGGGATATAACTGTCGGGGGAAGTGACAAGATGCCGTGTCGTTTCGGCTATCTTGTCAGTGGCCTCAAGCATATATTCGCAATATAGTGAGGTCTTACCGATCTTTCCTTCTGTGTCTGCCGAACAATCCCGGACTTTATCGCTGATTATATCAATGGTCTGAGATCCTGTTCGATGGTTCTTACAAACCTCAATATTGTCATTGCTTGAAAGACATTCCAATGCTTTGTCGATAATCGGGCCACATGACTGCATCGTCATAATCAAACACGACTTTCCAACAGGCCGACCAGAAGAGACAAGACAAAATCTTTCCTTTATTTTTCGTCTGCTGATATGTCTTTGCAACATGACAATGATTCCTGCCAGAGATATGATGGAGATAACTGTTATGCACATGATTTATAAGTTTTCTTTGTTGCAAAGTAACCTCATTTTTATTTCACGTTTATATCGGAAATATTAGATAAATATTAAATCGCTCAGACGATTGCAATACAAAAAAGATGGAAGAATAAATCTTCCATCTCAACCTTAGGAACAATCTTTCTTACCTTAGACTTTATACTGTCGGCATCACGATTTTTGCCGGGCGGGTACGGAACTCCGAGTCGCGCAGTTTAGCAAACGCACGAAGGTATTTACGGATTGACGATACCATTTCCTGCGTCTCCTGAAGCATATTGACATATACATACAGAACAGACATTGCCGATGTGTCCCCGTCGCGAAGCTGGTCATGCACACGGTGATATGTATCGGAAACGGTATCCTTGATTTCGTCGCAGTGTCGGCGAAGATTGCCTATTGTCTCGGTGTCACCACTTCTCATAAGTCCGAGAGTATCGTTGAAAAGAGTGCTTATTTGGGTTCTGATTAACTCGTATTCAGTGGCATATCGGGGCGGCAACGGGAGGAAGTTATTGTCGATGTGTTCCTTGCACACTTCGTTGATGCGTCGCAGGTTATATAGTATACCCATGCAGCAGTTATTACTGAGATAGAACCATGTGCTTTTTTCTATCGACATCTCTCGGGTCAGGTGACGGAAGCACAGAGTCTCTTTGCGGCGAGCATTTTTAAGTATCGTTTTCTGACGTGCAAGGCTTGACTCTGTTTTGCTCAGCACCCCGGAACTTTCAGTTATGAAAGCTGATGTTATATCCCGGTATTTTTCCTCGGCATAGGTCATGAATTTCTCCTGTTGTTCCGTGATATACATCATAAGCAACGGCCATGTCTGCGTTTTATCCTGAGTGGATATTATGGTCTGGAACAGTGCATCGCCATTGTCTTCCTCAGTCTTCTTTCTAAATCTCCGATTGCTGTTGATAATTATGAATATCGTCAGAGCCGCCAACAGAAGCATAACCCATTGTCCGCCATAGTGCATAGCAGCGACAATCATTCCCGCACCGATAAACGCCGCTCCCGCAGTCAGGAACCAACCACCAATTACTGAAATCACACCGGTGATGCGGAATACCGCACTTTCACGACCCCATGCTCTGTCAGCGAGAGAAGTACCCATAGCGACCATGAATGTGACGAAAGTAGTTGACAGGGGCAGTTTTAGTGAAGTACCGAAGGCAATAAGCGCGCCGGCAAGTACCAGATTTACAGAGCCGCGTATGAGGTCGAAAGCCGCCCCTTGATCCATAATGGTCTCATCCACATTAAAACGGCGGTTGAACCAACGGCGTACTTTTATCGGTGTCACACGGCGCACCCAAGATAGAAATGATAAAGTCCATCTAACCAATCTTCTGGCGATGCGGGATGAACCGAACATCTCATCGCCACCCTGCTGGCTTCCGAGTCCGATTTCAGTCTTGGTCACATTCCGGGCTTTTTTTGACGTTGCAAGTGACACCACCATTATGACACCGGCACCGATTAGGAAATATATCGGGGTGTTTGCCGGGCCGTTGAGCGAATCCATAAGGAAGCCTTTGGAATCTCCGCCGCCGTTGGCTATAAAATCCTGATATGAAGCCAGACCGCTCAAGGGAACACCTATGAAGTTCACAAGGTCATTTCCGGCAAATGCCACGGCAAGCGAGAATGTACCCATCAGCACAATCACTTTCAGCACATTGACCTTGCAGATATGGAGCAGTTGCATCAGCACTGTAAAAACTGCGAAACAGGACAGTATAATTAACGCTGTATTGTTTTTTATCCACGCTTTCAGTTCAGGGGTCATAAAAGAAAGATCCTTTGCCCCTTTAATCAGGAGGAAGTAAACAATCGCAGTGGCGCAGATACCGCCGAATATCCCTATCTTCCATTTCAGATTGCTCCGGTAATTGAACGAGAACACCATGCGGGATATGAACTGCACCACCGTACCGAAGAAAAAGGCTATCGCAACAGACAGGAATATTCCGAGAATAACCGACAAGGCTTTCTCTGTGTTAAGCAAGTCATCAAAACCGAGACCGATGCCTCCCGCCATTTTGATAAGAGCTACAACGAATGTAGCACCCAAAAGCTCGAAAACCATTGACACGGTTGTCGATGTCGGCATACCCAGCGAGTTGAAGATGTCGAGAAGGATGATGTCTGTGACCATTACCGCCATGAAAATGCAGATAAGGTCATAAAATGAAAAATGCTCGGGACGGAAAATTCCGTGCCGGGCAATCTCCATCATACCGTTGCTCATCGCCGCACCGATAAAAACACCGATGGAAGCGACAATCAGGACTCTTTTGAATGATGCCGCCTTAGACCCGATTGCCGAATTCAGGAAGTTGACAGCATCGTTACTCACACCTACTGACAGGTCAAACACAGCCAGCAGAAACAGAAAAATTACTACGCAAAGAAACAGTATTTCCATTGTTGTCTTAATTACTTATTCTGCTGCAAAGTAACTAAGAAAACATTTCATGAATATTTCAAAATCCTTAACCATTTATTAAAACTACCGAACAGTCAGAGAGTTTAATTGCGGTCAAACCGTATATAGCTCTGTTCGATGGGTTTATATGTGGGGTCATCCCACAGGCGGCTTGAAATCATCAGGTCGGCACTTATACGGTTGCAGGCAATCGGCACGTTGTGGAGACGACATTGACGCAAAAGCATCTGAATGTCCGCCTCGTGGGGCTGCGCATTAAGGTCGTCTATCAGGAAAACAGCGAGGTCAATCTCGTTTCTTACCACCATTGCGGCTATTTCGGCATCACCGCCCATCGGACCCGAGTTCATACATTCGACTTGAGCATCTATTCCTGCTTCTGAGAAAGCATTCTTTATAAGCCCTCCGGTCGTGCCGGTACATACCAGCTCATGTTGGGAAAGATATTGGGCGTTGAATTTTACCCAATCTACCATATCGGCTTTGCGTTGGTCGTGAGCGACAAGCGCAATTTTCAGTTTTGTCTTCATTTTGAGTTCCTTGAAAATGTTATTTTGAATAATAATCCTCCAGAGCATTTATTTTCGGCGATAATCTCGCCACCATGCATAATCACGGCGTTTTTCACTATTGAAAGGCCGAGTCCTGTTCCTCCCGCCGCACGCGACCGACCCTTGTCGATGCGATAAAACCTTTCAAACAGCCTTGGAAGGTGTTCGGATGGTACACCGCAACCGTTGTCTGACAATGTTAACGTCACCTTGTCGCTATCCAAACCGGTTAATCCTATTTTTATCCTTGTTCCTCCACTATAAACAATGGCGTTGTCGATAAGGTTGTTGAACACCGCTTCAAGCAACGGCGAATTTCCGGCCATAACGATGTCGCGGGAAACAAAATTCTCGATTGTTATCCCTTTTGTGGCGGCAAGTATCTGTCGGTCCTCAACCACGTCATTTATTATATCAGTGAGATTGACCTGTTCCTTTATGATGGAGGTGCTTCCGTCATCCATGCGCGTAAGGAGTGACACATCGGTCAGAAGCCGCTGTAGCCTTTCCGTGTTCGTAAGGCAGCGTTGCAGGAACAACGTTTGCTTTTCATCGCTCATATTCCTGTGTGCCAGCATCGTTTCCACGCTGACCCTGATTGACGCTACGGGAGTTTTCAGTTCGTGATTTATATTGTTCGTGAGTTGCTTTTTGATGCGTTCCTTTTCAAGCTGCTCATGAAGAGCGGCACGATGCTCGCTGTCCCTGTCTGCCACCGCCTGTTGCAGACGGGCATATAGACGGACTATGTGGTTTGAAATCTCGCCAAGCTCATCGTGGGGAAACGGTTCTGTATCGGAAATCTGTGCCCCGTTTTCCACGTTCTCGGCAAATTTGTTAAGCCTGATTATGTGGAGACCTACCCTCCGGGTTGCGAAATAGCCCAGGATGCACATAATCAATGTAATAATCCCCATAATCCATAAAAAACCGTAATCTGCTTGCAATAGTCCGCTGAACGATATGGAATACGGCACTGCGGTACGGACAATATTGCCGTCATTGCTCTTTCTCGCCGAGTAAAAATAATAGTTGCCTGTACTCTCGCTGTGCCGTCTTACAGCATAGCCGGAGCCATTCAGCATTGCATCCCGGATTTCCTGACGGTCAAGATGATTTGTTTTCGGCAACGAGTCAAGAGTATTGTCGTATATTATATGTCCCTTGTCGGAAATTACGCTTATACGAATATCGTTGAACGGTTTGAACTCGTCAAGTTTTATATCCTGGACATCATGCCCTTCGCTCAGTTCTGTAAGAATATATGTGTTGATGAGCTGGAGCTGCTTGTCAATCTTCTCCGCCTTGAATTCCTTTTCCCTATGATATTGAAAAATTACAAAGCACCCGACCATCAGCAGGGAATATCCGAGAAGCCAAACGAACAGACGCTGCGGATAAGAAAGTTTATTCAATGAACCCATAACCGTATCCTGATCGGGTTACTATATTCTTGCCGTAGATTCCTATCTTCTGACGGATGCGGGTTATGTTCACGTCAACAACCCTGTCAAGCACCACAACCTCGTCGGGCCATATCTCGTTCAGCAGGTCCGCACGGGTGAAAATCTGTCCACGGTTGGAAATGAGTTTAAGCAGTATCTCAAACTCTTTTTTGGGCATTTTCACCTCTGTTCCGTCAACCGTGCAAGTCCTGTTTTTGGCAGACAGTACCAATCCTTTGTATGAAACAAGATCTGAATCCGTTTTGGCGGGTGCGACAGAAGCCCCAGTCCGGCGAAGCACAGTACGAACACGAGCGAGTACGGCATTAAGAGAATAAGGCTTCATTATGTAGTCGTCTGCTCCGAGGTCGAGACCGGCAATCATATCCTCCTCCGTGTCTTTGGCCGTGCAGAATATGATGGGAACGGAGGCAGTTGCCGGATTCGACTTCATTATGCGTGCCAGTTGAG
The DNA here is from genome assembly GCA_003762715.1 of Muribaculaceae bacterium Isolate-104 (HZI). Taxonomy (GTDB): domain Bacteria; phylum Bacteroidota; class Bacteroidia; order Bacteroidales; family Muribaculaceae; genus Paramuribaculum. Next base: position 26,634 of record RIBJ01000039.1, on the reverse strand, counting down.
TCCCGGATATTTCCCCCATCATAATATCAAGGAGTATCAGGTCATAGGCGGCAAGGTTGAGGGCAAGAGCCTCCTCCGCGCTATACGCCATGTCAACCTGATAGCCTTCCGCTTCAAGATTGAATCCGAGGCCGTCACACAAAGCCTCCTCATCGTCGACAACAAGTATCTTCTTTTTTGTTTCCATGCTGCAAAATTACTAATAATAGGTCAAATACTGTCCTAATGCTCAAAAGTTTAATAAAAGTTTAATGACACAATTTATTTCATAAAATCTAAACAAATCTGATAAACCCATGAAATATTAGTTGGCGAATTTTGCAACGTGAATCAGAAACAAAACAACAATCACAATGAAAAAAGTAATGTCAACTTTTTTGGTCGCGCTTGCTTCAAGTCTGACCATTATGGCGGCTGACAGTCCGAAATACGGACAACTTAAAGGCCGCATCCTTGACAATGAGAAGAACCCGCTGCCGGGAGCGGTGGTTATCATTGACAGCAACAAGCTGTCGGCGGTTACGGATCTCGACGGCTTTTTCTCGTTTGCCAACCTTTCATCCGGGGATCATAATCTGAAAGTAACTTATATCGGTTTTCTCCCGGTCAGTAAAACAATCGTGGTTTCGGAAGAATCGACGGTTGACGACATTGTAATGTCGGATACATCACGGGAACTGAATGAAGTTGTAGTGACCGGCGTTTTCTCCGGGCAGCAAAGAGCCATAAATGCCCAGAAGAACAATATCAATATAACCAATGTGGTGTCTGCCGACCAGATTGGCAAATTCCCCGACTCGAATATCGGAGACGCTCTGAAACGTATAAGCGGTATCAATGTGCAGTATGATCAGGGCGAGGCCCGTTTCGGTCAGGTACGCGGCACTCCGGCTGAGTTCAGTTCAGTGACAATCAACGGGTCAAGACTGCCATCGGCCGAGGGAGACATTCGCAATGTCCAGCTTGACCTCATACCGTCCGATATGATTCAGACAATAGAGGTCAGCAAGACACTTATGCCGGATCAGGACGGCGATGCCATCGGCGGTTCTATCAACCTCGTTACGAAAAATTCTCCACACAGATTTACTGTCGGAGCCGTAGCGGGAACAGGCTACAACTGGATAAGCCGTAAGGCGCAGATGAATTTCGGACTCACTCTCGGTAACCGTTTCTTCAATGACCGCTTCGGAGTGATGCTTGCAGCCTCCTATAATAATGCGCCAGCCGGATCATATAATACAGAATTTATATGGGAAAAAGATGACGACGGCAAAATCTATGTCAACGACTATCAGATAAGGCAGTATTTTGTCACCCGCGAGCGTCAGAGTTATTCGTTGTCGCTCGACTGGAAGTTCAACGACTACAACAAGATATGGTTCAAAGGTATCTTCAACAACCGCAACGACTGGGAAAACCGCTATCGCACGACGCTGAAAGACATGACCCCGGAGGGGAAAGCCGATGTCAGGGTGCAGACCAAAGGTGGCACGCCCGACAACCGCAACGCCCGTCTGGAACGCCAACGCACCATGGACTTCACTCTCGGAGGCGAGAACCGTCTCGGCATTTTCGGTATTGACTGGAAATTAGGATATGCGAGAGCCTCCGAGGAAAGGCCTAACGAGCGCTATATCGATTATCGTCTGAAAAAACAGAAGTTCAGTATTGATCTGTCGAATCCGCGGGAGCCGCTTGCCACTCCGGAGGAAGGCTCCACTATTACACTCAATGATGATTTCTCACTCAAGGAACTGACACAGCAGCAGGAAGATATTGTCGAGAAGGACTTCAAGGCAGCTCTTGATTTCAAGACAAAACTCAGCGACAGGGCAAAGCTCAAATTCGGCTTCAAATTCGTCAGCAAGTTCAAGAACAAAGAGATAGACTTCTACGAATACACTCCCATTGATGAGAAGGCCTTTGACAAGGATGCTTTCTCCCATACTGTCGATATGACTACAGACCGTTTTATGCCTTCGGCTAAATACAAGGCGGGAACATTCATTGACAAATATTTTCTCGGCTTTCTGAATCTTGATGATAAAAATCAGTTTGAGAGCGAACAGGTGGCTGAGGAACTTGCGGGCAATTACCACGCCCGAGAGAATGTCACTTCCGGTTACATGCGCATCGACTCACGGCTCGCGGACAATCTTCAGTTTATGGGAGGATTGAGAGTGGAGAACACCGACTTGCGTTACATCGGCAGAATCTATGACGACGAGACCGGAGAGGTGTCGAAAACCGCGCCGGCAACTTCAAGCTACATAAACTTCCTCCCATCGCTTCTTCTGAAATGGGAGATAAATAAGGATTTCCTGTTCCGTGCGGGCTACAACCAGTCAATATCCCGTCCAAAATATTCGGCACTCGTCCCGGGAATGAAAATAAGCCGCGGCGACAATGAGATAACGGTGGGCAACCCCGGTCTGAAGGCAACCACATCACACAACATAGACCTCAATGCCGAATATTACTGGAAGTCGATAGGACTTGTGTCTGCCGGTCTGTTCTATAAACGCATTGAGGGCTTTATTGTCGACGAGGTGGCCTACAACAAGGAATACGAAGGGAATTTATGGACGAAATTCACTCAACCGAAGAACGGCGGCAATGCCAATATATTCGGTGTTGAGCTTGCATGGCAACGCGATTTCAGTTTCATCACACCGGCGATGAAATGCCTCGGACTTTATGCAACATATACCTATACACGTTCACGCATCACCGATTTCAATTTCGAGGGTCGTGAAAACGAAAAAGGTCTAAGTCTGCCGGGTTCCCCTGAACATACCGCTAATCTCTCGCTATATTTCGACAAGTGCGGTTTCTCCGCAAGAGCCTCATTCAACTATGCCTCGGCATTTATCGACGAAATGGGCGCAAGTTCATTCTACGACCGATACTATGATGCCGTGAAATATCTGGACCTGAACGTCAGCTACACATTCGGGCGCAAAACAAAAATAACCGTATATGCCGACTGCAACAACCTTCTCAACCAGCCTCTGCGCTATTACCAAGGCAGCAAGGACTACACGATGCAACAGGAATATTACGGAGTGAAATTCAACGGCGGTGTAAAAGTAACATTCTAAAAATACAAAACAATGATTCGTAAATTACTTATCGCGGCTTTGGCTCTCATCCCCTCTTTTGGAGCCATTGCCCAGACTGAAATCGCCAAAGGCGATGTGAACCTTATGGTAGTGTCAGACCTCGGACGTAATGGTCACTATGACCAGAAGCCTGTTGCCGCGACGATGGGCAGAATTGCAGAACAAATAGGACCCGATGCTATTCTTGCTCTTGGCGACACACATCACTACGGCGGAGTGGAGAGTGTGACAGACCCCTTGTGGATGACCAACTATGAGCTTATCTACGACCACCCGGAGCTTATGGTGAACTGGTATCCTATCTGCGGCAACCATGAATATCGCGGCAACACTCAGGCGGTTATCGACTATTCCGGCATATCCCGCCGTTGGGAGATGCCTGCGAGATATTACGCCAAGACCTTTGAAGATGACGGGACAACTGTCAAGGTGATATTTCTCGACACCACTCCTTTGATTGACAAATACAGGAAAAAGACCGACACATATCCCGATGCTGTGAATCAGGATACCGAAGCCCAGTTGCAATGGCTCGAAAAGACTTTGACTGAGGCGACGGAAGACTGGATCGTTGTGGTCGGTCATCATCCCATCTATGCCTATACCGATAAGTCGGAATCTGAGCGAACTGATATGCAGAAGAAAGTCGATACAATTCTACGTAAGCACAATGTAGATATGTATATCTGCGGTCATATTCACAATTATCAGCACATCCGCCGCCCAGATTCAAAAATCGACTATGTGGTCAATACATCCGGCTCCCTCACGAGGACTCCGCAAAAAATTGATGGCACTGTTTTCTGCAATGATTCTCCCGGATTTTCAGTCCTAACCGCCGATAAAAATAATCTCAGACTGAATATGCTTGATAAGGATGGCAAAACGGTCCATATAGTAAACCGCACCAAATAACACATGACTTATGTGATATTCTGACAAATAACTACAAAAAATCAGATACGTTTCATGCTCTTTCATGGAACGTATCTGACTGTGTATTTTAATAATTCAAAAATTATCTAACAATGAACAAGATTCTCATTGTAGAAGCCTCCGAATCCGACCGTCGGCTTATGTCGGGCCTGCTCACGCGAGCCGGATACGAGCCGATTGCCGTTGATAAGATGGAGGCGGCAAAAGTCGAGGTGGCGAAGCTGCCGCCAGGCGCGGTCGTGGTCTCGGCGATTTCTATTTATTTTCTCCGGAGTTTTTATTCTTTTTCATTTCCAGTCGTTGTTTTTTCTTTAGAGGGGGCAAGCCAAATCCATGCGTGATTTCTAATAACGTCATGAGATTATACAAATGGCTTCTTGATATGCCAAGCTCTTTTGCGGCTCTTATAACAACCCCTTTGTTATTCAGCAAAGCTGTTTTGATGCTATGGCTCTGGTCAATCAGCGAGTCATTCCTGTCAAGATGTGGCGTAAGGTTCATGTGAGAGGGCTTGATATACATGGAGTCAGCCATCATATAACTTTGTTTGAGAGCTTGATAAAGACCTCGAAGATTCTCATCCCACACATGGGCGCGAATAGTCTCCAGTGCATCTTTAGTGAATTTCCGTTCTGAAATTTTTGCCGTAAGGCAATATGCCCTCAATAGATTGTCTGCCAGCATCGGCAATTCCTCCTTAAACTGGCTTAAAGAAGGAACGTTGATGATAAAGTCGCTGATAAGCGCGTATAACTCAGCGGAGAAGTCTCCGTTGCCTACCTCGTGTTCAAGGTATTTGTTTGTGGCGCAGATTATAAGACGGGGATTCTTGTCAGCGACAGGAGCATCCACAACTTTATTGATTTCCTCATACATAATTTTTTGAGCAACCCGATCGAGTTTGTCAATGTCATGAATATATAAGGTGCCCTTGTCGGCTTGGTCGAACATGTGCCTGACGCTTTTCCGGAATCGGTTCTCACACTCCACCGTCCATACAGTATCATTGGGGATATTACTGTCTGAGCTACAGTTGGCAAATACAAACAACCCTTCGCATCGCGGGCTACTGAAATGGGCAATCTGCGCGAGGACTGCCTTACCGGTTCCTCCGGCACCCATTATCAAAACCACATTATTCTTTCGGGGATTCAGCCTTTCACGGACTTGCAGACACTCACATTTTGCATGACTGAGCCATTTCAGAGGCGTTTCTTCGGAATACAGGACACTCAACGGCTCGGTCAGCGGGTCCACTCCAGTTATTGAGTGAGTGAAAATCTTACCGTTAGAGAGTTCCCATATATCAATCTCCCCACTTGGATGACCATTTACTCCAAGAAAACAGGTTTCGATCTCGGAATGGTTTATATGAACCCACGTCATGATTCTTCTGGCGACCGGGTCTTGTTGAGTGACATCAGACATAACGTGAGTATAGTTGCCGCCGTTAATCTCCGCTATTGCTTTTTTGAAGTCATGGGTTATGGTAACACGTGACCTCATTGCCGGGATTGAGTCCAGCAGCAGCGCGAGTGGCGCATCCTTTGAGGCAAAAAGGAGCACCTTCCATTCGGATAAAGGCATCTTTTTCGGTCGTTTTTTCATTTTTTCTTCGATATATCCAATTTTGGGGGAGAAAATGAAGTCTTGAAATCTCAAATACACATTAAGAAACATTCTATCAGCAGATAAAGTTCTTTTGGTTGAAAACACTTTAGACATTTTTGAATGTAGAAAGACAGTTCAAAATACATTCTGAATACACTCAACTACATAAAACACAGCAATTCAACGCATTGACTAATAGACGACAACGAACAAAATTGACTATTCAGCTTGTTATGATTCTGCATTCACGGTTGAATGCCTCGAAACCACAAAAAACTATTTGTTTATGGAAACAAGACGTTTGGATCTGTTCCACCTGACAAATCTTGAAGTATTTAAGAATCTGCGTCAGGGCCTTTTCTCAGCAGAGCTTCCTGCACAACTCACAGACCTCATCATAACCATCCATGAGGTCACAGCAACAGGCTCACCCATGCACAACTACGCGCTGGAACTGCTTACTATCGCCGACATCCAGTTATCGGAAATCAAGAGCCGTATGATGCTCAATCAGGTCAACGAGGCGTTGGCATCAGCCTTCAATACCGCACACAGTTATGTGTCGCGAAAGCTCCAGTCGCTCTCTGCCATGACCGGATTCACCCCTGAAACCGGTGTGCCGGACATCAAAAGCACCCTCCGCTGGCGCAAACCCAAATCACACTTCGCCCACCTGTGCCATGCCATAAAGGTAGGCGGCTGCATCATGGACGATGATTCGTTCTCAGAGCTGGTACGCAACATGGCGGCAGCACTCAACCTCGATGTAACAGTCCACTACGTCAACAACATAATATCATCGCTCAAATCAAAGGATTCAAGCAAGAGCGTTACGGAATTTCTTGACGGCCTCAAAAAGGGCGTCGAAGAAGACGTGCAGCGCAGACTTGACAATGAAGACGATAGAGCCTGATGTCCATCCACTAAATCCGAAATTCCCAGTATGAAAGAATCTATACAATTTAACAGAGCACAGTTTGCCGAACTGTATCACGCTCTGAAAGAAGACGGATGCTTCAATGAAGAGATTCCGCAGGAAGAACTCGTAAGAATCTTCGCAGACGCTGTCACCACAGACAGCCCCGAAGATGAAGTGTTCAAATCAATCACCTCCACCGGTCACTACGAGGGTTTCGACCCGGATGACGAGGAGGACGACATCGAATATATCGAAGATGATTTCGACGAATATGACGACTTCGATGAATACGACCAATATGAAGAATATGAAAGCCTGAGCGCATAAATCACTATGTGAAAGCGCAATGAAATGATAATCCCGGCCCATTCAGTAACTGAATGAGTCGGGATTGCTGTTTATATACCTTTGGGGAGCAATCTACATAGAACCGGATCTTCCTTGATGCGTTCTATTTCTCGTTCTACAAGGTCGCGGACATCTTTCTTAACCTGCTCGTAATTCTTCTGAATCACAAATTTCATTTTTGATTTGTCCTCTGTGTCATCCTTGAAGTCTGTAAGAATCGGAATCGGCCGGTATCTTGCTTCATCCGCCTTGACTTTCTCGGAGTCCACCACTATCTCGGCATGAAAGATTTTCTGGTCAATACGCTGGTCGATATTATCGGACACGGAGCCTACAAACATACCCTGTGTCAGTGTCGAGATTTTGCTCTGCGGAATCAGACTGTCCATCTGGGTGTTGAACGAGTGGCTCACATCATTGCGGTTGATGCTCATGGACTGACGCTTCTGCAACACCTTGCCGAACCTTTCGGAAAGTGTCGTTGGCGGTTTCGCCAACGACCTGTCCGGAGAAGATGTTTCCGACAGTATTCATCACCACCGCCGCCTCCTTGTCGCCATAGTCGCGTTTGAGCTGTGAGAAATCTTGAAAGCCGAGGCAGACGGCAACCTTATTGCTTCGTGCCGTTGCTATGAGATTGTCGAGTCCCTTGAAGTAAATAGTTGGTAATTCGTCAATTATCACTCCAGACTTCAACATTCCCTTCTTGTTGATGAGTTTGACAATTCGGCTGTTATACAGACCGAGAGCCGCCCCGTAAATATTCTGACGGTCGGGATTATTGCCGACACACAGTATCTTCGGCTCTTTCGGATCGTTGATGTCGAGAGTGAAATCATCCCCGGTCATAATCCAGTATAACTGCGGCGAAATCATGCGGGTAAGAGGAATCTTTGCCGATGCTATCTGTCCCTGAAGCTGTTCCTGCGCGTTGCCCTGCCATGCGTCGATGAATGGCGAAAGATAGTTTTCCAGTTCCGGATAGCTTGTCAGAATCGGGAATATCTGTTCGTATGGCCGGCAAAGAAATTCTATCGCATGAGGGAACGTGCAATATTTACCATTCTCAAATCGCTTCAAATACCAGATGATAGCGGCGAACAGGACGATTGGCGACTCGACGAAGAAGTCTCCCTGCTTTTGCAGCCACGTGCGGTTCAAGTTCATCATGATGGTATATGCCGACTCGTAAGCGTCGGCAATATCCGTCATGAAATCGGGATGAATAGGATTGCAGCGGTGAGAGTGTTCAGGGTCATCGAAGTTGATGAAGCAGAACCGAGGCGGGTATTGGCCATATTTATCCATGTTGTTCAACATGTGATTGTATGCAATCATCGTTAAATCAGGACTTTTGTAATCATAGACGTACAAGCTGAACCCCTTCTCAATCTGCTGCTTGATGAAGTTATTGACTACCGCGTATGACTTGCCGGAGCCGGGGGTGCCAAGCACTATTGTAGCCCTGAATGGGTTTACGACGTTAATCCAGCCTCTGTTCCACTTCTTTTTGTAAAAGAATTTTGTGGGGAGGTTGATGGAATATTCATTTGTCTTCTTCTCGGTCTCCTGCATGAACGATTCATTTTCCTCGTTGAAGCGGTCGTCCATCATATTGTTCTTCAACAAACGGCTTATCCATACACCTCCCAACAAGAGACAGATAAAACCTGCCACTGTAGTAATAATATAGAGAACCGTCAAAGGGATATAGAGCATCCACCAATTGAGGAAGAACAGAGAGACACCAACCGACAGGATAATCCAGATTTGGCGCCATTGGATTTTCTCATTCTTGACACCCTTCGTGCCGAAGCACGAAAGGGCAAGAAAAAGTAGCGCCCACCATTTGGCGTTCCACGGATTGTTGAACAGTCCGCCGGCCTCATTGAGATTGCCGAGCACCTTCATTGTCTCGGCGTGGAACCGCCAGCCGCCTATAAGCGACTGGCAGAACCAATAGATATTAGCGACCACAAGTATCATGGCTACGCCACGAAGCATATCCATGATTTTGGCAAGCGACCGCAGGTCATCTTCTTGTTGTGACATACTTGTTTTGATTTAGAAATTTAGAATTAGAGTTTCGGACCACGACGTTTTTTCTTCTTACGCCGTTGCATCTCGCGATAGAAGGCTTCTTCCTGTGCATCGAAAGCCGGGCCGACAGAGAACAAACCGCCCAGCCCCTCGAACATGGAAGCGTCATCATATCCGTGGGATTGGCTTTGAGCGGATGTTGATTGTGCAGTATGCCCGTGCCGGTTGGATTGATTGTCGGATGCTGTGCCGTCGGATTGGCTGTCTCCACCCTGATGCTGATACTGATGCTGACTATTGTCAGGAGCCGTTCCGTTGTCCTTAGTGTTACTATGCGTCTGGACAATCGGTTTCTCAGCCGGATTATTGAACCACTTTTCAAGGGCGTTGGCAGAAAACTCCTTGCCGAGACGGGAGCCGTTGAGAACTGTCCGGGTATTGTGGTCGATATAGGTGGTCCCATATATCCGGCCATCATCGGTGTATCGAAGCACAAGGTCTATATTCTCCGTTTTCAGACGGGCAATGAAATCGTCCTTGCCGGATGACTGCGCCATGACCGCTGCGACTTTTCTTTTCGTGGGTCTGACATCTATCTTCTCTTTGGCATTCTGATAACGCTGGTCAACAGCCTCACGACCGGCAAACTTACCAAGTCGTGAAGCCTTCAGCGGAGTTGAGATAGTTTTGCCGTCATCGTCCATTGCGAAATAGACCAGACCATGATACTCACGACCGTTATATCGGCCGTCGGCTTCCTCACACCTTATATTATATAAGGAGAGGACAGCATTGTATTCGCCTAATGTCTGGAACTTATAGCGCATCCCGACCAGCTTTACAGCCATAGCCACCTGACGCTTGACATCTCCATTCGGATCAACCTTGTTGATTGGCATATCCGGCGTAACCTTCTGACGTTCGGCAGAATGAAGACCATACTTCTTTTCAAGTTCGCGGGTTATCTCCTTACTCTTGTAAAAGTTGTTCTTGGTAGATATTGCCGTGCCGTCCGGTCGTACCCTAAGAGCAACAATGTGAATGTGGTGGCGATCAATGTCTTCGTGCTTGACGATGAGATATGGCATATCTGCAAAGCCCATCTTTTCCATATACTCGTGTGCCAATTGAGCATATTCGGCATCACTAAGACGGTCGTCTGGATGCGGATTCAAGGATATGTGCATCATCGGTTTCTCCGCTTTGGTGGATTGAGGCATCCACATCTTGAAGTCTTCAAAAGCGCGGTGGATGTTGATGGTGCCGCTGCCGTCATTGTAGATTTTATTAGTGGCAAGCACCTTGCCCTTCTCCTTGTTGATTTTCTCGCCGTTATATACCAGACTCCCGTAAAGAGAATTTCCTACTGAGATTTTTGCAACCATTGCTCGTCGAAGTCTTTGGCGAGAGCGACAATCTCACGGTTTAGCTTTACCAGTTTGATAGTCTCCTGCTCCAGTGCATAAAGGCATTTCAAGGCTTTCTTTTCGGTGAAATTCTCTTTCAATGTCTGCACCAATAGGTCGTAATCGTTCACAATCCGACGATACTGATTATTGAAATCGGAAAGGTTGCTGATGAAGATACGGCTGTTGTCATCAATATAATGTACCTTGAAAGTTTTTCCAAAGAGCTGCATTTTTATGAATGCCGAGAGAGATGCGATGCCGGTTTTTTCCTGCATTTCGAGTAATCTCGCCTGTTCCGATGCGGTAAAGTTTACCGAACAACGGAATGCTGTGGAGGGGTCGGCCTTCTTGTGCCGCCCTCCACGGTAGTTCACTTGTTTCATAAATTGGATGGAATTTAGTGGGTAAATAGAGATACTGCCCCGCAGGGAGACCTTCGGCGATTACGACTTTGGAGTAATCGCAAGCCCCATGCAATGGCAAGGCGGTTTATGCTGCAAAATGAGTTTCATGCAGCGTAAACCATACCTTGCAATGCACGTTTGTGCATCCTGTTCGATAGAAAAATCGTTGTGGGAATAATTACAATACTCCGGTCTCCGAAAACACATCTTTAATGAAAGATTTTCACAATGAAATCAGTCCGACCCATGACTGAATTGGATATGGAGCGTTGTAATTGAAGATCTGAAAAGCTTTATTTAAGCCCCGAAGGGAGCATCTCCTTTGTGAAAGTAATAACTGCATACCCAGAAAATTGTTCACTGCAAAATGCTGACATGCACGGACATGAACTATTTTTGGCTATGGATGAAAATCGAGAATGAAAATTAAACTTTTCTCAGACAGACAATGTTTCAAAACCGTGTTCGCAAGACTGAATGTCTGTCTGACTTTACGAATGAACATACAGTTGAATGTTCTGCCGTTCATCAGTTCAAGTGTTCAGACGTTCAGTTGAACAAAGGTTCAGACGTTCAAGCGTTCAGTTGTTCAGACGTTCAGTTGTTCAGACGTTCAGTTGTTCAGACGTTCAGACGGATTATCGGTCAATCAATCGAATTACTGATAATTCAAACATTCAATCGTATGAATGAAAAGTCGTTCAAATGACCGCTCATGAACTACTTTTGGCTATGGATGACAATCTGAATCAAATTATAAACTTTTTCGCAAACGGCTATGTTTCCCTAACAAACGCCCATCAAGCGAACAGCGCAAGTAAATCAAATACTTGATGAGATCAAATGAGCCGCATTTTTGGTGTATGGTATAGCGGTTCTGAAATTCTCGGATATATTGAATTGAAAGCGATTATTTTTGCTACATCATTCCAAAGTCACATTCTCCGACCCACTCGTGACGGTGATGAGCCTGTCTGTCGGTAATCTGAGACCGAAGACACCCAATGGCATCGGCCCTGCAAATCATCATTTTATTTACCCTCAAATTCTTCAAATGAGCGACACCGTATTCGTCGCCTTTGCTTCCCAGAAGGGAGGCTCTGGCAAATCGACGCTGACGGCACTCGCGGCAAGCTACCTCTATTACCTTGACGGGGTGGACGTGCTTGTCATGGACTGTGACCCTCGTCAGCACACTCAAAAGGATTACAGGGATAACGATAAACGCGTTACCAAGGAGAATCCTGCAATCAACAAAACATTCACTAAATTCTACACGAAATTCAACAAACGGCCTTACAAGATAATCTATTCAACTCCGGGAGCTGCTGTTGATGACGCGGAAGAATATGTAAGACAGAATCCGGAAATCAAGGTTGTGCTCTTTGACATCACGGGAACAATCAATGACCTTGAGATTGTAAATCTCATATCGTCTATGCACTACCTGCTGGTTCCCATCTCCCCGGATACCGGTGACTTGAAAAGTTCTCTACGCTTTGCGGTCAATGTCAAGGAACGGATGATCGACTCCGGTGACACCTCTATCAAAGACATGAAACTTGTCTGGAACAGAGTCCCCGGAAGGCAGAAGACGAAAATCTGCGAGCTGATTGACAACTACCTGTCGGAGTTCCAACTGTCGTCTCTGAAAACTGTCATGACTTATGCGACCAAGTATTTCAAGGACGGAGTCATAGCCGGTGCGTCGCCGACAATTTTCCGCTCCACTTTGCTCCCGCCGGACAGACGGCTGCTCAAAGACAGCAATCTCCCTGAGCTGATTAAGGAAATTCGTGAAGTAATCAAAGTCTGAAATCTATGCCCAAAGATGAAAAGTCAAAATTTGATCCCCAGAAGTTCCTCGATGAGTACGAGGACAATCTCTCTCCGAGTATTGGCGGCAAGAGGGAGCCGCAAAGCGCGACTCCCCAGGTCGACACTCCGGAGGAGACATCAGCCGACACGAGTGCCTCCGCTGTCGAAGAGAGAACTTCCGGTGGCAGACGAGGAAGCCGACGAAGAAACAAACCGACTGTAATCTCGCCTTTGAACGACAAGGAGGCTGATTACGTAGAAACCTTTCTTGTCGACAATGTAGATATAGGTTTCGGGAGGTCGGGAAAACAAGTACCGATTGATGTGGAATATCATTCACTGATCACGATACTTCGGGCTTTGCATGGGAATAATGTGACAATCGGAGGCATAATCAACAATATGCTGAAGGAACATTTTGACCTGCATGAAGCCGAAATAACCGGCCTTCTCAACAAGAACACCAAACTAAACAACCGCTAAATTCCCCCAAAAAGAACATGAACAATCCAAGATTCTGCGACTTGAACGCCTGTGGTGTAAAAGTCGCCCAAGAGGTCGAATCCGGCCAACCCATAGACAAAGATATTGCCGCCTATCGCGCCAAATATCTCGCCCCCTATACCGTAGGATCAAGAAAAGGCATCTTCGTACCGAGGGAACTGGTCGACAAACTGGCGAAGACGGTATCGCTTTTCGGCAATCCCGATCTTACAATCGGTGCTTTCGTGACAAATATCCTGATTACCCACCTCGTGGCAAATCGCGATGTCATCAATGAACTGACTGATCGTGGCGCAAAAACTGTTCTGGTATGAGTCCCTCGATATACGCTTACATATTCTATGGCTCGCTCTTGATAATGCCGATACTTCTATTTCTTATCTTCCTTGTACTCGACAGATGTCGGGTGTGGAGTAAGAAAACGGCAAAAGATATGGCGGAGGTAAAAGAACAATTTACTTATGGCGACGTAAAGAGGATTCTGTCATGTATATCTGAGCGTCTTGCTGATTTTAATGACAAGATTCTTCCCGATTTTCAGAAGGTTGTCATGTATGAAATCCAACAGACAATCAAGGAATGTGTGAAATGCAATGTTAAAAAGGATTATTCGGATATTGAGTTTTTGGAGCCGGTTGACGATTTGGCTCAATGCGAGAATCAAGACCCCGTGCCGTTTAATCTAGACGATTACCTTGCCAGAATGTCTGATGGACAAAGCAAACCAATTGGCTTTCAGGATTTGGATGAAGCATTCCAAGCGGCATTGGATGAGGGCAAGATTGAAGAAACGGTCAAGAAAGTGAGTAACGACAAGGTAGAGGATTACTCCGAGAAATTCCTTAAGCGGCCCGGTATCTGCCTCAACAATATCGGTGTCAAGCGCATTTCAATTCCCCCTCAGTTGTGGGATACCATTCAGTCACTGGCGTATGCCAATGCCAGCGGTAGCCAGAACATCGAGCCGCTTTCGATAAGTGCTGTCGCATTCAATATCCTCAATGACCACCTCAATTCCCATTCAGAGGAAATAAACATTTTGACTGAACGGGGAACTGAAAAAATGCTCAGAGGATATGACCGGTATTGAAATATTCTTCTGTGGCGGATTTCTGCTGACTGCGATTTTCTGTCTGCTGTTCTTGACCGGCGTCATCAAGCCTGTATCTCAAAAGCCAAGTGAAGAAAAGACTGAGGAGTTGCCTCCAAAAGAAGAAGCGGCATCCGACAACATTCACGTGGTGGCACCCAGCAAATTCAATGTAGACGAGTTTATGGCTCAAATTTCATCGGAAGTCATTTCCGATGTTCGGAAAGAACTTCCGACAATACTGAGGCAGGCTATTGGCGATGTCAGGATTTCGGATGTCAAATTTGAAGACGGCTTTGAAGATGACTCCGAACCCGATGAAGAGTTTGTCCCAAGAAAATTCAAGGCTCTGAACTCGGATGAAACCGATGACGCTTTCAGCACTGATTTGCGAAACATTGATGACACGCCTCCTTCAGAGCCTGTTGCAACCGGAACTTCTATGGATGAATTGGAAAAAGCTATGGATGTAGCTATGGATAATAAATCATCAGAGGAAGAGCTGGCCGAGGCCGGTAAGGTTATTGAGCCTTTTACTGTGACGAAACTCTTCGACGCGATAACGACCAACGAGGAAATAGACCGTCGGATAGAACTCTGTCTTACACTCGCTCTTCGAGCGGAATTATCAATGAAACCCATTTCTTCCAAAGCCGATTCTAATAACGAGAAAAAAAAAGTTACACCAACTGAATCGGATAAGCAGACAACCCAGCTAAAGACTGAATCGGAAGAGAGGGCAAAACAATCAGGATATGATTTCAACAAATTGAATTCCGATGATTTCGATCTCGATGAGTTCGTAGGATAATTCCTCCATTCACTGAATCCATGTCTCTCTGAGACTCCACTAAATTCCACGTCCGAAAGGGCAAAATTCCCAACCCCAATTTATCAACCCGAAGTGTGGCTGCTCCCGTCCGTGGAGCGGTCGGGGCTGTCCATGCTTCAAAAACTGAAACAAAAACATGAAAATGACTATCAAGAATCTCAACAAGACTATCTGTAAACTCGTCGGAAGCCGTGGCTTCCAGTTCGCCATGCTTTTTGTCATGGCACTTGCAACGGGCATACGTGCATACGCCGCAGGTAACGGCCTCAGCGGTATCAACGAGGCTACCTCTATGGTTACCAGTTATTTTGACCCCGGCACCAAGCTCATCTACGCCATCGGTGCCGTGGTGGGTCTCATCGGCGGCATCAAGGTCTATTCCAAGTGGTCGTCGGGCGATCCCGACACCAGCAAGACCGCCGCGTCATGGTTCGGTGCCTGTATCTTTCTCATCGTGGCAGCCACAATCCTCCGCTCGTTCTTCCTCTAATTCGACGACATGGCCGAGTATGCTATCAACAAAGGTATAGGACGGTCGGTGGAGTACAAGGGACTGAAGGCGCAGTATCTGTTCATTTTCGCCGGCGGGCTTCTCGCCCTGTTCGTGGTGTTCGTCATCATGTATATCGCCGGAGTATCCCAATGGATATGTATCGGATTCGGCGTTACTGCCGCCTCAGCCCTTGTCTGGCTCACCTTCCATCTCAACGCCAAGTATGGGCAATACGGTCTGATGAAGTTAGCTGCTGTCAAATACCATCCCCGCTATATCATCAACCGTCCGCGCCTTAACCGACTGATTAAAGGAAGAACAAAATGAGAAACACGCTAAAAGCCACAACACTGGAATCGAAACTGCCCTTGTTGGCAGTGGAACATGGCTGCATCATCAGCAAAGACGCCGACATTACGGTTGCCTTTGAGGTCTGCCTACCGGAGCTTTTCACCGTTACTTCTGCCGAATATGAGGCGATGCACGGAGCATGGTGCAAGGCAATCAAGGTTCTGCCTCACTTCTCGGTGCTTCATAAGCAGGACTGGTTTGTGTCGGAGCGATATAAGCCGGAACTCCAGAAGGATGATTTATCCTTTTTGGACAGGAGCTTTGAGCGTCATTTCAACGAGCGTCCGTATCTCGCCCACAAGTGTTATCTGTTCCTGACAAAGACCACGAAGGAAAGGGCGCGTCAGCAGAGCAACTTTTCGACGCTCTGCCGAGGCAGGATAACCCCGAAGGAACTCAATCACGAGATGGTTGTCAAGTTCATGGAGTCTGTTGAGCAGTTCGAGCGTATCATCAACGATACCGGCTATATCAGGCTGCGCCGTCTTTCCGATGATGAACTTGTCGGTACAGAAAAGTCTTCCGGTCTTATTGAGAAATATATGTCGCTCTCTATGGAGGATGTTACCTGTCTGGAGGACATAGACCTTTCGGCACAGCAGATGAGAATCGGCGACAAGATGCTCTGTCTGCATACACTGTCAGACACGGAAGATCTGCCCGCAAAGGTCAGCACTGACAACCGGTACGAGCGTCTATCGACTGACCGAAGCGACAGCCGCCTCTCGTTTGCAAGTCCCGTCGGATTGTTGTTGCCATGCAACCACATCTACAACCAGTATATCCTGATTGACGACCATGACGAGAACTTAGTGAAGTTCGAGAAGACTGCCCGCAACATGAACAGTCTCTCACGGTATAGCCGTAGCAATGCCATTAACAAGGAGTGGATAGACCGCTATCTCAACGAGGCACATTCATACGGACTGACCTCAGTACGGGCCCATTTCAATGTCATGACATGGAGTGATGACACCGAGGAACTGCGGCGAGTCAAGAATGATGTCGGCGGCCAACTGGCGACAATGGGATGTATGCCACGGCATAACACTATTGACTGCCCGACACTGTTCTGGTCGGCGATGCCCGGCAACGAGGCTGATTTTCCTGCCGAGGAAAGTTTCTACACTTTCATCGAGCCTGCGGCCTGTTTCTTCACAGCGGAAACGAACTATCGTTCTTCGCTATCGCCCTTCGGAATAAAGATGGTCGATAGATTGACAGGTAAGCCTATCCATCTGGATATTAGCGACGAGCCTATGAAGCGCGGTATTACTACCAACCGCAACAAGTTCATACTTGGGCCGTCAGGTAGCGGAAAGTCGTTCTTTACCAACCATCTGGTGCGCCAGTATTATGAACAAGGTGCCCATGTGTTGCTGATTGATACGGGTAATTCATACGAAGGTCTTTGCAACCTTATCCACAACCGTACTCACGGTGAGGATGGAATCTACTACACCTACACAGAAGACAACCCCATATCTTTCAATCCGTTCTACACGGATGACGGTGTTTTCGATGTCGAGAAAAAGGACAGTATCAAGACGTTGCTCTTGACGCTCTGGAAGTCAGAGGACGACAGAGTAACAAAAACGGAGAGCGGTGAGCTTGGCTCGGCATTGTCAATGTTCCTTGACAAGATGCGAAACGACCCTGATATTGTTCCATGCTTCAACTCGTTCTACGAGTTCATGCGTGATGAATACCGTGCTGAAATGGCACAGCGTCCTATCCCTATCTATAAACAGGACTTCGATATAGATAATTTCCTGACTACGCTGCGCCAGTATTATCACGGCGGTCGTTTCGACTTCCTGCTCAATTCCAAAGAGAATATCGACCTGCTCAACAAGCGGTTTGTAGTCTTTGAAATTGATGCTATCCGCGACAATAAAGACCTTTTCCCTGTGGTAACGATTATCATCATGGAGGCTTTCATCAACAAGATGCGAAGGCTCAAAGGTATCCGCAAAGTACTTATCTGCGAGGAAGCATGGAAGGCACTTTCGACCGCTAACATGGCTGAATACATGAAGTATATGTTTAAGACGGTCAGAAAGTATTTCGGTGAGGCTGTGGTGGTTACGCAGGAGGTTGACGACATAATATCGTCGCCGATTGTCAAGGAAACCATCATCAACAACTCCGACTGCAAGATTCTCCTTGACCAGCGCAAGTACATGAACCGTTTCGACCAGATTCAGGAGCTGCTCGGTCTGACCGACAAGGAGAAGGCTCAGATACTCTCCATAAACATGGCTAACAATCCGAACCGCCTCTATAAAGAGGTGTGGATTGGTTTAGGCGGCACTCAATCCGCCGTCTATGCCACGGAGGTGTCGATGGAGGAATATCTCTGCTATACAACCGAGGAAACGGAGAAAGTGCAGGTGTTGAACAAAGCCCGGCAACTCGGTGGCAGCGTAGAGGCGGCAATTCGATTGCTCGCCAATGAAAGAAGGGAGGGTGCCATATGAAGATACCCAAATTCTTTCATCCGATTCTCGGAGTGCTGACAGGCTTTATTCTCTTCCTCGCCGGTATTGCAATTCTGACGATAGTCTTTGTCGGAATGGTCAAGGCCGCCAATTACGCCGCACCATACTTTGCGGAGTTCGTTAAAGGTTTCCATCTTCTAATCCACAGAATATTGTCGTTATGAAAATTGCAATAACTATCGTGAAGGTACTAATGGCAATCACTTTCGGACTGATAGCCGGACTTGCAGTCATGCTCCTGCTGCCGCTGCTGTTCACCTTCGCACTAATCAAAATTATAGGCGGCGCAGCCACCTCAATCCGTTAACCACAAAACCAAAAGTAAAAATGTACGAAGAAATAAAAAAACTACGCCATTCATTATGGCTGACCACTGATGAGAAAATCCAGCTCATCTTCCAAGACAACAAAGGTCTTTCCATGGTAAAGGTACGTGAACGCGGAGATAACAGATCAGAGCACATGTACCTGCTGCTTCCCACTCTTGAAAGCGAAGTATTCGCTTTTGACACTCCCAATGGGCGATTCACCGTTGGCATTTCATCTACCGGCGAAGAACTGTTTCTCTCTCCAATCGGAGTATTCCTGTATCCCTATGGTCAAATCGGTTGCAAGCCGCAGACTATCAGCATCAACAATGCTGAGTCCCAGATGGTGAACAACAGTGCGACAGACATAATCAACTAAAATCCAAAGCAAAAATGAGACAACTGAAATATCTATTTCCACTTATCGCCCTGTGCCTTCTGTTAGGCACGGGCAGGGCAAACGCCCAATGGACGGTAATCGACCCGTCAAACATTGCCCAGTCTATCGTAAATTCCTCAAAATCACTCGTGCAGGAATCAACGACCGCCCAAAATATGATTAACAACTTCAAGGAGACGGTCAAGATTTACCAGCAGGCAAAGAAATATTACGATGCCCTGCAATCGGTGAACAACCTCGTCCGCGACGCCCGAAAGGTGCAGCAGACAGTCCTGATGCTCGGCGACATATCCGGTTATTACGTCAACAACTTCAAGAAGATGCTGACCGACCCCAATTTCACGAGTTCCGAACTATCGGCCATAGCCTCCGGCTACACCCGCATCCTCGAAGAAGCCAACGGCGTGCTGGGCGACTTGAAGCAGGTGGTCAACATCACGACGCTCAGTATGACCGACAAGGATCGCATGGATATCGTGGACAGTTGCCACAAGGAGATGAAGCGTCTGAAGAACCTGACGGCATATTATACAAACAAGAACATCTCTGTGTCGTATCTCCGCGCCAAGAAGAAAGCCGACACACAGCGTGTTGTGAACCTCTATGGTGACGGCTCCGAAAAATACTGGTAAGCCATGCTCTGCGCGATAGATTTTTCAAACCTCCACTCCATACTCCGGTCGCTCTACGACGAGATGATGCCTCTGTGCGGCGACATGGCTGGAGTGGCTCAGGGCATAGCCGGTCTCGGTGCCCTGTTCTATGTGGCTTACCGCATCTGGCAGTCGCTGGCGAGGGCCGAACCGATTGATGTGTTCCCGCTGCTCCGTCCCTTCGTCATCGGTTTCTGTATAATGTTCTTTCCCTCGGTGGTGCTTGGCACCATCAACTCGGTAATGTCGCCCATCGTTCAAGGTACCGCCTCGATGCTCGAAGGGCAGACCCTCGACATGAAGAAGTACCGGGAGGAAAAGGACAGGCTGGAATACGAACAGATGATGAACGACCCGTCCACTGCTTATCTCGTTGACGATGCAGAGTTTGACAGGCAGATTGATGAACTCGGTGTGACAGAGATTGGCACAGCCGCCGGAATGTATATCGAGAGAGGTATGTATAAGGTCAAGAAGGCTATCCAGAATTTCTTCCGCGAATTATTGGAAATGCTCTTTCAGGCTGCCTCGCTCACGATAGACACGATAAGGACATTCTTCCTGATAGTGCTGGCGATATTGGGACCGATAGCGTTTGCCATATCCGTCTGGGATGGTTTCCAGAACACCCTTGTCCAGTGGATATGCCGATACATTCAGACCTATCTATGGTTGCCTGTGGCTGATTTATTCTCCACAATCCTTGCCAAAATCCAAGTCCTGATGTTGCAGAATGACATTTCGGAGCTGGCGAATAACCCGAATGTTGATCTCGACGGGAGCAACACCGCTTACACGGTGTTCATGATCATCGGCATCATCGGATACTTCACGATTCCGACCGTCGCAGGCTGGATTATACAGGCCGGAGGCATGGGCAGCTACAACCGCTCGATCAACAACACCGCCATGACCGGAGGCTCATGGGCCGGCAGCATAGCCGGAGGAGTAGCGGGTAATGTCGCAGGTCGTGCCGGTAAACTCTTAAAATAGTATTCAAATGGAATTTAAGTCATTAAAAAACATCGAGACCTCCTTTCGGCAGATAAGGCTGTTCGGCATTGTTATGGTATCGCTCTGCGCCTTCATCGCAATCGGTGCCGTGGTGCTGTCGCTGAACTTCGCCGAGAAACAGAGGGAGAAAATCTATGTCCTTGACAACGGCAAGAGCCTGATGCTAGCCTTGTCGCAGGATATGGAGCAGAACCGCCCGGCAGAGGCACGGGAACACGTGCGACGCTTCCATGAGCTGTTCTTCACCCTGTCGCCCGACAAATCGGCGATTGAGCACAACATCAACCGCGCCATGTCGCTGGCCGACAGAAGTGCCTACAACTATTATTCCGACTATGTGGAGAAAGGCTACTACAACCGCATCATAGCCGGAAACATAACGCAGGTGCTTCAGGTGGACAGCATTGTCGCCGATTTCAACGACTACCCCTATCAGGTCAGAACCTACGCCCGGCAGATGATCATCCGCCAGAGCAACGTGACCGAAAGGTCGCTTATCACGAATTGTCGTCTGGTTAACACCGGCCGTTCCGACGATAACCCCAACGGATTCATGATCGAGGGTCTGACGATTCTGGAAAACAAAGATTTGATAACCACAAAACGAACATTGTCCCAATGAGTGTAAAACAGAAAATCCACAACCTCGTGTCGCCCTTATATAATAAGGTGTGGCACGGCCCGAAAGGGAAAATCAAAGAACGGGTGAAACAAGCCTGTGAAGATATGCCCCACAAGCAACGCCTAATGGTCGTTACCATTCTTTTATCGGCATTTATTCTTGTAGCCTTCTTCGTGTTCGGTCACTCCTGTTACAAGATGGGCGCCGGTCATGCTCGGCAGGCAATTGAGATAGAGCATATCCGACAACTTGAACTCCCGACCCAAAGTACCTCCGATGTCTCACCTAAAACGGTAGAAGATGAAACTGCTCGATGACCTCAAAGCGAAATTCGCCCCGAAAACTCCGGCAGAACGTGAGCGGTTGAAACGGATAACTGTCTATACGCTGCTGGTTCTCTCGTGCCTCGTATGCTTCTGGATTATCTTCGCTCCAAGCGGCGATGACGATGCCGTCAAGGGAAAGGCGAACATGGAACTTCCAGACCAGACTTCCGCAGGTATGCCCGACACCAAGCTGAAGGCATACGAACAGGAGGCGGCGCAGAAAGACAAGGCGCGTAATGACAGCACGATAAATGCCGTGACGCTACAACTCGACACCGTTACAGCTCCGGCGGAACCGACATTGCCCGATGAGATTCAGAACTCGGCTGCGGCATACCAACAGGCTCAGGCATCGTTGCAGGATTTCTATGTCCCGGAGTACAACGAATCGGCACAGGTAGCGAAGTTGCAGGCACGGCTCGATGAGCTGGAGATGCAGAACTCTATGGCACAGCAACAGTCGCAACAACCCAATGAAATGGAGTTGCTTGAAAGGTCGTATCAGTTGGCGGCGCAGTATATGGGTAATGGAAATGCTGGCAATGTCCCGCCTCCACAAGTCGATGAGAAAGGAAAGCGGAATGTCCAGCCGGTGCAGAATGTTACCCACAATGTCGTATCGACGTTGAGTGCCGCCACAAACGAGAGAGGCTTCAACACATCGGTCGGCATGAAAAGGTCGGTCGGCAAGAATACAATCGCCGCCGTCATTGCCGGCAACCAGTCCGTTACCAACGGGCAGTCAGTGAAGTTGAGAACCACCGAACCGATGTGGATAGGCAACAGGCTCATACCCCGTAACACCGTCCTTGTCGGTGCAGCGAGATTGCAGGACGAGCGTCTGGAGATTGAGATTTCCTCTATTGAGTGTCAAGGCTCAATTTATGATGTAGAACTGAAAGTCTATGATTCCGACGGTCAGGAGGGTATCAATATCCCCAACTCAATGGAGACTGACGCGCTGCACGAGATTGGCGCCAATATGGGGTCAACAATGGGCAGCTCAATAAATATCTCCACCGACGCCGGAGCGCAGATTGCATCCGATGTGGGTCGAGGCCTCATCAACGGTGTGAGCCAGTATCTCACAAAGAAGATGCGTACTGTCAAGGTGCATCTTAAATCTGGGTACAGGGTGATGCTTTCCCAGCCCGAAAACAACTAAAACCACTTAAATCCAACGTAAATTTTTATGAAACTGAAAACAATTATTCTCTCAGCCATTGCCGTTATCGGCATGGCAACCCCCGCCTTTGCAAAAGACAAGGCACCCAAAAACACCGATAACAATGTGTCGTCTGATACTGAACAAGTCGCCGAACACGACATGAACGTGTACGGAGCCAACTACACCGACGGCGACAAGTTCGACGGTCTGACCCGAAAGGTCGGTTTCGACCGTATGATTCCGCCCCACGCACTGGAGGTCTGCTACGAGAAAACCACGCATATTATCTTCCCTGCGGAGATAATTTATGTGGACCTCGGAAACGAAAACCTTGTGGCAGGTCTCGCTGATGGAGCGAAGAATGTACTTCGCGTTAAATCAGCGTTTAAGCGTTTCAAAACCGAAACGAATCTGTCAGTAATCACCGATGATGGGAGCTACTACACGTTCAATGTCAAATTTGCGAAAGAGCCTCTGCTTCTGAGCATTGAGATGACCGATTTTCTCCATGACGGCGAGGCTGTCAATCGCCCAAATAACGCTCAGGAGATATATCTCGAAAAATTGGGCAGTGAGTCGCCGATGCTTGTCAAGCTGATTATGAAGTCAATCTACAAGCAGAACAAGCGCGAGATCAAGCATATCGGCTCAAAGCGTTTCGGGGTGCAGTTCCTCCTGAAATCCATTTACACCAACAACGGGATGCTCTACTTCCACACAGAGCTGAAGAACACCTCCAATATCGCTTTCGACATCGACTACGTATCGTTCAAGATTGTGGATAAGAAGGTTATCAAGCGAACCGCCATGCAGGAGCAGGTACTCGAACCGCTCCGCGCCCAGAATTACGTGACTGTGGTACACGGCAAGCAGTCGGAGCGTACGGTCTTCGCTTTGGAGAAATTCACCATCCCCGACGACAAGCAGCTCGTTATCGAGGTCGCCGAAAAGGAAGGCGGCCGCCATCAGTTCTTCGTGGTGGATAACGAGGACATCGTGAGGGCCAATGTAATCGACGAGTTATCAATTCAGTAAATACAGTATCCCATGAAGAAGATTTTTGCAATCTTCGCTGTGGCAGTGTTTTCCCTCCTCGGAGGGAAGGCATTTGCCCAGCGATGCCTCCCCGGAATGTCTGCGGTTGAAATAAAGGCGAACATGGCAGACGGTTTCTACACCGGAAAGTCCCGCGACTGCGGTTATGACCTCGGAGTAATCTATTCAGTATTCACAGGAAGTCATGGCAATACATGGTCTTTCGGTGGCGAGTATCTCCAGACCTTCAAGCCATACGGCGAGAAAGGTCGCATCCCGGTGGCTCAATTCACTGGCGAGGCTGGATATAATCTCCATATCCTCAGCGACTACTCGATGACATTCCACCTCTACGGCGGCATTTCCGCACTTGCCGGGTATGAGACAGTCAACTGGGGTAAGGATGTGCTGTCCGACGGCTCTACGCTACATGACGGCGACAACTTTATCTATGGCGGTGCGCTCAACTTGCAGGCGGAGTTTTATCTCTCGGATAAAGTAGCCCTGACCGCCAATGTCAAAGGCTGGTTTACTTTCGGAAGCGATGTTCAGATATACCATACAACCTATGGTGTCGGTGTCAAATTCATAATTGAATAGCCTATGAGATATACAAAAAATGACATCAGGAATATCCCGCTGACAGAGTTTATGGCCGCTCTCGGCGAAAAGCCTGTCAAGGCTTTCGGGGACATGAAACTATACTATGCTCCCCAGCGCGATGACTCCGAACCGATGTTAGTGGTAGATACCAATACAAACCGATGGTATGACCATGCCACAGACCAGAGTGGCGACATCATCGACCTCGCCGCCTTGAAGATGAACCCTAACCTCTACACGGATCCACGCGACTTCATCTTGAAGTATATGAATGAATATGAGCAAAGCAAGGAGCTTTCGGCAATGGCACGTCGTCCGCAGGAGCCGATAGTTATCAGCCTCGACATAAGGAAAGTGAAACTCACTGACTTTATGAAAGCTCTCGGTCAGGAACACCCGGTGGCGGCTGACGGTAATCTCCGTATTTACAATGCTCCCTACGATGACAAACTCGGTCCGACAATGGTAATCAACATCGAGACTAATCTCTGGCGTGATACCAAGTCCGGCGCATACGGCGGAATCTATGACCTCGCCTATGAGTTGACCGGCTCGTGTAATATGTCGGAACTTAACCGATATATCGCCTCTGAAATGTCGGCTTTGGATAAGACCAAAGACAAGGAACAGAAGATAGAGCCGCCCAAACAGGAACAGGAGCCTGACAAACCCAAACGGAGGATGCGCTTATGAACATTGATGACATCAAGAAAATCTCGCTTGTCGAGTTCCTCAATCAGTTGGGCTATCAGCCTACCGGACGCGACAGCAAAGGTCTATGGTTTTACTCCCCATGTCGAAGTGAGCGTAAGCCATCGTTCCACGTCAATCCCCGCAAAGATGTATGGTTCGATTTTGGCAGTGGTGCCGGAGGCGACATCTTCACTCTTGCCGGAGAACTGTGCAACTCCAGCGACTTCATCAGACAGGCGGAGTTCATCGCCGAGAAGATGCAGATGCCTATAGCAATGCCCTATAAGCCTGAGCCGTTCATCGAGCAACCGACCTTTGAAGATGTGAAAGTCTCAAAACTGGAATCTCCGGCATTGCTGAAATATCTTGCCGACAGAGGTATTCCCCGTAACATCGCCCAGCGGTGGTGTGTGCAGGTGGATTACCGACTTCACGGCAAAGACTACTATGCCATCGGTTTCGAGAACAACGCACATGGTTTTGAGCTTCGCAACTCCTTCTACAAGGGGTCATACCCACCCAAGCACATAACCCACATCGCCGATGGTAACACCCGGTGCAACGTGTTTGAAGGCTTCATTGACTTCCTTTCAGCGGAACGCCTCGGACTCAATGACGGTTCCGACTCGGTTGTTCTCAACTCCGTTGCCAATGTCGGCAAAGCCCTGACCATCTTCCCGGACTATTCCGTAATCGCCTGTTACCTCGATAACGACGAGGCTGGACGATCCGCCCTTGCCAGACTCCGCAGGGAGTTCGGCGATAAGATTATGGATAAGTCAGCTCTCTATCCCGACCACAAGGATCTCAACGACTACCTTGTGGCTACCCAACCCAAAATTTCTAACAACTCAAAATTAAAACTCTGAAAAACAATGAATACAATACTGAATAAAATCGGCGCAACCCGCGTCACTCCCGCCCGTTTCTTCGGCTTCTGGGCAATCCTCTTCACTCTCGTTCTCGCTCTCACTTCCTGCTCCGACGACCTCGACGTGCAGCAGTCCTATCCGTTCACGGTGGAAGTCATGCCATACGGCGACAAAATTACCAAAGGGCAGACCGTAGAACTGCGCTTCGAGATAAAGCCCGAAGGAAACTATGCCAACACCCTCTATACCATCCGCTACTTCCAGTATGACGGCGAAGGCACGCTCAAACTTGTTGACGGTCCCGTGCTGGTCAACAACGACCGCGTGCTCCTCGAAAGCAAGACCTTCCGCCTGAACTACACCGCCCAGTCTTCCGAGGCTCACAAATTCCTAATAGTCGTAGAAGATGTATGTTGTCCATTACATAAATCCTCTAATGTGGCGATGACATTTATGTTTGCATCACTTGATAAGTAATTAAGGATATGTGCATTAACTTTAATCATAACAACATAATTTTAGGGTTAAGAAAATAGTCATATTTTATATCAGACATTTT